>NZ_JBEWLY010000018.1:0-50561 GCF_040534015.1 Novosphingobium kalidii
CCGGCGGTCTTCCCCTTGAACGAAACGGCCCATTCCAAAGCCTCCCGCAAATGCGGGAAAACTCTAGCACAGCCTCGCGTTTTTACACAGCCTCGGGCGATAGCGGTCAATGCTGCGCCGCTTTTTCAGCGCAAACCGAAGTGCTCCCCGTGAGCAGCCCTGTGGCTCTGCGGTGATGGCGTCCCCGCGGCGCTACTAGCTTGCGATCGTCAGTGCTTCTCCATGTGAGCGAGGGGCACCACGAGCGGCTTGCCCTTCTCGACTATGTAGGTAGCGAGCTCGGCGCCGTTCGTCGTGCCGGGGTTGTGCGCCTTGTGGGCCACGCCTGAGGGAACGAACAGAACATCCCCCGACCGCAGAGTCACCGCGCTCTTGCCTTCGAGCTCATATTCCAACGTGCCCTCGAGGACGTAGATCACCTCCTCGCCGGGGTGATGATGCCAAGGCGCCGTGACACCAGGCGCGATGTCTATACGGGCCTGAACGGTTTCTATGCCTTTGAATGATAGATCCTGTCGTTGCAAATCCGTGCGCTTGACGCCTGCTTGTTGAGCCGTGGCTACGCTGCCCTAACATGAATGCAATGGCGGCGGCGGCTGCGAACTTCATGTACATGCTCGGATCCTTCTGGTTGAGCCGCTTTGACCCGGCACCTTCTTAGGTGAGGAGTATAGGGGGCGAACCGGGCGGCGGCGTTAGCCGGAGCCGACATATTGCGGGATAGAACTGACATGAGCACAACGGCCCGCGCGCGCGGTGAGATTGGACTGGTGCAATATCCGGATTGCCAGCTTTCCTCGATCTACGGGCTGATCGATCTTCTCCGCATCGCCAACGATGTCGCATGTTCGGCCGCTCCTGCCAGCGCCCCGGAGATACGCGTCAGCCAATGGCGGCAGGAAGGCCCAGGACATCGTTTGCACCTTCGATACGCGTCCCGAGGAGGAGCATGCGCTCACGCACGTCATCACTCCACCGAGCTTAGTCGTCCCCGATCGCATGCAGAAGATGACGGCCTTTTCCGATTGGATGGTGCGCTTGCATCAGAGGGGGACCACGCTTTGCTCGGTCTGCGCAGGCGCAGGCGCATTCGTCCTTGCAGAGACCGGACTGTTACAAAATCGGGCGGCAACCACGCACTGGGCTTTTGCCGAGGCACTGGCCTCCCGCTACCCTGCCGTGCAGGTGGATGTTGATCGGATGGTCATCGACGATGGCGACATCATCACCGCAGGAGGCATCCTGGCTTTGACCGATCTCGGGCTCACGCTTGTTGAGCGCCTTCTAGAGACTAGCGTGATGCTCAACACGGCGCGCTTCCTTCTGATAGATCCGCCCGGACGCGCGCAGCGCCCTTATGGACAGTTCGTTCCAAAGCTCGGACATGGAGATGCCGCTATCCTCGCTATCCAGCATTGGATGCAGGCGACCGGAGCCAGGGAGATATCCGTGGCAGCGCTCGCCAAGCGCGCTAGCTTGGAAGAGCGTACGTTTTTGCGACGGTTCAAACAGGCTACCGGCTTCAGGCCCACCGAATACGCGCAGCAGATCCGTGTCGCAAAGGCTCGGGAAGCGCTGGAGCTCACCCGAACTCCCGTTGACCAGATCGCTTGGCAGGTCGGGTATGGCGACACCTCGGCCTTCCGCAAGATTTTCCACCGCGTCGCTGGCCTTGCCCCCGCCGAATATAGGAGGCGCTTTGGGGTTGCGTCGGACGTCGGGGCAGCTGTCGCAGAGGCGCAGGGCTGATGACTGCAGGACGGCGACAACAGGGAGCGGAGTTCACGCCGCCCCCCCTGTTGCCGAGACGATCAGCTGCGCACGAACGCTAACAGATCGGCATTGATCACCTCGGTGTGGGTGGCTGCCATCCCATGCGAAAGCCCCTCATAGGCTTTCAGCGTTCCGTTCTTGAGCAGCTCTACCGATCGCGGGGCATGGTTTGCGAAAGGCACGAGCTGATCGTCGGTACCGTGCATCACGAGCACGGGCACGTTGATCGCCCTGAGATCCTCGGTAAAGTCGGTCGCCGAGAACGCGGTGATGCAGTCATACTGCGCTTTCGCGCCGCCCATCAGTCCTTGGCGAGACCAGTTGTCAATCAGCCCCTGACTTACCTCCGCGCCCACCCGATTGAAGCCATAGAACGGCCCCGATGCAATCTCGCGGTAGAATTCAGCGCGGTTGGCGATCAGCGACGCGCGGAAGCCATCGAACAGTTCAGGCGGCAGCCCTGCAGGGTTGGTATCCGAACGCATCATCATCGGTGCCACCGCACCGAGCAGCACCGCTTTCGCCCCCCGGCCCGCGGCGACGCGCGCTACGTAGCGGGCCACTTCACCGCCGCCGGTCGAGTGTCCGACGTGCACCGCATTCTTCAGGTCCAACGCCTCGGCCAGTTCTATCACGTCCGCGGCATATGTGTTCATCTCGTTGCCTGCGTCCGTCTGGCTTGATCGGCCATGCCCGCGCCGATCGTGGGCGATCACCCGATATCCTTGGCCCAGGAAGAACAGCATCTGGTTGTCCCAGTCGTCGCTTGATAGCGGCCAGCCATGGTGGAACACGATGGGCTGCGCATCCTTGCTGCCGCAATCCTTGTAGAAAATCTCGGTGCCGTCCGTCGTGGTGATCGTCGCCATGATGTGGCTCCATTGTTCAATGCCGCGGAGCGCCGCTGCTGAAGACGATGTAGCCGAGCTCTCGGAAAAGATCGCTTGGCAGAAGCGACACAATGCGCGCTGAAACTGACGAATATGACAGCAACTACCCTAGTTCAGGCGCCCCGGCATTGTAACTCACGCTGCTTGAGGTCGAACGGCAAACCCTCGCTCAACTGCCACTTCGCTGAACGGCGATAACTGAGGTGTGAGCGGTTAATGCGGCCTTCTCTAAAGGAACTCATCGGGAGATGCCCCGCCGACGATGGCTCCTTCCCGGACTTGCCGCTCAGAGTGGAAAACAGCAAGATACGCTGCGCAAACGCTTAGTATTATTTGGGTTGCCTACCTAGCCGGCGACATTTGTGGGGGTCGGCTTCTGATTACCGCATATAGCTTAGCTGATGTTAGCAGAAACCGGTCGGCGTCTCGTATTGTTAAGTACTACCTTCTGTTCGACTTTTTTGTAAACATGTAGATAAACGAGACTACTAGTGCTGTGATTCCCGCCCTAGATGCCACTTCTTTGATTATGAGCCCGCCCCGCTTGCCGTCTGACAGACCTACGGGCCAAGTCTAATCTCTGCAAGGTCGACGGGAGCCGCCCTTACAGTCCACCCAACTTCATCGCGACAAAAACCTGTCCGCCAGCTCCGGCGGCACACGCATGATCCGGCCCGCTGCGATGTCGAGCATGGCCCATTGCGTGCGAGCGGTTACGATTACTTTGCCTGCCGGATTACGGAATTCATAACGGCGTTCGAAGCGGGCGCCTTCAGGTGGGGCTTCAACCCAGGTGGTGGCCTGGGCGCTCTCACCCTCCCGGATGTTGCCGCGATAGTCGATCTCGTGCCGCACCACGAGCCAGGCGTAGGCAGCCTGGTCCTCGGGCGCGGCGACGGCCTCCCAGTGCGCGGTGGCGAGGGCTTCCATCCACTGCACCCAGACCGCGTTGTTAACGTGGCCCATACGGTCGATGTGCTCAGGCAGCGCGTCGAACGTGAGCGTGAAGCGGCTCACCCGTCCACGCCCAGCTGCCACAGGATGAAGGCGAATTCCTCCGCCGTTTCCTGCAAGCTCTCGAAACGACCGGACTTGCCGCCATGGCCCGCGCCCATGTTGGTCTTGAGGATCAGCTCGTTGTCGTCCGTCTTGAGCTCACGCAGCCTGGCGACCCACTTCGCCGGCTCCCAATATGTTACGCGCGGATCGTTGAGCCCGGCCGTCACCATCAGCGGCGGATAGGCCTGGGCGCAAACCTGATCGTAGGGGCTGTAGCTGCGGATCAGTTCGAAGGCCGTTCGGTCCTCGGTCGGGTTGCCCCACTCAGGCCACTCGCCCGGTGTCAGCGGCAGCGAGGCATCGAGCATCGTGTTCAGCACGTCGACGAACGGCACGTGCGCGACAACCGCTCCGAACAGCTCCGGGTCGGAGTTGACCACAGCGCCCATCAGCTCGCCGCCGGCAGAGCCGCCCGAGATGCTGATCCGGCCGGCTTCGGTGTAGCCACGCGCCACGAGACCCTTCGCCGCATCGACGAAATCGTTGAAGGTGTTGGTCCGCCGCTCCAGCTTGCCCGCTTTGTACCAGGCGCGACCAAGATCGTCTCCGCCGCGAATATGGGCGATCGCATACGCAAAGCCGCGATCGACGAGGCTAAGCCGCGTCGTGGAGAAGCCGGGATCAATCGAGATACCGTAAGCGCCATAACCGTAAAGGTGCAGAGGGCCGCCGGCCTTGCGGTCTTTGCGCATGACGACGCTTACAGGGATCGGAGTACCGTCTCGTGCGGGGATCTCCAGCCTCTCAGTCACATAGAGGGAGGCATCATAGCCGGAGGGAATCTCCTGCACCTTCAAGGTGGTGAGGCTCCGGTCCGCCACCGAGTAGTCGTAGACCGTAGATGGACTCACCATCGACTCGTACGATAGGCGCAGGATCTGCATGTCCCATTCGGGATTGTCCCCCAAGCCGGCACTGTAGCTCGCTTCGGGGAAGGCGATCGGTTCAACGCGCGAGGCATCGTCGTAGTAGCGCACTTCGATCGTATCGAGCCCCGCGCGGCGTCCCTCGACTACGTAGAAGTCGCGGAACAGCTCGAAGCCGGTAAGATAGAACGCGTCCGATCCCTCGATCAGCGTCATCCATTCGCCGGGATGGTCGAGCGGAGCTGTGGCAAGACGGAAGTTCTCGTGCGCGTCGTTGGCGTGCACGTAGAGGACGCCATCCCGCTCATCGACGTCATACTCAACGCCCTTCTCCCGCGGGCGAACAAGTCTCTGCTCGCCCAGCGGATCGTCGGCCCGGACCAGTCGCACTTCGCTGGTCTCATGATCGCTGGCGCCGATAATCAGCCACTGCTCGTTGGCCGACAGCGAGGAGCCGACGCGGAACCCCTCGTCGTCCTCGTGATACAGCTCCACGTCCTCAGTCGTGGGGGTGCCCAGCTTGTGCAGCCGTGCGTTGTCGGTACGCCACTGCTCGTTGGCGAGCGAGTAGACGAGTCCGGTGTCCTCAGCCACCCATACCAGGCTGGAAAGCGTGCCGGGAATCTCGTCCGGCAGCAGTTCACCAGTAGTAAGGTCCTTCACGCGCGCTGTGAAACGCTCGGAGCCGTTGTCGTCGACGGAGTATGCGAGCAGCCGCCCGCTCTTACTCACCGAGATCGCGCCGAGGCGAAAGTATTCCTTGCCATCCGCCAGCGCCACTTCGTCGAGGATCAGTTCGTCGGCTCCGCCGACGACGGGCCGGCGCCACCACTTCTTGTATTCAGCGCCCTCCTCGAACTCGATCCAGTAGTACCAGTCACCATCCTTCTGCGGTACGGACTTGTCCGCTTCCTTGATGCGGGCCCGCATCTCCTTGAACAACTTGTCGACCAGAGGCTTGTGCGGCTCCATTCGCGACTCGAACCAGGCATTCTCCGCCTCCAGGTGCGCCAGAACCTCCTTGTCGCTCACTTCCGGGTACCCGGGATCACGCAGCCATCCATAATCGTCACCGACTTCGATGCCGTGGTGAGTGGAAATCTGCGGTTTCTTTGCCGCGCGCGGTGGACCGGAAAGGGTCTGGGTGGAAGTTGCCATGTCCCGCATCTATGGTCGCTCCATGACAGCCGCAACCCGGACAAGCCTTCCATGCTGATGAACACACACGAAGCGCGGCTTGATGCCTTGCGCAAGGAACTCGACCGCCAGAGCCTGGACGGCTTCGTGATCCCGATCTCTGACGAACATATGAGCGAGTATGTGGGCGCCTACGCCCAGCGGCTCGCGTGGCTTACCGGCTTTGGCGGCTCGGCGGGCACTGCCGTGGTGCTGACAGAGGCGGCGCGCAATCCCGCAGCGGCAATGTTCGTCGATGGACGTTACACCCTGCAGGTGCGAGATCAGGTGGACGGTCGCCTCTACACCTACGAGAACGTGCCGCAGACGAGTGTCGCTCAGTGGCTAGGGGCACACGCTCCGCAAGGGGCGCGTATCGGCTACGACGCCTGGCTGCACAGCAAAGGGTGGGCAGCAACAGCCCGGCGGGCGCTGGAGGCAAACGGCGGGTCCCTCGTTGCCGTGGAGAGCAATCCGATCGACGCGGTCTGGGAAGATCGCCCCCAGCCCTCCCCAGCTCCCGCGCTCGTTCACGACGACGCGTTCGCCGGCAAGTCGAGCCAGGCGAAGCGCGAGGCGCTGTCGGCCTGGCTGGTTGAGCAGAATCTCGATGCGGCTGTCATCTCGGCTCTCGATTCGATCGCCTGGCTGCTCAACATCAGGGGGGAGGATGTGGAGCGTACTCCCGTCGCGCTGTCCTATGTGCTTGCCCATGCCGATGGCACGGCCGAGCTTTTCATCGCTGAGGAAAAGGTCACCCCCGAGCTGAGCCGCCACCTCGGCAATGCCGTGCGAATCATGCCGCGCGATGCCTTCGTTCCTGCGCTGCAGGATCTCCACGGGAAACGCATTGCGGTTGACCCTGAACGGGCAGTCGAAGCGATCTTCGCAACGCTGGAGCAGGCTGGCGCCGGCATTGTCGAGACGCGTGATCCTACTGTGCTGCCCAAGGCAGTCAAAAACCCGGTCGAGCAGCAAGGGCACCGCGACGCGCAAGCGCGCGACGGTGCGGCAGTGACAAGGTTTCTTCATTGGCTGGAGCAGGAAGGCCCTCAGGGCACCGTCACCGAATTGTCGGCCGCCGATGCGCTCCACACGTTCCGCAAGGAGTGCGGTGATCTGCGCGATCTGTCGTTCGACACCATTTCGGGCGCAGGCCCCAATGGCGCAGTCGTGCATTACCGCGTCAGCGAAGAGACCAGTCGGACGCTTGAGCCGGGCAGCGTCTATCTGGTCGACTCGGGCGGACAGTACCCGGACGGCACGACCGACATCACCCGAACTGTCTGGATCGGCCCCGGCGATCCCTCAGCCGAGGTGAAGGACCGGTTCACCCGCGTGCTCAAGGGGCACATTGCGCTCGCCCGCGCTGTATTCCCGCGCGGCACCGCCGGTCACCAGCTCGATATCCTCGCGCGTCAGTTTTTGTGGCAGGCAGGGCTCGATTACGCTCACGGCACCGGCCACGGCGTCGGCAGCTTCTTATCGGTCCACGAAGGGCCGCAGCGCATCGCCAAGTCCGCGGGAGGACAAGCCGGTACCGACCAGGAACTGCTGGCCGGAATGTTCCTCTCCAACGAGCCCGGCTACTACAAGACGGGCGAGTACGGCATCCGCATCGAGAACCTGGTACTGGTGGAGCCGCGAGAAATCCCCGGCGCAGAGGATGACTACTTCGGCTTCGAGACGCTGACGCTGGTGCCCATCGACAGTCGCATGGTGGACCTGTCGCTGCTCACGTCCGAAGAGATCGCCTGGTGGAACGCCTATCATGCTCGGGTTCTCGAGGTAATCGGGCCCCAGCTTCATGATGAGGACCGAGCATGGCTGGAAGAGCGTTGCCGCGCCCTCGGCTGAGGAATGCGCGGTAGCCGCCATAACGCCCAGCTAGAGATTCAGCACCTCGCCGATGAAGTTGCGGCCGCATGAACCAAGTAGTTGCCTTGTTACAAATGGCGACAGTTTTCCGCGTCCTCGGCATAACCGCGCGACAATGAAGGACTAAATGGGTTTCAGAAGTGACGCCCATGATCTCCTTTCGCTCCGGGCGTGACTTTCCTCATCCTTCGGGAGCTGGATTGGAGTTATGACAATGAAAAAGTACATGATCGGCCTTTCCATGGCCGCTCTGGCCGTCGCCGGCAGCGCTTTTGCAGCACCGGGTAGCGGCCAGGCCATGGTCGATACGAATGGCGATGGCGTGATCACACGCAGCGAAGCGCAGAGCGCCGCCGCCACCATGTTCACCCGCCTTGATGCCAACAGGGACGGCAAGCTGGACCAGCTCGACCACGAACAACGCCGGCAGCAGATGAAGACCGCGAAGTTCGATCGTCTCGACGCCAACAAGGACGGGCAGATCTCACGTGAGGAGTTCATGGCCGACACTGGCCGCGACAAGCACGCTGCGTACAAGGATGGGTCGATGGCCCATGATCGCGGCCAGCGCGGTTCCAAGGGTGATTGGCGTGGCGGCATGCGTCACGGTGGCCATCATGGCGGCATGATGGGCATGGCCAGGATGGCCGACAGCAACAAGGACGGTGTGATTACTCAAGCCGAGCTCACCACCGTCGCTCTCGCGCACTTCGATGCCGCAGACACCAACAAGGACGGCCAGGTGACCTCTGAGGAGCAGCAGGCGATGCGCGAACAGATGAAGGCCAAGTGGCAGCAGAAGCGCGCCCAACAGCCCCAGAACTGACGACACTACGCGGAGGCGTGCCCAGTATGAACGAAACCGCGTCACTCAAGGTGCTCCTCGTCGATGACGAGGCGACGCTGCGAGAGCCCCTGGCGGAGTACCTCACTCGCCAGGGGTTCCTCGTGACAGCAGCAGCCACGGCCGCAGAGGCGCGGAGCCGGCTTCGTGAGGACAAGCCACAGATCGTCTTGCTCGACATCATGATGCCGGGAGAAGATGGTCTGTCATTGTGTCGTCACCTGGTCGAGAGTCAGGATATTCCAGTGATCCTGCTCACTGCCAAGGGAGAGGCGACTGACCGCATTGTTGGTCTGGAGATCGGAGCGGATGATTATGTCGTCAAACCCTTCGAACCGCGCGAACTCGTCGCCCGCATTCGTAGCGTCCTGCGCCGTGCCACCCGTGCCGCTATTCCCATCGCGGAAAACGAAGTCTTCGAGTTCGAAGGCTGGCGGCTAGACCCTCTCAAGCGCCGCCTCAGCGATCCGGAGGGCGCGGTCGTGGCTATCTCGTCCGCCGAATTCCGCCTGCTTCTGGCATTTCTCGAGCACCCGCGCCAAGTGCTCGATCGAGATCGTTTGCTGGACATGGTGCAGGGCCGGGAGGCCCATCTATTCGACAGGGCGGTCGACAACCAAGTGAGCCGGCTTCGGCGCAAGGTCGAGGTCGATAGCCGGAATCCGCAAATGATTCAGACTGTGTGGGGAGGCGGCTACATGCTTGCCACCGACGTGAAGCGCATCGTGCTGAACGAGGACGTATGACTTTACCGCCGAGCAGCCTTGTAGGACAAATGCTGCTCGCCGTTGCGGCAGCGCTACTGCTGGTTCAGGGCCTCGGCGCGGCACTCATCTATCGCGCGCAGCATGAAGGATTTCAGGCGGAAAAGGTGAACGCCCTCGCCTTCCGCCTGATCGCGGAAGCACGCGGCGGTGAGCGCATGCACCGTCGTCGGCGGACAGGATCCGACGACTTTTTTTCTGATCGCCTGCACCGCTTCGCCGTAGAGACAAGCCGCACCTCGCCGCTGCGCGAGAGCGAGCGCCGGGACGAGTATGCAGAGGATAAACTGCGCGAGATCCTTGTTGCCCAGGACTTTCAACCTGCTGAAGTGGTCGTAGTGCGGCGCCCGGTCGCCGCAGACCCCTATGCGCGCTTCGCAATAGAGCGCCGGACCGACAGGCTCGGGATGCCGCCTGCCGCCCGCAACCGCGCTTTGGCCACCGACCTGTACGTGGCAGGCGTGCGCTTGCCCCATGCAAGCAGCTGGATGGTTGCACGCGTGAGAGCTCCACCCTCGACCTACGCCATGATCAAGCCGCTGCTGGTGCAGACATTGATAATCTACATCGTGCTCGTGGGTGTCGTGGCACTCATCCTGCGCCGGATCACGCGTCCGCTTGATGCGCTGACGAGGCAGGTGGCTCACTTCGCTGCGACGCAGGATCCCTCCGGGCAGATCGCGCCAATGGGCCCCGCGGACGTGCGTCGGCTGATCATCGCCTTGAACGCCATGGAGTGGCGGATATCCAGCTTGTTGGACGAAAAGGACGTCATGCTCGGCGCAATCGGGCACGATCTCAAGACTCCGTTGGCCGCGCTTCGGGTGCGGATCGAGTCGGTAGAAGACGAGCGCGAGCGCGCCAGGATGGCTTCAACCATCGAAGACATTGTCCGCACTCTGGACGACATTCTCTCGCTGGCACGGGTTGGTCGGCCTACCGATCCAGTCGAACGAACAGAGCTTTCCGCCCTCGTCGCCGCGGTGGTGGAGGAGTACGAGGACATGGGAGAGCCCGTCGAACTCGGCACCACCGAGCGCACCGTGCTTGAGGCGCGTGCAACGTGGCTGCGGCGCGCTCTTCGTAATCTCATCGGCAACGCGCTCCGTTACGGCGCGTCTGCAAGGGTCTCCATGCAAAGAGAAGCCGATAAGGTCGTCATCCGCATCGACGACGACGGGCCGGGTATTCCTGAAGGCTCGCTTCAAACGATGATGCAAGCTTTCACCCGGGGCGATCCGTCCCGCAATACAGAAACCGGGGGTGCCGGGCTGGGGCTTGCCCTCGCCCGCGCAATCGCGAAACAGCACGGCGGCGCACTCGTGCTGGTCAACCGGCGAACCTCGGAAGGACAAGTCGAGGGTCTTACAGCGAAGATCGTGCTGCCACTTAGTTGAGCCTGGCGAACTCTTCACTGATGGCGCCACCGAACTCATGGGCAAGAACGCCGCAGTTGTGTGCTTGCTCGATGGAACGCTCCAGCTGGAGCGCAGCGGCCGTGTCGGCAAAACGCGGTCGCAAGTTGCGCGACATCTGCTCGGCCCGCTCTGTAGAGCAGAACTGCCCTAGGGCGGTGGCAACCCGGGTTGCGAAAAAGGGGCCGTCGCTGCCTGCGAGAAGCGTGTCGAGGTGGCTCAATATCCAGTCGTACCCGAGATCGCGCGTGGCGCTTCGGGCCATCACGCCATCGAGAATGTCCAACCGCTCACTCGCGCGCAGACGTGCATCCTCCATGTTGAGGAGCCAAGCTGCGACCGCCGGCTTGCTACTCCGCGCGGCAGCCACGAGAGCTGCAGGGCGGAATACCGGATCTTCCGATGCAAGGGCTTGGTCCACCAGCTGTCGTGCAGCCGTCTCGCCTACCCCGACGATGTGCAGATCAAGAGCCTGATCCAGCCATGCCTGGTCAAGCGCCGCGCGATCACCACGCAGGTACTTCTCCGCTGCATCCTGTAGCTGCCCACGCAGTTTCCTCCCGCGCGGCGTGCCCAGCAACACCGCGACCAAAGCCGTTCGCCATCGTGTCTGCGCGGGATGCTCTTCGGCATAGGCTCCGGCGCTCGGGTCGAAGCCGTAGCGCCGAAGCATCGGGGCATAGAGCCGCTGTCGAAAGCTAACCCAGGCCCTCCTGCCCTCGGCATCCACCAGCCCCTTGCGCACCAGCTTGCTGAGCGCTGCGTCGGCGGCGAAGGCGGCTCGACTGTCGGCGTGATTTTTGAGGTTGCCGGATAGCCGCGCGAGCTCTGCCACCGTCCCTCGCCCCGCGAGTACGGAGGCATAAAGAGAATTCGCCACCGACAGAGCCTCTCCACCCGACAAGTTACTCGCCCCGTCGATAAGCGCATCCCAGTGACGCGGGGCCAGTTCGAAGCGGTAGTAGCCGGCACCCCAGGCGTTCGGAACCAACGGACCGCTTCCAGCAATCTCAATCGTCATCGAGCGGTTCTCGAGCATCTGGCACAGGCTTTCCCTGCCCCTACGGACGCAGATCGGAATCAGCCAAGCGGTCTCGGATGATGCAACCCCGAGTGGGGCATAGGGGGTTTGCGTGATCCGGTACTGGTCCCCTTCCCGGTCAATCACCAGGAGCGGCACTCCCTGCTGGTGAACGAAACTGCGCAGGGCGGGAACGATGCGGTCATCGTCCGCGGCATCGGACAAGGCTGCAAAGAAATCATCGCTAGTGGCAGTGCCGTGTCGGTGCGCCGCGATGAAGCTGCGGACGCCGGCCTTAAATCGCTCCTCTCCAAGGTAGGCACCGATCATCGCCAGAACGTGGCCGCCTTTGCCGTAAGTGATGCGATCGAATGCGCTGTCGATCTCCGCAGTCGTTTCAATGGGCTGGCGTACAGCGCGCCCCGCGGTGAGGGCATCGATGTCCATGGCGACGAAGCCCTCGTCGTGCATGCCCGACCAGATGTCGAGATCGGGTCGCCATGCCTGCCCGATGAGGTAACCCATAACGTTCGCGAAACTTTCGTTCAGCCAAAGATCGTCCCACCACTCCGGCGTGACGAGATTGCCGAACCACTGGTGTGCCATCTCGTGCGAGACGACCCGGCCGAACTCCATTTGCTGGGCGAGCGGCGCCTTGGCGTCCATCACCAGGAGCCCGTCGCGATAGAGTGCGGCGCCGGCGTTCTCCATTGCTCCCGGCAGTATGGGCGTCGTTACCTGATCCAGCTTGGGGTAAGGGAAAGGTTCGCCAAACCAGTTCTCCAGCAGCCGGATGATTTCCGCTGTGTTCTTTCGTGCATAATCGAGCCGGCCTGCATTCTGCTGCGTCGAGACGATGCGCAGCGGCAGCGGCTCAGGCCGTTGAAGCGTGGGCTCCACCGCACTTTCCAGCACGGCGAAAGGACCAACCATCATGGCGACGAGATACGTCGGCAGTGGCGCTGTCACGTCGAAGCGGTGGACGTCCAAACCACCTTCTCGCGTCATCGACAACTCGGGTGCGTTCGCGATCGCTGTCAGACCTGCAGGGGTCCGCAGCGTCACTGCAAACGGAGTTTTGAAAGCCGGCTCATCGAAGCTTGGAATCGCGGCCCGCGCGTCTGTCGATTGGAACTGGGTCCAGCTGTACCACGCTCCATCGACTTCCACGCGGAACATGCCCGCCGCGGCATTGGAGATCGGGGCGTCGTACTTGAAGAGGAGCGTCGCAGGGCCGGCAGGCAACGCTTCCGGCAACGTGATACGAGCGGCTCCGTGCTCGTCCAGTTGCGCCCAGGCGCCCTCGATCACCCGGTCCGCCACACGGACGGCGAGGCGACGAACGTTCAGCTCGCGGCCATGAAGAAAAATGGTGGACGTCGCCTGCGCAAGAGAGACGTCGATTTCCACTTCGCCCGAAAAGCGGGAGCTTGATGGATCGATGGTCAAGTCGAGCCGATATGCTGTCGGGCGGACCGCATCGCCAAGCCGGCCCAGCGGATAGTCATCCCTGAACCGATTTCCATGCACCTCGATCGGCGAGGGCTCAGCTAAGCTCGCCTCCCCGGCCCATGCCGGGAACGAGGCCGTGTTGAACAGGGCCAGTGCAACAAGGAATGCGAAACAGCGAATGAGCGTCACGTTGGCCGCACCACTCGCCGATCACATTGTAAGCCCGGCGCCAAGTCACAGGTAACTTCCCCCATCGCTTCGTTTTTCCGCCTTTCCCTCAAGACAATAGGCGCGGCAACGCTGCTACGCGAGAGCCTTTTTGCCAGCGATCACACAAGCCGCTAAACGCCCGGCAGTGTCGCAGTCTTCGATCCCTGTCCTGAGCGGCGCACCGTTCGTGTTGCTTGACGATGCGCGTCAAGGCTCAACGGCAGGCGCACGACTGTACCAGACTCCTGGCGAACTTGTCGTCGCGCGGCGTGCCGAAGACGTGCTCCCGGCTCTTGAAAGGCTCGGCCGGCTAGCGGCCGAGGGCCATTATCTCGCCGGCATGATCTCCTATGAGGCCGGCCTTGCGCTTGAGCCGAAGCTCGCGCCTTCACTGACGCGGCGCATTGGGAGCACACCGCTGATCTGGTTCGGCGCCTTCGACCGCTACGAAGCCATTCCCACAGACGGCGTCGCGCGATGGCTGGCACAGCAGCATGGCCGCGCAAGACCGACGATCGGTCCGCTTGAAGCGCAAGTTTCAGCGGGTGCCTACACACGTGCTTTCGAGCGGATGCATGAAGCCATCGAAGCTGGTGACATCTACCAGGCGAACCTGACATTTCCGCTGGCGGGGCCTTGGCGCGGTGACCCCGTCAGTCTCTATGCGGCACTGCGCCCGGCGGCAGCGGCGGGAATGGGTGGCATCATCCATGACGGTGCGCAGTGGCTGCTCAGCTTCTCGCCCGAGTTGCTCTTCGCTCTGGAGGACGGCGTCGTGACGGTGCGCCCGATGAAGGGCACTCGGCCGCGAGGCGGGGACGCAGCTGAGGATGCAGCACTGCGGAGCGCGCTGGCGGCATCGCCGAAAGACCGCGCCGAGAATCTGATGATCGTCGACCTAATGCGCAACGATCTCTCGCGCGTGGCTCTGCCCGGCAGCGTGCGTGTCGATCATCCTTTCGCTATCGAGACCTATCCTACGGTGCACCAGATGGTCTCGACCGTCCGCGCTCGGCTTGCCCCCGGCAAGGATGCTCTGGACGTGCTGCTGGCCCTGTTTCCCTGCGGCTCGGTGACCGGCGCTCCGAAAATCAGAGCCATGGAGCTGATCGGCGAGGTGGAGCGCGATCCTCGCGAAGTCTATTGCGGCAGCATTGGCCGGATCGATCCCTCTGGCGATGCGGCGTTCAATGTGGCAATCCGCACTTTGCGCCTGACAGTCGAGGGCAGCGGCGGCGAGAGTTTGAGCGGCCGGGCGGTGCTGGGTGTGGGATCGGCGATCATCGCGGATTCAGAAGCACTTCCCGAGTGGCGGGAATGTCTGGTCAAAGGGGGATTCGTGCGACAATCGGGAGAAGGTAGCCCGGCCCGGTTCGACTTGATCGAGACGATGCGGTTCACGCCTGAGGAAGGCATACCTCTTCTCGAGCTTCATCTCGAACGCCTCCGCGACAGTGCCAACGAACTGGGGTTTGAATTCGATCGCCACGCCTTGCGTAATGCCATCCAGGCGCTGTGCTTCGATGCCGAACGCCCCTCGCGGCTCCGCATCGTGGCGGCGCGGAGCGGAGCCTACAGCCTTGAGCTGGGCGAGATGCCTGCCGCGCTGCCGGCGCAAGTGACTTGCGCGGTGCTGCCGCTTCCGGTGGACGCCGGCGATTGGCGGTTGCGCCACAAGACCACTGATCGTGGCTTTTACGACACCGGCCTTTCCGCCGCACGCACAGCCGGCGCGCACGAAGGGCTGTTCCTGCGTGACGATGGGCTCGTGACCGAGGGCTGCTTCACGAACATCTTTGTCGAACGTGAAGGGGTTTTGTTAACTCCTGCCGCACAGCTGGGGCTCTTGCCGGGGGTCCTGCGCCGCTCCTTCCTCGACGCCGAACGCGCGCGGGAAGCAGACCTCACGCTCGATGATCTCTCCGACGGGTTCTTCGTCGGGAATGCTTTGCGCGGCCTCATGCCGGCACGGCTGCTCACCTGATGCACACCTCGAACGCACTTTCGCGCATCGCGCCTTCGCAAACCGCGGCCATGACTGACCGGGCGACGCAGCTTCGCGAGCAGGGTATCGACATCATCTCGCTTTCAGTGGGCGAGCCGGATTTCGCGACGCCTCCGCACGTGATCGCCGCCGCCAAGAACGCGCTCGATGCCGGGGAGACCCGCTATACACCGATCGGCGGCACGAGCAGACTCAAGCAAGCGACGGCTCTTCACTTCGCTCGCGATCTCGGTGTCGAAGTGCCGACTTCGCAGGTGACAGTGAGCGCCGGGGGAAAGCAGGCCATCTTCCACGCGCTGATGGCAACCGTCAGCGAAGGCGAGGAAGTGATCGTGCCGGCGCCCTGGTGGGTCAGCTATCCCGAGATCGTGCGCTTTGCCGGTGGGCGCGTGGTGCCGCTGATCACATCGGCGAAGCGCAATTATATCTTCACCGCAGCAGAGTTGGAGGCGCAGATCTGCCCGCGAACCCAGTGGCTGCTGCTGAACAGCCCGGGCAACCCCACCGGCGCTTGGTACCCCCCGGAGATGCTGCACAGCATTGGCGAAGTGCTGCGCCGCCACCCGCGCGTGATGGTGCTCTCGGACGATATCTACGCGCCGCTCAACTACACGGGCCAAGGTCATGTCACGCTTGCGGCGGAGTGCCCTGACTTGGCCGAGCGCATCCTCACGATCTCAGGCGTCTCCAAAAGCCATGCGATGACAGGGTTTCGCATCGGCGTCGCCGCTGGTCCGGAATGGTTAATCCGCAGCATGGAGAAGTTGCAGTCGCACTCCTCCGGCAACCCCAGTTCCATCAGCCAGGCGGCCGCAATGGCGGCCTTTGAAGGCCCGCAGGAGTTCCTCGCCGATTGGCGCGATCGCTTCCGTATGCGGCGCGACATGGTGGTAAGTGCCATCAACGCGATATCCGGCCTTTGGACGCCGACGCCGCAGGGCGCGTTCTATTGCATGGTCGATGCCGCTGCTTTGATGGATCGCTTCGCGGATGACACTGCCCTTGTCCTGCACCTGCTGGACCATGGCGTCGCCGTTGTTCCCGCCTCCGCCTTCGGCGGCCGTGACGGCTTTCGCATCAGCTTTGCGGCAGACGAGAACAAACTGCGCGAAGCGCTCAACCGAATTACGAAAGCCCTGTCATGAATACTCCCGCCATTCTCTTCGAAGACGGCGAAGCGCTGGTCATCGACAAGCCCGCAGGGCTGCCGCTCGACCAGCCGCGTGCCGGCGGGCGGAGCCTGGAGGATGAACTGGAGGCGCTGAGGCTGAACTTTCAGCGCGTACCTGCTCCAGTCCATCGGCTTGATCGCGACACCTCAGGCTGCCTCCTGCTGGCGCGCAATCCCAAGGCTCTGAAGCGCTTCGCTGCCGCCTTCGAAGCGCGCACGGTGGAGAAAGTCTACCTCGGTATCGTCGATGGATTGGTGGAGCAGAACGAGGGCACCATTGAACTGGCCCTCTCCAAAGTCAGCACCGCCAAGGATGGCTGGCGAATGATCCCCGCTCGCAAGGGCAAGCCTGCTGTTACTCACTGGCGCAAGCTTGCTACGGAGGGAGGTCGCACTTTGGTCGAGTTCCGGCCGGAAACGGGACGCACCCATCAGATCCGCGTCCATGCCGCCAGCGGCCTCGGCGCCGCACTCCTGGGCGATCCTGTGTATGGCGACGGCAAAGGCGCACCGCGCACGATGCTTCATGCTGCCGTCCTTTGCGTGCCCCGGGAAGGCAAGCCGCCGATTATCGCCGCCGCGCCCTTCCCGGCCGACTTCATCGCTGCCGGCTTCGAACCGGAGCCGACGCCGCCAGACAATGCCTGACGAAGTGGTCGAACGCGCGCAGTCGCTGGCGACGGAGACCTTCATCGCCGCGTCCGGTCCCGGCGGTCAGAATGTCAACAAAGTAGCAACCGCCGTGCAACTGCGCCTCGACGTCTATGCTCTGCGCTTGTCTCCGCCGGTCTTTGCACGGCTGCGCGAACTTGCGGGCAGCCGCATGACGGCACGCGGCGAGTTGGTCATCGCTGCTCGGCGGTTTCGCACGCAGGAAGCCAATCGTACCGACGCCCGCGAACGGCTCGCCGAACTGCTTGTGCAAGCACAGCAGCTTCCCACCAAACGCGCCAAGAGCCGCCTCAACCGAGTGGGCAAGGAACAGCGCCTCAAAGGCAAGAAGCTGCGCGGTTCGGTCAAGGCCGGACGCGGCAAGGTCTCCTTCGACTGACAAGGTCCATCGCGCCACGAAGCCTCCGGGGCGGCGCGGTTTTTCCGATTGCTGGGAGAGGTAAGCGCCGCTCTAGAAGCACATCGAGGTCGTGACGACGGGCACGCCGGTGTAGATCGTGGCGACCCATCCAATTACCGCAATCGCGACCGCTAGCCGGTTCAGGAACATCGAACCGTGCGTGTGGTGCGAAAAGTGCCAGATCATCCACGCTTGCACCGCCACAAAGGCGAGCCAGAGCGCGATCAACGCCGCCCTTCCGAGCTGGATGGGCCCCACCATCATGGCGTCCCACCCCAAGGCGCATCCAAGCCCCTGCAAGCCATAGAGGGCGGAGAAGGCGACAGCCCAGACAATCAGACCCGAAACGGCGCGCAACAAGGCGGTCATGCGATTAGCGCCGGAACATGGATGGCGAACAGCACGATAAGACCCGACCCGACTCCATAATCCGCCCACAGCTGCGCGATCCGCAACTCGGCACTTCGTTGTGGCGAGAGGAACCCGGCCCGAGCACGCAGCAGGACGAACACCTGCATCAGCAGTGCTATCGCCACGTGGAATACAGCGTACGCTATCAGCACCGCCAACACCGCGTTGTAGGCGTGTTCCGTGGGCGGCGGCGCCCGCAGCACCGCTGCACACAACGCCAGAAGCATGATCGTCAACCCTGCGATCGCCAGAGCGCCGCCACCGGTGCTGCCTCGCCTCAGACGGCGGAGTGCGCTGCGTGCTCCGAACGCGGCCAGCGCTGCACCGGCAAGGGCGGCGGCAAGATCCGCGATCCCCGCATCGAACAAGTGCGGAGGCGGCCAGGCGGGCGCGACCGTCCACAAGAAGGCGTAGCCGAACAACAGCGAGGCGAAGAATGTGCCATCGGCTGTGAGGAGAAAGATGCTGCCCCACCATCCCGGCGGGTCCTGAACTTCCGCATGCGTCACAAGGGATAGGCCGTGACCGACCGAAAGCGCTCCCACGTCCTCCTTCCGGCCGAGTTCTGCGGCCCAGCGCCAGGCCATTACGACAAGTCCCAACAGTGGCAGCAGCGTAAGCCAATAAAGCTTGAGCAGCATGAGCACGAAGAAGCCGCCGGTCACCACCGCGGTCCAGACGGGCAGGGTAGTATTGCCCGGCAGCACGATGATGTGGTCGATCTTCCCGCTGCTGGTCTTCACGGCCAATGTCTCGCGCCACCCATTACGCGGTTCGGCGAGGTAGCCCTCCCCGCGTGCCAGAGACAATGCGAGGTCGGGCTGGTCGTGAACGGGCTCGCGATCGTCCACGTGTGGAATGCTGGCGATATTGTAGCTTGTAGACGGAATGAGCATCGCCCACTCCAGCGTGCCGGCGCCCCAAGGGTTCCGCCGGCTTTTCGGCGCGTGAAAAAACTGAAGCAATATGTCGATCAGGAACAGGCCAATTCCAAAAGCGAGAATGAAGCCCCCGATGGACGAGACTAGATTGTAAGCAGTCCAGCCGATCCCCGCCGGATACGTCTCGATGCGCCGTGCCTGGCCGAGCAGGCCGACAATGTGCATCTGGAGAAAGGTGAGATTGAAGCCGACCAGGATCAGCCAGAACGCGGCCGTGCCCAGCCGGTACTGGTACTGTCGCCCGGTGAAATGCGCGAGCCAGTAGTACGCCGCCGCCAGCATCGGGAACACGAACCCCCCGAATAGCACGTAGTGAAGGTGCGCGGTCACGAAAGCGCTGTCATGCGCCTGCCAGTCGAACGGCACCACCGCGACCATCACGCCTGTGAGCCCGCCCATGACAAAGACGATGAAGAAGCCGATCAGATAGAGCATCGGCATTTTCATCTGGGGTCTGCCCGCCCACAATGTGCCGATCCAGGCGAAGATTTGCACGCCCGTCGGGATCGCCACCAGCGTCGAGGCAGCCGAGAAAAAGGCGAGCGCCATGTGCGGAATGCCCACCGTGAACATGTGGTGGACCCACAAGCCGAAGCTGAGAACGCCCAGCGCGATCACGGCACCCACGATCCAGCCGTACCCAAGTATCCGGGTGCGCGCCATCACCGGCAGGATCATCGAGACCGCTCCGGCAGCAGGCAGGAAGATGATGTAGACTTCCGGATGGCCGAACAGCCAGAAAAGGTGCTGCCATAGCAGGGAGTCCCCTCCCCGCGCGGCATCGAAGAAGGGCCAGCCGAAAGCACGCTCAAGCTCCAGAAGGATGGAGCCAAGGATGAGCGGCGGGAACCCGACCAGCATCATCATCGTGGTCACCAGCATGTACCAGGCAAACAGGGGCATCTTGTCGAGCGACATGCCTGGAGCCCGCATCTTCAAGATGGTCACGACGATGTCGACTGCGGTGACGATCGCCGAGATCTCCACGAAGGTGATCCCCAGCAGCCAGAAATCGGAGTTGATGCCGGGCGAGTAAGGCTTGGACGAAAGCGGCGTGTACATGAACCAGCCCGCATCCGGCGCGACCCCCGCCAGCATCGCGAACAGCAGCATCGATCCGCCGAACAGGTAACACCACCAGCCGTAGGCAGTCAGTCGCGGGAAGGCGAAGTCGCGTGTGCCCAGCATCTTGGGCAGCATGTAGATCGCGAACCCCTCGAACATGGGGATCGCAAACAGAAACATCATGATGCTGCCGTGCATCGTAAAGAACTGCGCGTACGCTTCCGGTCCCACGAAAGCGCTGTGCGGTGTAGCGAGCTGCGCCCGGATCAGCATCGCGAGGATGCCGCCGATCAGGAAAAACCCGAAGGCTGTCACCATCAGGCGAATGCCCAACGTGCTGTGGTTGACGCTTGAAAATGTACCGCGCCAGCCCTTCGGAGCCCCCCAGATCGCTTCGAAGGCACGGTGGAGCCGCAGCGCCTTCATGAACTCTCTCCTGTCAGGAAACCGGACCAGCCGGCGTCATCATGCACAACGACGCGGAAGGCATGGCCGGCGTGGCCGATGCCGCAATACTCCGCACATATCCCGGCATAAGTACCCGGCGCCGCAGCCTCTATGCGAAGGACGTTCCGGTGACCGGGGATCGCGTCCATTTTCCCGGCCAGCCGGGGCACCCAAAAGGCGTGGATCACGTCCCGCGTGGTCAGCACCACATCGATAGGGCGCCCGGCGGGAATATGGAGCACGTCGGGAGTTGTGAGGATGGAGCCGTCAGGTCGCTGGTGATGGAAGGTCCAGCGCCAGCGGCTGCTTTCGGCCCCTACTTCGACCACCTGCGGACCAGAGCGCGGCAGCAAGCGCTCTCCGATGATCAACCCGTAGGCGAGTAACGCCAACAGGACTGTCGAGGGAAAGACGAGGCCGCCTCCGATGATCCACTTTCGGGCAGAAGTGCTGCCATCTCCCTGCCGCAGGAAAGCCATCGTCAGCAGCGCTGTTACGAGAAGGAAGATCGCCGTTGCACCGGCCAGCATCACCCACCAGAGTGAATTGATCGCCTCCGCCGATGGCCCTGCCGGGTCCATCGTGGACAATGGACCGCTGCAGCCGGAAAGAATTCCTCCTCCCAGCGTTATGGTCATGACCGGCACAAAAACGGAAGGAGCACGATGCAAGCGCACGAGAAACGCGAGAACCAGCTTACGGATCCGATCAGCAGCAATCCCAAGTTCAACCATGCCGAGTCCCGCATCGCCATTGCCGGACATCCGGTTCATGCGATGCTGGTGTCCTTCCCCATAGCGCTGACCACTTGTGCGTGGGGCGCAGATATTTTCTACTGGGCCACCGGCGACCTGTTTTGGGCACGTGCGGCGCTTTGGGCTTCGGGAATGGCGTTCCTCATGGGGCTGCTGGCGGGCCTCTCCGGCACTGTAGAGCTGCTTGTCGTTCCAGGAATCCGCGCGCGCGCCGCAAGTTGGACTCATTTCATCATCGCCATGACGCTGCTGGCGGTGCTGGGCGCCAACTGGGGATACCGCCTCTACGGCTATGAGGAGATGCTGCTGCCCTACGGGCTGCTGCTGTCGAGCCTGTCGGCAGCGTTTGCCGGCTTTGCAGGATGGCACGGCGGCAAGCTGGTGTTCGACTATCAAGTCGGCACCTCGTCCAGCGGGAGCTGAAGTTCACGGGGCGAATGGAGCCATTCGGGGATGAAACCGTCCCCGATCCCCGGCTTGCTCAAGACCACCAAAAGAATCGCGGTCAGCAGAAAGAGTGCGGGAATGACGAACAGCAGGGGGTGCGGAGGCTGGCGCTCGTTTGTCTGCTCGCCCATCCGCACGACGATGTTTCCAACGCCGGCGTGAAGCGCCACCAGGGCACCGACCAGAACCAGCTTGGCGAACATCCAGGGCACGAAGACACCGCGCAGGAAGATGAGTCCGGTGCCAGCTGCCACCGCGATGACGGCAGCGGGCGTCAACAGATGTGTATAGCCGTAATGCGTGAAACGGCGGACTCGCGCATACTCCTCCTGATTGTCATTCGGAGTGTGCCGGGCGAGCATGAGCGGCACCGCGATCAGCCCCGCCGCCCATAAGCTTATCCCCATGATGTGGAGCGCTTTCACAATACTGATCGCCAGCATCACGAGGCACACTGCGCCAGGTTTCCGCTCCAGGCGCGCCGAGCCATCCAGATCGCGATGAGCAGATAAGGCGCCATCGCAGGAACCCACATGATAAGCCCCGCAAGCTGCTGGTCCTGAAGTGGGGTCAATCCGAACGCCAGTGGCGCCGTCAAATGATGTGCATAGAGCGGGTCGGGAGCGAAGGTCAGTAGCGCTCCCAGCAGCCCCATTTGCCCGATCGCGGCAGCCACGGTGAGCAGCGCAGCCGGCAACACGTCCTGCGCCGCGAAAACCGAGCGCCAGAACCACCATGCCGTACCCAGAAGCGAGACCTGCATAAGCCAGTAGATCGCATTGTCATTCAGGGCGGCAGTGTAAAGCGGCGGCGCATGCCACAACCACAGCGTGAGAGCGGACACTGCGAACGGCAGCGCCAAGCCGCTCTCGCGCTCTGCCGGGAAAGCGCGTGCCAGCAACGGCGCTGCGATCGCCACAAGCAGCACATGATGGACTGCCCTTGCGGAGAACAGAGCGCTGCTCAGGGCGCACAGAGGCGAGACAAACGCCAGGATGAGAAACAACCATCCTGCCATCAAAGATCGCCTGTGCTGTTGCTGAACGTACCCAGCAGAAGCAATGGCCAGCATAAGCAACGCGCCCAGCAGCCAAGGATCGAGATTCCAGCGGCCGATCCACTCTGCCGGGAGCGGCGCCGGGCCGCAGTATGGCACCTGCAACGGGATTCCCACCTCCATATTCGCTCGGAACTCCCAAAGCCTTCGCACTGGAGCCAACGCTTCTCAGCCTCGTTCTGATCTGGCGCGTTCACATGGTGAAGGGCCGATTGCCGAACTGCTCTGCCACGCCACGAACTGTGGCTGCCATCCTTAACTGCGTTGGAGAGTTCCCGTTCCGTCGAAAACTCACCGCATGCCACTCTTCTGCGCCCAAACCCGCCCAGGATCGCCGCCGCAATAAAACGTAACACTTCCGAAAAGAAATAGTCGAGAAGCTAATCGGCCTGCCAGCAGCTATTCTCAACAGCGGATCTGTCCCATCCGAACTTGCGGAAGCCAAGCTCGATGACATGGCATAAGTGAGGCACTGCTGCGTCGGAGTAGCGCAAGTACGTGAAAATGTACCTGTTTTGCTTACGTCATCATTGTCTTTCCACCCGTGCTGTGGAAGCAGCGTGGAATGTTCATCGTCGGCATTCACGACCACTTCCTTGTGATCCTTTCAGTGCTGATTGCGGCATTCGCCTCTTATACCGC
Source organism: Novosphingobium kalidii (assembly GCF_040534015.1). Taxonomy (NCBI): domain Bacteria; kingdom Pseudomonadati; phylum Pseudomonadota; class Alphaproteobacteria; order Sphingomonadales; family Sphingomonadaceae; genus Novosphingobium; species Novosphingobium kalidii. Next base: position 23,362 of record NZ_JBEWLY010000018.1, read on the forward strand.
CCTCAGCCTCGCGGGTCGGATGAGGGCCTCGGTGGGATTGATGAGGCGCGCTTGGCTTGGGGCTGCCGCGATAACACTGGGCGGAGGCATATGGTCGATGCACTTCGTGGCCATGCTGGCCTTCAGCGTGCCAGGAATGAGCATCAGCTACGATATTCCGCTAAGTCTTCTGTCTCTAGCCACACCTATCGCCTTTACGACCGGTGGCCTGATCGCGATGAGCTGGGGCGTGGCAACCTCGCTGCGCGTGGTCGTTTCAGGTTTGCTCATGGGCACGGGCGTAGCTGCAATGCACTACATGGGCATGGCCGCCATGCGCATGGACGCGACGCTGAGCTACGAGCGCCTCTGGCTCAGTCTCTCCGTGCTCATCGCCATCGGCGCCGCGACTGCCGCCACCTGGCTGGCGTCCCGCGATCAGCAGGCAAACCACAGGGCTGCCGCCGCGATCGCTTTGGGAGGTGCGATCGCTGGCATGCACTACGCCGGCATGAAGGCAGCTGTCTTCACTGCAGCGAGGCAGGTCGATCACGCGGGGGAGAGCGCGAGCCTCAGCCAGACGTACCTGGCAATCGGTATCACCGTGGTCACCCTCGCCATTCTCCTGCTGGCGCTTGGGGCCGCTCAGATCGATCGCGCTTTCAACGCCTATGCCCGCCGCGAGGCACGGATCGCAATGCGGCTCAGCATCGCGGACGTGCTGAGAGGGCAGCACACGCGAAGTACGCTGCAGGACATGGCTGCCATGATCGGCGCGCATTTCTCGGCCTCGCAAGCGGGCTTCGCGCAGTTCGATCCGGAGAACGAAGAGTTTCAGTTCGAAACGTGCTGGAGCGATGGGTCCGTAGCTCCCCTGGCCGGTACGCGCCCCGCGGAACAGTTTGGGTCGAAGCTCATTGCGGAACTCAATGCAGGCCGAACGGTGATTGTGGAGGACTCGCTTCAACACTCTCGGGAGGAACCGGCGCGCATCGGCAGAAGAGGCGGTGACCTGCAGACTCGCTCGCTTCTCATTGTGCCCTTTCTGAGGGACGAGCGCCTCTGGACCATTGTGTTCGTAGCCGACCGGTTCGCGCGCGGATGGCACGCCGATGACGTCCTGTTCCTGGAGGAATTGGCCGAGCGGACCCGCCTGGTCATCGAGCGGGCCGAGGTGGAAAATCAGCTCCGCCAGATGAACGCCACGCTCGAAGCGCGGGTTGAGGCAAGGTCGGCGCAATTGAGGCAAGCTGAGGAGGCCCGCCGCGAAGCCGATGCCCTTTACCGCGCCTACTTTCAAAACACACCCGATCCGCTCTTCGTCCTCGGAGTGGGTGACGGCCCCACATTCATCGTCGAACAGATCAACCCTGCTCACGAGGGGGGCGTAGGCTTCAAGCTTGAAGCTATCAAAGGCAAGCGCATCGACGAAGTCCTGCCGGCAGATACCGCGACGCGCGTGGTCGAGGCTTACCGCCACGTGGTCGAGACCGCCAAGATATTCTCGTACCGCGATATCTTCACGTTGGGAGAGCGATCGCAGTACTGGGATACGACGCTCATCCCGATGACGAATGATCAAGGCCAGGTCGTGCGGATATTCGGATCGAGCCGTGACGTGACTGCCCAGATTCTCTCGGAAGAAGCGCTCCGGCAGTCGCAGAAAATGGAAGCGATGGGCCAGTTGACCGGAGGCGTCGCCCACGACTTCAACAACCTGCTCACGCCGATCATCGGCTCACTCGACAGGCTGCAGCGCAAAGGTCTTGGCGACGAACGCGATCAGAAGCTTGTCGCGGGCGCCATGCAGGCGGCTGAACGCGCAAAAACCCTGGTACAACGTCTGCTCTCGTTCGCGCGTAGGCAGCCACTGCAGACGGTACCCGTCAACATCGTCAGCCTCGTGAACGGGATGGCTGACCTCATCTCAAGCACCGTTGGCCCTCGGATCGCAACCGTGGTGGAAATGGCAGACGATCTCCCTCCCGCTCTGGCTGATCCCAATCAACTTGAAATGGCATTGCTCAACCTCAGCGTGAATGCGCGTGACGCGATGCCCGATGGAGGCACGTTGCGCATCGCGGCATCGGCTCTCACCGTCGGGTCTGGCGAGCTAGGTGATCTGCAGCCTGGCGAGTACGTATGCCTTTCCGTCACGGACGACGGCGTCGGGATGGATGAGGCGACTGCCAGGCGCGCAGTGGACCCCTTCTTCTCGACCAAGGGCGTTGGCCGCGGCACCGGCCTCGGATTGTCCATGGTGCATGGCCTCGCCGCGCAGCTTGGCGGAAGGTTGACGATCAAGAGCAAGCCCGGACTCGGGACGCAGATCCAGCTTTGTCTGCCGCGCAGCAACGAAGCCCCCGCTTCCGATATGCCCGCTCATGAGCCGATCGTCGCCCCGTCTATTGGGACTGTGCTCCTTGTCGACGACGAGGATCTGGTGCGGGACACCACTACCGACATGTTGATAGACCTTGGCTATCAGGTCCATTCCGCCCGCTGCGCCGCAGAAGCTATTGAGTTGATCGACAAGGGCCTGGTGCCTGACTACCTGGTCACCGATCACCTGATGCCAGGCCAGTCCGGAACTGAGCTGGCCTGGCACGTCCTTGGGGTGCTACCTGCCACAAAGGTGATTATCATTTCCGGATACGCCGAGGCCAACGGTGCGGATCCCCGGCTGTCCTTGCTGAGCAAACCGTTTGTGCAGGCAGAGTTGGCGGCAAAGCTTGCCAGGCTAAGCGAGGGCCCGTCCACCTGAAGGCATGCTTCCGGTCACGGGTACTCGCACGCAAGACCCCCTCCTATTGAAATTGGACGGGCAATCTCCTAAGTATAGGCGCTTCTGCGCATGCGAGCCCGCCTCGTTAGGCGAGCCCTCATTTAAGCAAGAGCCATGACCTTCACCACTTACTCTCCGCTTCTATCCGAAGCGCTTATCGCGCGTGGCTATACCACGCCCACGCCCGTTCAGGCGGCCGTGCTCGAACCTGAAGCAGCAGGACGCGACCTCGTCGTGTCCGCGCAGACCGGTTCAGGCAAAACCGTCGCGTTCGGCCTCACAATGGCCCCGCAGTTGTTGGACGACGAGGGCAGGCCCTTGCCTGCCAGCTCGCCTCGTGCACTGATCATCGCACCGACTCGTGAACTGGCCCTGCAGGTCAGTCGCGAACTGTCGTGGCTCTATGAGAACAGCGGGATACGCGTCGCGACGTGCGTCGGCGGCATGAATCCTTCGGTCGAGCGACGGGCGCTCAGCCAGGGCGCTCAGATCGTTGTCGGGACGCCCGGGCGCCTGCGTGACCATCTGGAGCGCGGTGCCTTGGATCTGAAGGCCCTTGCGGCCGTCGTGCTCGATGAGGCGGACGAAATGCTCGACATGGGCTTCCGCGAAGATCTTGAGGAACTGCTCGACGCCACACCTGCCGAGCGGCGCACCCTGCTGTTCTCGGCGACGATGCCGAAGCCGATCGTAGCGCTCGCCCGCCGCTACCAGCGCGATGCCCTTCGCATCTCCACCGTCAGCGACGATCGCGGACATGGTGACATCAGCTATCAGGCGATGGCCCTCGCTCCGGCGGATATCGAGCGGGTGGTGGTCAATCTCCTGCGGCTGCACGAGGCTGAAACCGCGATCCTGTTCTGCGCAACCCGCGACAACGTGCGGCACCTCTATGCCAGCCTTACAGAGCGTGGATTTGCTGCTGTCGCGCTCTCCGGCGAACACAGCCAGAATGAGCGCAACCAAGCGCTGCAGGCATTGCGCGACCGTCGCGCCCGCGTCTGCGTCGCAACCGATGTGGCGGCTCGCGGCATCGATCTTCCCAGCTTGACGCTGGTGATCCACGTCGAGATTCCTCGCGACGCCGAGACGCTTCAGCATCGCTCCGGACGCACGGGACGCGCGGGCAAGAAAGGCACCGCCGTGCTGCTGGTGCCTTATCCGCGCCGCCGCCGGGTCGAAGGTATGCTTCGCTCTGCACGTATCGCGGCCGAGTGGTTGTCGCCCCCGACCGCCGACGAAATCCGCGCTGCCGACAACGAAAGATTACTAGGTGCGCTGCTCGCGCCGGTCGAGCCGGATGAAGCCGATCACGTACTGGTCACACGCCTTCTGGCTGAGCGCAGTCCCGAGGAAATCGCCACGGCCCTGGTTCAGGCACACCGCGCCCGGATGCCGCAGCCAGAAGAGCTGCTGAGCGCCGAGCCGGCGCCTCGCGCTCCGCGTGAGGGGTTCGAGCAGAGCACTTGGTTCCGCCTCAACATCGGCCGCGATCAGAGCGCAGACCCCCGCTGGATCCTGCCGCTGCTATGCCGCCGCGGGCACCTCAACCGTGGAGAGATCGGTGCCATCCGCATCTCCGCGAAGGAAACCATGTTTGAGGTGCCAGGCGCAGTCGCGGACCGCTTCATGGCGGCCGTCCGGCGCACAGCAGCGGATGAAGACGACGGGGTGGAGATCGTTCCCATGGACGGCCCTCCCCGCGCCGAAGCGAAGCGGAACAAACGGGAACATGGCGGCCCCAGTCGCCAGGGCAGACCAGGTGGCGGAGCCCCGCGTGTATCCGGTGAAAGGTCGCACGCGAAGCCTTTCCACAAGAAGCGCCCACCGCAAAGGCGTCCTGATCGGTGATCCGTATCCTCGTGGATGCGGACGCCTGCCCAGTGAAGGAAGAGGTTTACAAGGTCGCCGCCCGCCACGGCGCCTCGGTGGCGATTGTCAGCAACAGCCCGATCCGCGTGCCAGCCCATGCGTGGATCGAGCGGGTGATCGTCTCCGACGGCTTTGATGCGGCGGATGACTGGATTGCCGAACGCGCTGCGCCCGACGCGATCTGTATCACGGCGGACATTCTCCTGGCTGACCGTTGCCTAAAATCCGGCGCAGCGGTCATCGCGCCAAATGGGAAGCTTTTCACTCTGAACTCGATCGGCGCTGCCATCGCCACGCGGGCCATCATGGCGGATCTGCGTGCCGGCGGAGATGCAGTCGGCGGACCACCGCCCTTCAGCAAGAACGATAGGTCACGTTTTCTCTCGTCGCTCGATGAGGCGCTGGTGCGCGCCAAGCGGGGACGTTGATGCCGAACGCCGCTACGGCCGTGACGTGCGGTCCGTTCTTGCCGGAGAAGGCACCGTGAGCGTCGCCTTTCGTCGAGAGGGCGACGATGAACACCTAGAGCCCAAGTTCGAAATACCGATCCCGCCGGGACCGAACCTCGTCACCGCCCGCGGGCAGGCGTTGATCGCTGATCGAGTGACCGCGCTCCAGGCTCGAGTTGCCCAGGGCGGCGATGAGACAAGCGTCAACGCCGCGAAGCGCGACCTGCGTTACTGGCAAACGCGCCAGATCACCGCCGAACTCGCCCCGGCATCGGACGGGGCAGCCGTCGCGTTCGGCAGCACAGTCACGTTCCGGCTCGACGGCAAGACGCGCACAGTGACAATCGTGGGCCATGACGAGGCCGATCCGGCAAAGGGACTGCTCTCCTTCACCGCTCCCCTGAGTCGCGCTCTGCTGGGGGCGGAGGCAGGAGAGGTGCTGGCGTTTGGCACGCGAGAAGATGCGATCGAGATCCTGACCATCACGATGGAATAGCTGCATGGTCGTCGCGCACGGCAACCGGGCAGGCAGCAGGGTTTCGCGTTGCAGCCAACGCGCGAATATGGCAGTGAGCCGTATCGCTCACGGTCTACGAAGCGGCAGCCATGCCGTCCTCAGCCGGACCGTCTTGCGGGTGTAGCTCAATGGTAGAGCAGAAGCTTCCCAAGCTTACGACGAGGGTTCGATTCCCTTCACCCGCTCCAAATTCTTCAGTAGAAGATTCAGGCTGCCCTAAGCAGTTGCGCTGCCAGTCATCCAGTCCGGCCTCAGCTTGATGGACGTCAGCACGGTGCGTTGGTGATTCCCGCGGCCGCGATTGCCGTCTGAGGGGTGCCGCCCCGTGTGCCCACCTTGCGGGACATCGCTCTTCCTTCCACGCGATATCCCGCTTGATGACTTCGGCCATCAACGAGATGACCGCCGGTTAGCTCTGCGCCTCACGGATCATCTTAAACCCGTAGAGGAGGTGCTCCAGCTGGCCGTCCGGCACAGGTGGGAAGGCGAGTTGCTCGCAGCCCGAACGAATGGCATCGATTTTCTCCGCCACGTCCTCCAACGTCCACTCGGGTTCAAACAAACCCGCATTCTCCGCCACCCAAGCTCGCGCGATGCGGCCGCCCATGGCGACGTACATTTCACCGCTGGCAGAGCAATCCTCGTGGCAGAGCCAGCCGACCATGGGCGCGACCTGCTCGGGTTCCATGGGCGGGAACTTGCTGGTGTCGATCCCCTCCGACATGCGGGTGACGGCAGCCGGCACAATCACGTTCGACTTCACGTTGGCATTCTGACCCTCAATGGCAGCCGTGTTGGACAGCCCCATGAAGCCAGCTTTGCACATCGAGTACGTGGCGTTGTCCGCCTTGCCGTAAAGGCCATTGATCGAGCTTGTCAGGACGATGCGTCCATACTGCTGCGCCATCATGTGCGGGAAAGCTTCGCGCACCACATGATAGGCACCCTTGAGGTGCACATCGAGAACCGAGAGGAAGTCCTCATAGGCCAGTTCGCTCAAACTGCCGCGCCGCACGTTGCCCGCCGAGTGAATCAGGATATCGATCCGCCCGAAGCTGTCGAGCGCCGACTGGATGATCGCCTTGCCTCCCTCAGGCGTTGCGACGCTGTCTGTGTTGGCGACCGCTTCGCCTCCCCGTGCCCGGATTTCTGCGGCGAGCGCTTCGGCAGGGCCTTCGTCTGTCACATCTCCCGCCATGGAGACGCCCGGATCGTTCACGACGATCTTGCAGCCCCTGCCGGCCAGCAGCAGCGCGTGCGCCCGTCCAAGACCACGGCCGCCGCCGGTGATCACGGCAACGCGGTTATCGAAGCGCAATTCTGCCATGTCTCATCCTCTGCTGGTTCATGTGCGGTGTCCTCTTATCGAAGCACCGAGATCAGGCAACGACTCCCGACGCCCTGAGGGCAGCTATCCGCTCCGGCGAAAGATCGAGCACATCGGATAAGATGGTGTTCGTGTGCTGGCCCAAGACGGGCGGCGCTTCGGGCAACGGCTGCTCGGCATCAGTGAAGCGGATCGAGCGGTTGACGATCGGGATTGGCCCCAGTGACGCATGCTGCGCTTCGACAACCATTTGCCGTGCCACCGCCTGCGGCTGAGAAAGCGCCTCTGTAACGCCGAGAATAGGCGCGTGCGGCACTTCGTACGTCGTGAAAATCTCGACCAGTTCATCCACGGTGTGCTGTTCAGTGAAGGTGGACACTATGGCGTTCACGTCTTCCCGCGCGTCGCGACGCTTTTCCAGCGTGTCGTATCGCGCATCCTCGGTGAGGTCGGGCCGCTGGATCGAACGGCAGATGCGGCTCCAGAAGCTGGGTGTCAGGCAAGCAACGACAATCGAGCCGTCCTTCGCCGGGAAGATGCCGTAAGGCACGAGGTTGGGGTGCTGCGAGCCGACCCGCTGCGGGTCCTGTCCGGTAAAGAATGCAAGCTGCGCGATGTAGCCGAGCATGCCCATCAAGCCGTCCATCAGGCTGACATCGATGTGCCGCCCGACGCCCGTCCGCTCGCGCTCGTAGAGGGCAGAGAGAATGCCAATGGGGCCGTTGATCCCTCCCACCAGATCGCCCAGGGGAATGCCAAGCTTCGTCGGCAGTCCGTCACGCTCGCCGTTCATCGACAACGTGCCCGACATCGCCTGCAGAACGATATCGAAGCTGGGCCGGTCCTTGAGCGGTCCGGTCTGCCCATATCCCGAGATGGAGCAATAGATCAGGCGTGGGTTGATCGCCTTCAATGCCTCATAGCCGAGCCCGAGGCGTTCCATCACGCCGGGCCGGTAGTTCTCAACCAACACGTCGCACTTGGCAGCGAGGTCCTTTACCAGGGCCAGCCCTTCGGGGTTCTTGAGGTCGACGACGATCGACTTCTTGCCCCGATTGACCGCCAGATAGTAGTGGCTCTCACCATCACGGATCGGTGGGAACGTGCGCGTCTCGTCTCCAGTGCCTGGCGGCTCGATCTTGAACACCTCGGCGCCCAGGTCCGCGAGCGCCAGGCTTGCTGCGGGTCCGGCCAGGACGCGCGTGAAATCGATCACCCGCACACCGGCCAAGGGCCCTTTCCATTGCGTCTGTTCACTCTGGGTCATCGGCTCATTTCAGGTTTTCGCGAAAGAACGCGACGATCGCCGCATAGGCGTCGCGCGCTTCGGGAAGAGCGAGATTATAGTAGTAACAGTGGCCCATGCCTTCACCCACGATCAACGTCGAACGAACTCCCGCCTTGATGAGCTGCGAATTCGTGTAGATCGCCGGGCTGAGATCAACCGCCCGCGTGCCGGTGATGATCAGAGCGGGTGGGAATTTCGCGAGGATCTCGGGATGGAAGGCAGGCCAGGCGCTGGCGTCATTGTTGTCGGTGCCGGAGAAGTAACCCTTTGTGATGTCGATCGGATCAGTCCCATCCGCAGGCGGTGGAGGGAAGAATCCGTCGAGGTAGCCAGCGATGTACCCGGACTCGCCCGCCTCGAAAGGCACGCCACCCGCACCGAAGATGCCGATCGCGCCGGCTTGCGGCAGCCCGCGCGCTGACAGCCAGGCAGCGACTTGCGCAGTCAGCGCCCCGCCGGCCGAGCCGCCGTAGATGCCGATCCGCGGCGGCGCATAGTCCTGCAGGAGCGCGGCATAGACGGTAGCGACGTCCTCTACGGCGGCGGGGTGCCGGTGCTCGGGCGCCATGCGGTAGTTAACGGTGATCACCCGGTAACATCCCAGGGCGGCCACCGGGATCGCTTCGATGAGCGCTATGCCCTCCCAACCCAGCGTAAACGCGCCCCCGTGCAGGTTGATGAGCACACGATCGCGGTCATGACTGGCATCGCGCGGCGTGATCTCCAGCACATCGATGCCGCCGATCGTAGTGCCGGTGATCTTGACTGCGAACTGCTCGCGCAACTTGGCGACCGCCGGAGCCACCATTGCGTTGATCTGCTTGCGGCGCGTGACGGCATCTGCGGATTCAGCCGTGTCGAACGGCTGGGCGCTACTGCGGCCCCGCTGTGCCGCGGCAGCTTCTTCGCTGACCAGCTTCGACACGGGCAGCACGAAACCCGGTACGCGAACGTCATCGTTTGCCTCGAATATCGGTTTGGCGGCTGGGTCTGCCTCCACATCCCTCTCCATTCTTGTCGCAACCAGTCTGCTTACGACAAGGCCCGAACCTCATAGAAGGTCCGGGCCCTTGTCGTCATGCCGGTTTACGAGCAGGCATGCTCAGGGGATCAGCCCTTGCTCGGCAGTTCCGCGACGGCGGTACCGAACGCAGAGAGCTCACCGCGGTGGGTGGTCGCCTTCTGCTCGATTTCGACGTACTTCTTGCCGTTCTCTTCGAACTTGCGCTTCACCTCACCCGTGATGATGATCGCATCGCCATCGGGATTGTGACGGCGGATCTGGCAGCTCGACTTGTGGAGGAAGCCGTCATCGCCGATCCAGTCGGTGATGTGGTGCGTCAGCCACGAGGTACGCTCTGGACCGTAGTCGTAAGCACCGGGCGCGCCGACCTCGAGAGCGAACGCCTCGTCCCAGTGCACGCGCTCCGGGCAGTCCGGCACGTTGAAGCGGTTACGGATGCCCAGGCCCGGATGCGCCTTCTGCATCTTGTACGCCAGACGGTTGGCGCGGATGTAGAGGCCGCCCCAGCCCTGTGCGTAAGCGATGAAGCCGGTGACGGTCATCGGGCCCTTCATCATCGGCGGCAGCTTGTCGCCAACGCTCACGTCCTCGAAGTAGCGCGGCGTGGCGCCACGGATCTCTTCACGGTCGTAGATGTCGTAGAATTCGTCGAGCTGCTCCTGCGTGAAGGGCTCAACGCGACCACGCGCTTCGGTGTACTTCGTGCCACGCTCACGCGCCTCGTCACGATCGGTACGGAACACCCAGGAGTCCGCACCGGCGACCTTGTCACCGTGCTGGTTGAAGAAGTCGACGTGGTAGATCTGCTGGAACGAGCGACCGGCGAACTTGGTCTGGTGCTCGACGAGATCCTTGAGGTGTGCCTCGGTGTGGATCGTGTCGTTGCGCAGAACCGGCTTTTCCCAGGTCCAGTCTGCGCCCGCCCACATGGCGTGCACGCCCGAGAGGCCGCCGCAGTAGCCGGATACGATACGGCTGGTGGTGAACAGGAACGAAGGGAGCGCTACGAGCGTGCCGTACTTGGTGTTCTTGGCGTACTCGGGGTCGCACCACAGTGGGTTATCGTCACCGATGCCATGCGCATAGTGACGGATCGCGTCACGGCTGGCTTCATAGTTCCAGGGCTCGACCGTGTTCTCGATCTTCACGCCGATACGCGCGCGCAGATCGTTGAGACCTTCCTCGGTGATCTTGGGGAACTTGTTCTTGGGAGCGTCTGCTTCTGCCATCTAACTCTTCCTGACTAGAATTCGTTTGGTTCGTGGGATTGTATTAAGCGACTGCGGCTTCGGCAGCCTTCGCTGCCTCGCGGTCCCGCAGCATCTTGCGGTGGACCTTACCGGCGGGGTTCTTGGGCAACTCGTCGACGAACTCGACGATGCGCGGGAATTCATGCTGAGCAAGGCGCTCGCGGGTGAAGTCCTGCAGTTCCTTGACGAACTCGTCGCTGCCTTCGCGGTTCGCGACGACAAAGGCCTTCACCACTTGCCCGCGCTTCTCGTCGGGTACGCCAATAACGCCGCACTCCAACACATTGTCGTGGCGCAGCATCGTGTTCTCGATTTCGACGGCGGACATTGTCCACCCGGCCGAGATAATCACGTCGTCGGCACGGCCGCAGTGATAGAAGTAACCGTCCTCGTCTGTCTTGGCGCGGTCCTTTGTGGTCATCCAACCACCGCCCCGCCACAGCATGAGTTCGCCGATCTCACCGGGATCGGTGACAGTACCGTCGAGACGGTGCACTTCCAACTTCTGGCCCGGAACCGGCTTCCCGAGCGACCCCGGCTTCACGACGAAGTCCTGGGCGCCTGGATAGTTCACCAGAACCACGCCGATCTCGGTCGTGCCGTACATGGAGCAGGCGGGTACCTTGAAGTACTCGTCGATCCACTCCAGCGTCGCCGGGTCGATCGGCTCACCGGTGTAGGACAGCTTCTTGAAGTGGAAGCTGAAATCGCCGCCCTTCCCGCTGTTCTTCATCATCCGGTAGTGGGTCGCCGCCGCGGACATGTTGGTAATCTTGAAGTCGTCCAGCGCCTTCATCAGACGCACCGGATCGAAACGCCCGGCGAACGTGCCCGTGGTCACGCCCATTGCCAGCGGCGCCAGCGTGCCGTGCCACAGACCGTGACCCCACGCAGGCGAGGACGGGCAGAAGAACTCATCACCCGGACGAATGCCGGTGCCGTAAAGCGCCGCAAACATCAGCGTCACCAGAGTGCGGTGCGAGTGCTTGACCGCCTCCGGCAGCTCGCGCGTGGTGCCGCTGGTGTACTGGAAGACGGCCATGTCATTGGCTTTCGTCTTCGGCGTGTAGGTGGTCGGGTACTTCGCGATCACATCCAGCAGACCGTCATCCGCTACGACGACGCGCGGCTTGCCATCGACCGCCACGGAGCGAGCAAGTTCAGCTTTCTCGGTATTGGTGATCAGGATCGAGGGATTGCAGTCGCCGACGCGCAACCGCAGCGCGTCCGGGCCGAACAGCGTGAACAGAGGTACTGAAATTGCACCTGTCTGCATCGCGCCAAACAGGCAAACATAGAAGGGCAGCGAAGGCTCGAGCATGAAAGCGATACGCTCCCCCGGCTGCACACCCTCGGCGTCAAGCCAGTGCGCAAACTGCGCGGCGCCTGCAGAGATCGTATCGAAGCTCAGGATCTCGTCCGATCCCTCGGCATGGGCAATCCGCACGGCCGGGCGGCCGGAGCCATCGGCATGACGCGTGATGCACTCATGCGCGATGTTAAGGTGCTCGCGATCACCATCGAACAGCTCCCAAAGTGCCGCCGAATTGGCGTGCGCCTGGCCATCGGCATAGCTGGTGTAGTCGGTGAGCCTGGTCATCAATCAATCCCACATGCTGCGCTGAGTCGCGCCAGTCATTTTTCTTGCGTTGAGCGCTGATGGCACATTCACCTTGTCATTGCAAATATTGAACGCTATTCAACATATTGAATGAAAAGCGATCAGCATCCCGGGACAGACTCGCAGCTCACGACCAGTCTGAAGGCGAGCAAGGCCCCTGCAATATCCCGGGCTGCGGCGATCTTGCGCCTCTTGGGCAAGCGCAGCCAGCCAATGGGTGTGCAGGCGATTGCGCGCGAACTCGGGCTGGTGCCGAGCACATGTCTCTATGTCCTGCGCGCGCTGACTGAAGAGGAACTGGTCGCCTTCGATCCCGACACGAAGCGCTATGCTTTGGATGCCGGGGTGCTGACGCTGGCGCGGCAGTGGCTCCGGCACGACCAGTTCCATGAACTGGCACAACCTCTTCTGGACAGGCTGGCGCGGGAGTTCGGCCTAACGACGCTGGGCGCGCAGCTCTTCGGCCTCGATCACATCATCGTGACGGCGATGTCGCAATCGGGCGAGGCTTTTCAGCTCTCCACGCAAGTGGGCAGCCGCTTTCCCGCCCTTGTTTCCGCAACGGGCCGCTGCATTGCGGCGTTCGGCGGCTGGCCGGACGCGCAGCTCAAGCCGCGTTTTGGGAAGCTGCGCTGGGATGAGGCACCCTCGTGGGAGGAGTGGAAGGCGCAGGTCGCCGAAGCCCGCGAGACGGGGATTGCAGTGGACGCGGGGCACTACATTTCCGGAGTCACCGTGGTCGCCGCGCCCGTCTGGAAGGCGCCGGGCCGGCCGAGCCACGCCCTTGTCGCCATCGGCATCGGCAGCGCCATGCGCGGCGAGGGCCTCCCTCGCCTGAAGGAGACCCTGCTGGCCGCCTCGCGCAGCCTGAGCGATCAGCTCTCGGGCTGACCGCGCGTCAGGCGTCCCGCTTCTTCAGCAGAACAGTGCGAAGCATTGAGAGCGCAGTTTCACCACGCTGATTGGTGAGCTCGTGTTTGAACACCACGATGCCCTGCGTCGGCCGCGACTTGCTCTCGCGCATCTCGACCACTTCACTGGTGCAGGTGAGCGTATCCCCGATGAAGGTCGGCTTCGGTGTAACCACTTTGTCGAAGCCGAGGTTGGCGACCAGCGTGCCGACGGTCGTGTCGGCGATCGAGAGACCGACAGCGAGGCTGAAAGTGAAAGTCGAGTTTACCAGGATCTGCCCGAACTCGCTCGCCTTCGCGGCTTCCGCATCGAGGTGCAGCGGCTGCATGTTGTGCGTCATCGCCGAGAACAGCAGGTTGTCGGTTTCGGTGACGGTGCGGCTCGGCTGATGGGTGATTGTCTCACCCACCTGCCACTCGTCAAAAAACTTGCCGGGCATAGTCTTATTCCTGTTCCTCGATCCGGGCGAGCAACGCCTCAACCTGCACCTGCTGTCCGGCTGATGCGCTCAACTCGGCCACCACGCCATCGAACGGCGCGGTCAGCGTGTGCTCCATCTTCATCGCCTCCAACGTGAGCAGCTTCTGCCCCGCGCTGACGGTCTGGCCCGCTTCGACGTCCACCGAGATTACCTTGCCGGGCATCGGCGCCAGGATCGCTCCGGATCCGGCTGCCGCGCCGTGCACGCCCTCGCGCCGCCAGGGAGAAAGCTGCCATGCCTGGCCCTGCTCGGTCACCAAAACGGATTCCGCAGGATCGTCACTGCCATCCCCGATGGCGATCTCCACTTCCTGCCCGTCGAGCAGGAACCATGCCTTGCGCACCGGGGCCGCGTTCAGGCGCAGGCCGGGCATGGCGTAAGCTGCCACTAGCGAGTCCGCCGCCGCCTGCAGGACTTGTGGAGAAGGCTCGGGCACTTGTGCCATAGCCTCGCCATCGCGGCCGATCAGACCGGTGTCGACGGTCCCGGCCACGAAGTCAGGATGCTCCAGAGCTTTCACCAGGAACGAAGCGTTGGTCTTCACAGGCCAAACGGCGCTGTCCGAGAGCATCTCCGAGAGCCGCTCGCGCGCTTTGTCGCGGTCCTCGCCCCAGGCGATGACCTTGGCGATCATCGGGTCGTAGAAGGGAGAAACTTCCGCGCCTTCGTAGACGCCGGTGTCGATGCGGCCGCCTTCGGCATCGCCAAACTGCAGCAGTTCCAGCTTGCCGATGGAGGGCAGGAAGCCCTTGGCGGGGTCCTCCGCATAGAGGCGCGCTTCCATCGCCCAGCCGTCGATGCCGAGCTCGTCCTGCGCGACCGGGATCGGCTCGCCACTGGCGACGCGCAGCTGCCACTCAACAAGATCGACACCGGTGATCTCTTCGGTCACGGGGTGCTCTACCTGCAGGCGGGTATTCATCTCCATGAACCAGATGCGGTCGGCACGCAGGCCCTCCGATCCATCGGCGATAAACTCGATCGTACCGGCACCGACATAGTTGACTGCCTTGGCAGCGCGCACTGCCGAGGCGCAGAGCTCCGCGCGGGTGGCCGCGTCCATGCCGGGCGCGGGCGCTTCCTCGATCACCTTCTGGTGGCGGCGCTGAAGCGAGCAGTCGCGCTCGAACAAGTGGACGACGTTGCCGTGGCTGTCGCCGAACACCTGCACTTCGATGTGGCGGGGCGAGAGGATATACTTCTCGATCAGCACGTGATCATTGCCGAAAGAGGACGCCGCCTCGCGCTGGCACGAGGCGAGCGCGTCGATGAAGGCGTCGGGGCTCTCGACCAGACGCATGCCCTTGCCACCGCCGCCTGCAACAGCCTTGATCAGCACGGGGTAGCCGATCTTCGCGGCTTCCTCAGCGAGGAACGCAGGGTCCTGGTTCTCGCCCATGTAGCCCGGCGTCACGGGCACGCCCGCTTCGGCCATCAGCTTCTTGGCCGCGTCCTTGAGGCCCATCGCATCGATCGACGAGGGGTTGGGGCCGACCCAGACCAGCCCTGCGTCCTTGACCGCTTGCGCGAACTCGGAGTTCTCCGAGAGGAAGCCGTAGCCCGGGTGGATCGCTTCGGCGCCGGTCTGCTTGGCGGCGGCGATGATGCGCTCGCCGATCAAGTACGACTCACGCGCTGGCGAGGGGCCGATGTGCACAGCCTCATCGGCCTCGCGCACATGCAAGGCTTGCGCGTCGGCGTCCGAGTAGACGGCTACGGTGCGGATGCCGAGCTGCCGCGCAGTGCGGATGATCCGGCAGGCGATTTCGCCACGGTTGGCGATGAGGAGGGATTTGATCATGGTGCTTCCTCCAGTCATCACATCCGGAACACCCCGAAGCGGGGTGCCTCCGTTATCGGCGCTTCCAGGCAGGCGGACAAGGCCATCGCCAGCACGTCACGCGTTTGCACGGGATCGATCACGCCGTCGTCCCACAGGCGGGCGGTGGCGTAGTAGGGGTTGCCCTCGTCCTCGTACATCTGGCGGATCGGGGCCTTGAAGGCCTCCGCTTCCTGCGGCGTCCACTTGGCGGCGTCGCGGTGGACGGTCGCCAGCACCGATGCCGCCTGCTCGCCGCCCATCACCGAGATGCGGGCGTTGGGCCAGGTGAAGAGGAAGCGCGGGTCATAGGCCCGGCCGCACATGCCGTAGTTGCCGGCGCCGAAGCTGCCGCCGATCAGTACCGTCAGCTTGGGCACTTGCGCCGTCGCCACCGCGGTGACGAGCTTGGCACCATGCTTGGCGATGCCCTCAGCCTCGTACTTGCCCCCGACCATGAAGCCCGAGATGTTCTGGAGGAACAGCAGCGGGATCTGGCGCTGGCAAGCCAGCTCGATGAAGTGTGCGCCCTTCTGTGCGGACTCGGAGAACAGCACGCCGTTGTTGGCTAGGATCGCCACCGGCATCCCCCAGATATGGGCGAAGCCGCAGACCAGCGTGCTGCCGTAAAGCGCCTTGAACTCGTGGAACTCGCTGCCGTCGACGATGCGCGCGATCACCTCGTGCACGTCATAAGGCGCGCGCACGTCTTCGGGGATGATCGAGTAGAGTTCCTCCGGATCGAAACGGGGCGGGCGCGGCTCCTGCAGCGGCAGGTTGTGCTGATGCGCCGGGCCAAGATGACTGACGATATCGCGCACGATGGTCAGCGCATGCTCGTCGCTGTCGGCGAGGTGGTCGGTGACGCCGGATTTGCGGCTGTGGAGGTCGCCGCCGCCAAGGTCCTCGGCGCTGATCACTTCACCCGTCGCGGCCTGCACCAACGGCGGGCCGGCGAGGAAAATCGTGCCCTGCTCTTTCACGATAACGCTCTCGTCGCTCATCGCGGGCACGTAAGCGCCGCCTGCGGTGCACGAACCCATGACGCTGGCGATCTGGGGGATGCCCTTCGCGCTCATGTTCGCCTGATTGAAGAAGAACCGGCCGAAGTGGTCGCGGTCGGGGAAGACCTCCGCCTGGTTGGGCAGGTTCGCGCCGCCGCTGTCGACCAGGTAGACACACGGCAAGCGGTTGGCCTCGGCGATCTCTTGCGCGCGGATGTGCTTCTTCACCGTCATCGGGAAGTAAGTGCCGCCCTTAACCGTCGCGTCGTTGGCGAAGACCATGCACTGCCGGCCCGAGACGCGGCCAATGCCGGCGATGATGCCAGCGCCCGGCACTTCGTCGTTGTAGAGGCCGTTCGCGGCGAGCTGCCCGATCTCCAGAAACGGCGAGCCGGGATCGAGCAGGCGCTCCACGCGATCGCGAGGCAACAGCTTGCCGCGGCTAAGGTGCCGCTGGCGCGAGCGTTCATCGCCACCGAGTGCGGCCTTGGCGACTTTGTCACGAAGTTCCTGGGCCAGCCCGCGGTTGTGCGCGGCGCGGGCCTGCGCCTCGGGGCTGGCGAGGTCGAGTTTGCTCTGGAGCACCGGGGCGCTCATCATCTCTCTCCTGGCGGTTTATCGCGTCTATCTAGCCATAGCGCCCGAGCGACGGAAATTGAAAGTTGCAAGGGTTCGCCATAGACAGCTTCTATGATCGACCAATACATGCTGCGTTACTTCCTGGCCGTGGCCGAGCTCGGCAGCTTCAGCCGCGCGGCCCGGAGCGTCAGCGTGACGCAGCCCACGCTTTCGGCCGGGATCGCCAAGCTGGAGCGGGAACTGGGCGCGCGCCTGTTCGAGCGCGAGAGGAAGGGCGTCTCGCTCACACCTGCCGGCAGCCGCTTCCTCGCGAGAGCGCGGCGGATTGCATCGGAGTACCAGCAAGCGCTGCTCGAAGTTCAGGCCGAACCCGAGCCCCGCGTGCTGCGCGTGGGCGTGCTCGGCACGATACCCACGACGCTGGTGGAAGGCGTGCTCGAACGTCACGCGGCCGCAAGGCGGGGTGAGGAAGTGCTGGAACTGCTCGATGGCTCGGAGCGCGAGCTGGCCGAGCGGCTCGACCGCGGCCGGATCGACGTGGCGCTTACCGTCGTGCGCCCGCACCATGCCCGCTTCCCGACCGAGGTCCTCTCCCGCGAGCGGTATATGATGGTGCTGCCTCCCGATCATCCCCTCGCCCACGAGCAGGAGGTGCAAGCCGAACAGCTCGCGCGCGACCGGATGGCCTTGCGCCGCCACTGCGAGGCCCTGCCCGACATCAACCGCTTCTTCACTCAACGCGGCGTGCGGCCGCGGTTCGTGCTCAAGACCACAAGCGACGCGCGCGTACTGTCAGTGGTGCGCGCAGGCGCCGGCATCGGAATGATGCCTGAGGGGTTTGCCGATGATACCGTGCGCTTCGTGCCGGTGCGTGATTTCGAGCTGATGCGCGAGGTGGGGTTCGTCTACGCCGGAGCGATGCAGCGCGAGATCGGCCAAGACAGCCCCTTCATCGCGCTTGTCCGAGAGCAGTACGGCAGGGCATGAACTCACTGAAATAAGCAGGGAGAGATCGGATGCAGGCTTCGTCGATGGAAGGTAAAGTCGCGCTGGTAACCGGCGCTGCGGCGGGGCTGGGCCGGGCCACGGCGCTGAAGCTGGCCCAAGCTGGTGCGGATGTCGCTGTTGTCGATATCGCCGAGGACGGGCTGGCCGAGACCGCGAGCGGCGTCGAGGCCGCCGGGCGCAAGGCGCTGGTGTTATCGCTGGATCTCTCGGAGCGAGCAAACTGCGCTACGGCGGTCGAGCAGACGCTCGGCACTTTCGGAAGACTCGACGCCTTGTGCAACGTGGCAGGCGTCATGAAGCCTGGGCCCACAACCGCGTTCGTCGACGAGGCCTGGGACCTGACCATGAAGGTCAATCTCGAAGCGCCGTTCTTTCTGATCCGCGCCGCACTGCCGCACTTGCTGGAGGCGCAAGGAGCGATCGTCAACGTAACGTCATGCGCGGCATTCCAAGGCCAAGCCTACTTCGCCGCCTATTGCGCCACCAAGGCCGGGCTCACCCACATGACCAAAGCCCTGGCAATGGAGTACATCAAAGAGCCGATCCGCATCAACGCGGTGGCGCCGGGCGGAATGATGACCGGCCTCGTCCATGGCATGGCGGCGCTTGCGGGCTGCGACCGGGAGCTGATCGGCCGAATGGGCTCATTGCGGGGGATGTGCGAAGTGGATGAAGTAGCGGATTGCGTCGCCTTCCTCGCCAGCCCGGCGGCCAAGTCGTATCACGGAGCCTGCATCAACGTGGATGCGGGGATCACGGCGGACTGATCGCCTGCCCCCCCCCCGCAACCCCGTCAGAGCACTCGCGGGTCGACCAGCGTCCGCACCGGTGCTGTCGGTCCCGAGAGGTTCGCGATCGCTTCGGCCACGCCGTTGAGCCAGATCCGTCCGCCGAGCCAAGGCGTCACGTCGATCCGGCCGTCGGCGATGGCGCGGACCGCAAGGTCCATGTCCTGCGGCTCCTCGCCGCCGGCGAACTGGATGTTCAGGCGCTTGTTCTGCGCGGCGAAGACGAACAGGCTTTCCGCCTCCATGCAGTAGCGGCCCATCACGATCCGCCCGTCGAACGGCGCCGCCTCGACGATCCGCTGGAGCATACCGGGCTGGCCGACGCATTCGTAGATCAGGTTTACGCGCCGCCCGTCGAACGCAGGCAGCGGCGCGTAAGGATCACTCTCGCGCGGGTCGAGCGCGATGTGCGCGCCCATCGCCAGGGCCAGATCGCGGCGGCTCTGGTGGAAGTCCGCCGCGACGATCGGGCCGACACCCATGATCTTCAACCCGGCGATCACGCCCAGCCCGATCGCGCCGCAGCCCAGCACCAGCGCGGCGTCGCCTTTGTCCGGGCGTCCTCGCCGGGCATGTTCCAGCCCCACCGCCAGCGGCTCCACGCACGCGGCGTAGTCATCAGGCAGCGCATCGGGCACTTCGATCAGAAAGTCCTCGTCCAGCAGCATCAGCTCGCCAAAACCGCCAGGGCACTGGTGGCTGTAGCCAACCACCGCATGGCTGCCGCCTTGCCGCATGATCGGCACCGAGACCACGCGGCGCCCCGGCTGGACACTGCGACGGCTACCCGGACCATAGTCGAGCACTTCGCCCACATACTCGTGGCCCGGTACGAACGGCTGCTCAAAATCGAGCGCCGCGTACGGTCCGCCCATCTTGCGCGACAGGTCGATGATGTTGCGACCGCCGGTCAGGAAGTGCTGGTCCGAGGCGCATAGCCCGCAGACATGCGTACGCACGAGCGCCTGCCCCTTGCCGGGGACGGGATCGGCGACATCGCCGACCCCAACTTGCCCGTTCGCGATGAAGGCAGCCTTCATGCGGGCTTGCTGGCCAGGACTTCGCGCAGCTTCGGCATCGTCTTTTCAAGCAGGCGCAGCGATTTCCAGCCCTCTTCCGGCGCCAGTCCGCCCAGCAGCGGCTGGAAGCCCAGCACGCCGCCTTCGGGCATCGAAGCGGCCTTTTCGAGCAATTGCTCCGGCGTCAAAGCGGCGAAGAGGCCCGCGTGGCGCAGGACTGCCGGATCATCCAGGCCCTTGAACGGCGAGTTCGAAGCGTCGCCCTCAGCGGCTGCCCACTTGGCGTACTCGGTGATGACGTGGACCGCATGCGGCGCGATGGCCTCCCAGCCGGCGTCCGGGTCCTCGCACAAGTGCACGGCCATCGGCATACCGGGAACCGGGCGGAAATACGTGCGCGGCGGATTGCCCAGGCGTTCGCACTCCTCAAGGTAGATGTCGACCAGTTCGGGCTTCATCGGGCCAAGACCGACGCCAAAGCGAGCAGCGCGCTTGGCGGTAGCGGGAACGCCGCCGCCGACCATCACGATGTCCTTGGGATCCTGCACGGCCAGCGGACGCACGAAGATCGGCCGGTCGTCCAGCTCGAAGCGTTCGCCCTGCAGCGCGCGCACGATGATCTCCAGCCCCTGGTCCATCAGCTTGGCGCGGTCCTTCAGGGACTTTTTGAACATGGCGAATTCCTGCGGGACGTAGCCAGCCGCAAGGATCACGTTGAGGCGACCGTTCGAAATGTTGTCCACGATCGAGATCTGCTCCGCCAGTTCGACGGGATCGTGGAGCGGCAGGATCACCGCACCCAGCACGAAGCGCACCCGCTCAGTCACGGCCGCCATGCCCCCAGCGAGCACGAAGGGCTGCGGGAGATAACCGTCCTCCGAACCGTGGTGCTGCATCAGGCCGATCTGGTCGACGCCAATCTTGTCCACGAACGCGGCCATCTCGATCGCGGCGCGATAGAGTTCCGGCGTCGGCGCTGCCCAGTCGGGCGAGCGCATATCAAAAGAAACGGCAATGCGGCGTTTTTGGGGGTCAATCATCATAGGCCTTTCAGAATGGCATAGGAGGGGTCTTCACGGTCGCGCCGCGTCCAATCATGTTCGTGGACGGGCGTGACCTCGCTCATGGTGTCGAAGTCTATGACGGCGTTCCGGTGGTCGATGGCCCAGTGGCCGTCCCGGCGCGACCAGGTGTCACAGTATCGCGCCCAGACCTGAAGCTGGAACGGCTTGCCCTCACGCTCGCCCCGCAGCGCGGCCATGACGTAAGCCTCGCTCGCGGCGCTCTCCCCGTCGAGTTCGATCAGGACGTTCGTGACCTGATGCGAGTGCGCCTTAAGGTTCAGGTGCGCCTTGCAGATGTAGTCGATCGCGCCCCGCCCCGAACCCTTGTAACTGCTCGGGCCGTAGTCCGCAGTGGCATCCTCGTGGAATACGGAGTGGCCCAGCGGAACGTCGAGCCGGTCCACCGAACGGCAGTAGCGATAGAGCTGCTCGGTTATCGCCTGCTTGTCGGCAACAGCCTGCGCGGTATCCGCCATCAGGTCACCCCTTTCGCAGCGTAGGAAGCGGCCATGGCCGAGACGCGACGAATCCGCTCCCGCCGATCCGCGGCTGATGTGGCGGACATGATCGCCTCGTCATCCGCCTCGCCCCAATTGCAGACGGGGCCATGCGGCAGACGCTCCAGGCCAAGACGAGCCACATCGTCGGGGTGTGCGAGGTTGTCAGGAATGGCCATGCCGCGCGCCTCCATCAGCTCGCGATGGGCAGGCGTATCGGTGCGGCCGATGACATAGCTCAGCACGTCCACGCCATGCGGCTCCAGCTCAGCCCAGAGCGCCTCGCACAGCACAAGATCGAAAGCCTTGCTCGCCGCGTAGACGCCGATGCCGGGCAGCCCCGCATAACAAGCGCCAGAGCCCATCACGATCATCCCGCCGCGCTTGCGGGCGCGCATGGCGGCGCCGAAAACGTGGAGGGCGCGCATGGTCGTCATTACGTTGCGGGTGGCAAGCGCGTCCCAATTGGCGATGTCATTGTCGAGGAACATGGATCCATTGGGATCGGCCCCGGCATTGAGGATTAGCAGACCCACTTCCCGGGGACCGGCCGCCGCTAGAAGCTGTGCCACCGCATCCTCTCGCGCCAGATCGATCGAGGCGGTGATGCATTCCACGCGGTGATCGGCGCGCAGTTCCCGGGCCAGCTGCTCCAGGGGAGCTTCGCGCCGTGCGACGAGAACAAGGTTCAGACCCTTGTCGGCGAGCTGACATGCGAACGAGGCGCCGGTACCTTCCGAAGCTCCCGCAACCAGGGCCCATGGCCCGTAGCGGCTTGCGAACTGTCCCGGATTCATCGATGCTCTCTCCCGCGAAAGCGGGCCCCACATTTTAGTGGTGGCCGGCGGGCGTAAAATTCACTAAATCCAGAATATGTCAAACATGAAGTTGTCCGCCGAAGACGAGCGCTTTCTCGAAGACATCTCCAGCCTGATGGCGCCTTGGGGATGGCCGCGCCCAGTGGGCCGGATCTACGCCTATCTGCTACTGCGAGCCGCGCCGGCTACTTTGGACGACATTGCCGAAGACCTCGGCGTGAGCAAGAGCAACGCCAGTGTCGCCGCGCGCACGCTGGACCATTGCGGCAACGCCCGGCGACATAGCGAACCCGGCAGCAAACGCATCTACTACGCCGTGCCGGAAAACCACGGCGGCCCTTTCGCGGCGAAAGCCGAACTGCTCGGGCGGCTGGAGCGCCAGTTCGACCGCCAGTCCACGCGCGCGCTGCCCGCTGGCGTCACTCACAGGTTCGAAGAATTGGCCTCGTTCTACGCGCGGATGCGTGAGGCGATGGAGCGCGTGATCGAGAGCGATCAGGCCGAGGCCGCCCCGCTGGGCCGAGCATCCGGGTCAGCCTAAGCCGCGCGGACCCGTTCCGAGTTTAATGTTTGGCCGCTACCGAGGGGTGCCGAAGACACGCCGATGTCGGGAATTTGGTGGGAAGCTGCCCTGGCCGCTTTTGGCCGAACGGTAACGATAGCTGCCGTTTAATCGCGGTAGCGGCGGCGCCTGCTCACGACCAGAGGACGACGTTCGCCTAGGTTAGCCCGAACGTCTGCTGCTGACATTAGCAGCCGTTCGAGATCGATGATTGCGCTCGTCAGCACGCGCCCCACTTTCGGCCACTCGCGAGCCGCGCAGCGATCCTCCAAGCGTAAAAGCCGCTGACCCGACGCTGGATCGATCGTCCGTACCGCAATTGCAAGGCTACATCGCTGATCGAGCTTCCCAGTTCGATACGCTCGCGTTACGGCGCGAACGGTTTCTCTAGCCGGGGGCAAGAAATGAGGCAGCACGTGTTTCGGGCAGCGGCAATCGCCGCAGCCCTCTCCTTGTGCGGGGCGCCGGCTGGCGCGCAGTTTGGTGGGTTGAGGCTGGGAG
The DNA here is from genome assembly GCF_040534015.1 of Novosphingobium kalidii. Classification (NCBI taxonomy): domain Bacteria; kingdom Pseudomonadati; phylum Pseudomonadota; class Alphaproteobacteria; order Sphingomonadales; family Sphingomonadaceae; genus Novosphingobium; species Novosphingobium kalidii. The sequence goes on from NZ_JBEWLY010000018.1 coordinate 46,526, forward strand.
ACCTTGCCAAGCGAGCTGGAATATCCATGCCCAGCCTTCGTAAAGAGCCAATTTCGACCAGCCTGCCTGACGCTCAATGGGGTGATCCAAGCCAGGACAACTTCGTTCCACCGGCGCTCAAACGTGAGCTGACACAGCTGCAGCGGACCGCCAATGGGGGGTTCCTCCTCCAGGCAGGCTACTATCGATTCAATGGTCAAAGCTACTGCCTGCATGCCGGCACCCACGGTCCGGGGGGCGGCGACGGTTACCTCTATGCGCCTCCGATTGGTGCAGCAAAAGACGCGGTGACCACCATCGTTCGGGGCTCTGTCCAGCATCCAGAGATTAGCCAGCATGTCATCCAGGCGCTGCTCTGGGCAATCCTGTCGCGCGCCAAGATCGAAGACTTGTCTGACGAGCAGCGCGGGGCGGCCGCGCAGCTGTTGACCCCGCGTCAGCTCGCCGGCTTGAACCGAAATGTTCTGGACATGCTCTCGTCCGGCCTGATCGCCGACAACTTGCCGCGAGAGGTCCGGTCCGTCATGCAGGCAGAGGCAAACTTGCGCCACATGCTGACCACGCCAGGAACAAGCTTCGGCGAGTTGGAACGGGTCGCCGTGCTCGCCGGCATGGCACCGGTTGGGCCTGGCAGCATCGGGGTGCCGACCGGGCGTTGGAGCCACCATCCCGATGGCTACTGGGTTCGCTACCTACCCAATAGCTACTCGAACACGGTCGTGGAGATCTGGGTGCCCGAAGGCTCGCCCGGCATCGGGAAGGAATATGATCCAGCTACCCACATCGCGGTTCCTGGCAACACCTCGCGACAGCGGCTGATCCAGTCAGGCCGATCCTATGGGACCAACTGACCCAAACACTCCTACTCCAGCAACTTTGCGGTTGGCGCTTAGCCGCTGTTCCCGTTCAACGATCCACATTGCGGATGGCAGCTATTGCCAACCACTTTCTGGAAGCTGCCAGTCCGTTCATCACCACATACCGCCAATCGCGGGCGATGATGCATAGCCGCGAGGTGGATGGGCAGCTCACGCCCCACTTTCAGTCATTCGGTCATATAGTCAGCTGAGCCGGAGTATGTGCTCCTGGAAGCCGTCCGCCCCCGTCTCTTCGGCGTAGAATTCGAAACCGCACCTGCGAAGAATCGCGAGGGAACCAAGGTTCTTGATACTAACGGCACCAAAGAGCGGGCGCTCTAAATGCAGCTTGAGAAACGCTTCGACGGCAGCTTTACCGATTCCCTTGCCCCAGTATTCCCGACCAAGCCAGTAGGCGATCTCAGACCTATCATCTCTCGGAAACGCAGAGACATAGCCTGCGACCTTGCCATCGGCCTCGATGGTCCTGACGATGAACATAGGCCCGGACATGATCTTGCACCAATGTTCATCGAAAGCAGAGCGCGCCCGAGGAACAAACCCAGCCATGTCGGCCGCTTCTGCGTCGCACTGATGCTCAAAGAAGACCGGCAGGTCGGGCAGTCGAACAGCTCTTAGGCGAATCTGCATGCCGAGCATTTTAGTTCGACACAGGTGCCGCGTACATGTCCGGTCTCCACCAAACCCCCGCCATTCCCGAAATTCGATGGTCGATTGGGAAAGCTACGCGATCACCTTCACCATGTGGATAGCGACGCCTCCATTGAGAGCTTCTTCTCGCTCGATCTTATATCCGAGCGAGGCGTAGAGGCGTAAGTTCTCTTCAAACTTCTGGTTCGTCTAGAGGCGAACCGTGGTCAGGCCGGCCTCACGCGCCAGTTGCTCGGCATATGCGACCATCTTTCGACCGTAGCCGCGTTTTTGAAAGTTCGGACCGACGGCCACGTTCTCTATCAGCACGTCCTCGTCGCGTTCGGTGGTTTCGACAAGCGCGGCCAGGTCTTTTCCAACAAACAGGAGGTCTGCGCGATGATCCCGGATATGGGCGGCATGATCCGCCCTCATCGGTAGCGGTTCGCGACCGATGAGCGGAATCAATTTGGAATAGGCCGACCTGGTGAGGGCAGTAACAGTCGCAGCATCATCGGGGGTGGCTAACCGGATTGTCTCGCTCATACGCAGCCTATGATGGGTTGCGGCCAGGATCGGAAGGGCAACGGCTTTCCCGATTGGGAAGGTGTTTTGGGAACGCCTGGTAACGAAGGCTTATGCCTACCCCTCGATGCGCCGCACCGTTCCTTGAACGCGGGCACCGCCTCCCGGGATTGTCGGCGCGGCTGCGTGTAGCAGACAGGGCACGCCCATATCTTCGCCTTGCACGATCTCGAGGTCCCCGGCTTCGATGCCGAGAGCCTGTAGGTAGCCCGCCAATGCTGCGGCAGCGGCTCCGGTCGCCGGGTCTTCGTACACACCACCGGCAGCGAAAGGGTTGCGTGCATGGAAGCGGCCAAGGGTTTCTGCATGGACAAGGCTGATTGTCGCTAAGCTCCACTCTCGCATGAGCTCGGCGCCGGCCTGCATATCATACCGCATGGCCGCTAGTGCAGCCCGGTTGTTCATCGCCAACAAGAGATGACGCGCTCCCGCGTCAATGATTGCCGGCGGAATCCGAGGATCAAGGTCGGCGTCGGTCAGGCCGAACAGCGCTAAGGCGGTTTCCAGCAGGTGTGAAGGTGCTGGACAGTTCCGCGTGGGCGGCGATACGAGCGCCGCGCTAAGACCATCCACGCCGCATCGGCCTTCGACGGTGACCTCGCCTTCATTTAATTTGAGCTTGAAAGCACCATCGCCTTCTCGGGTCGCGAGCGCCGCTCCCAACGCTATCGTTGCATGGCCGCAAAAAGGAATCTCGGCTTCTGGGGCGAAGTACCGCACCCGGTAGCCTTCGGGTGTGCGTGCGGCAAAGACGGTTTCGGAATAGCCCACTTCCGCCGCAACGGCCTGCATACGGGTAGGATCGGGGAGCGCATCGCAGAGGACAACGCCGGCCGGATTACCGCCACGATTATCATAGGTAAAAGCCGCCAGTCGCTGAACGTCCATCCAAACCCTCCCTAGTCTCGTTCATGCTTTAGACGGTTGGGAAAATTCCCAAAAGAGAACGACGTTTGGGAATGCGCAGGGCTTCTCAAACTCGTTGCACGGGCGGAGATGGAAAGCGATAGGCATGATCGCGGATGAGAAAGTCGGACCAGAGAGTCGCCGTATTAGGGCTGGAGATCGGATGAATGATCATCGGCCGCAGCGACTATCGCTCGGAGGAGGAGAGACAATGCGGGTGGCGTGGATCGGTCTTGGCTCAATGGGGGCGCCCATGGCGCTCAGCATAGTGCAGGCAGGACATACGTTGACCGGCTACGCGCGTCGTCCGGCGGAACATGATGCCATTCGCGCGGCAGGCGGCACCGTGATTGACGACGTTTCGCAGGCGGTGCGCGGTGCGGAGGTTGTCTGCGTCAACCTGTTCTCGGCCGAGCAGATTTGCGAGGTTCTGGTCGAGCGGCAGGGTCTGGCGGCGATGTCTGCAGGGGCGATCCTGGTCGTCCACAGCACGGTGAGCGCCGCCTTCGTGCGTGAACTCGCCACGATGCGTCCCGATATTGACGTGGTCGACGCAGGCTTCAGTGGAGGGCCGCAGGAAGCGGCGGAGGGCCGACTTACCTTGCTGGTGGGCGGCACCGAAGAGCAGGTCGCACGGGTCCGGCCCGTGTTTGACGCTCATTCTGCGTACATCGCGCATGTCGGCCCGCTGGGCAGTGGCATGACGCTTAAGGTCATCAACAATCTTACCTTTGGGGCGCATGTCGCCATCGCACGTGATGCGCTGCGTCTCGTTGAGGAGGAGGGGCTCGATGCCGGGACCGCAGCCGAGGCGCTGCTGCGCGGCAGCGCGGCTAGCTTCGCGCTGACGGTTCTCAGCCGCAACGGGGATGCTGAGGCTTCGGTCGCGCGGATCCGGCCTTATCTGGACAAGGACGTCGCGATCGCACGCGCAGGCGCGACTGGAATGGAGCTGGGAACGCTCGACGCTGCGACCCGCGACTTCGGGTGAGTATCGAGCTGCGCTGGAGAATGGCCGAAGGTGGTGGAGGCTGTGT
>NZ_JBEWLY010000019.1:0-324426 GCF_040534015.1 Novosphingobium kalidii
TCCTCGGTGTACCTCGACTTCTTCATTTCCCAGCTCCTTGCCTGATGGCTCTAAAGCGCCGGAAAATCTCACTCAAAGTGGATGAAAAAAATAGGCAGGACGTCACGCCCTCGCCGTGACCAGCGTAGCACTTCTACGTAGTGGTGACTCCGCCTATGGCTTTCTCTTGGCGCTTGAGATCACATTGATGACCGCCCGCCTCGTGGATTGGCAGCGACGTACCAGGCGGTCACGATCTGCCCTTCACTCGGTACCGACCATTGACACATCAGTAACGTTGTCGGCAGTCTGGTGCACGTTGCAGGGTACGCTGGCATTTGTGATCGGCTTCGCCTGCCTGCCAGAGGATGCAGCGTGCACCGTCGAACTGCGGCTGCGAGCGGACGAGGCCTTATCCGCCGCGAAAGGCGCGGGGAAAGGCGTAGGCCGCCGCTATGGTAGGCTCGCTGCTGCGGCGCCGGCAATGCACAGCCTGGGCCGGGCAGGCATCGCGCGGATGTGAATGGTCCCTTTAAGTACGCATACCTGATCGAAGATTTCACGTCCCGCCATCCTCGTATGCTCCGGCATTACAAGGCAATCACGACCGGTTATGTCCGGCACTGTAGCCATCCGGCCGAACCAGCCTGGCTGCGACGTCGCAATCCGGGCGGTTGGGTTCGGCATGCTGCGCATCCACGCAGCACGCGCACTGGGGATTCAGCCAACTGGGCAAGGGCCCGCGCGTGCCGTTCTTATGCGACAGGTGCAGCCACTTGCTGTGCGCCAGCAAACGGTAGAGGCTGGTCGATGCTTCATTTGTCAGCGTCAGGGCGTGGTCGGCGGCCCGCTCACCGACGCCCAGAGCGTCCCCGAACAATTCACTGCTCGAATAACATAGGTCAAACCCGGACAGTACGCCGGCCAATCGGCGGTTCACCGCCGGTATCCTGAGCAGGTCCGACATCTCCGCGCGGAGGGCAAGGTGCCCGGGATTAAATGCAGTCATCAGAGCGCCCTGCGCCTGGGTGTTGCGCGCAAGTAGCGCACCAACAGGGCGGCGTTCCGCCTCATAGGTGTCGAGCAGCGCATCAGGCGATTTGCCGCTAAGAACTGCAGCAAGTTTCCAGTCCAGGTTCATGGCATCCTGCACGCCGACGTTCATGCCCTGTCCTCCGGCCGGAAGATAAAGATGCGCAGCGTCGCCGGCCACGAACAGGTTGCCGGTCCGGTAGCGCGCGGCGAGACGGGTCACCTTCTTCCCAGGCGACCGGCCCGCGTGAGGGCGCGATCATCAACGAGCTGTCCGAGGACGAAGCGAGCGAGCTTCAGCTGAAATTCTACTGCTAGCTCGGACTGCGCGGCGAGGAGCCGAACGGCCCTGAAGGGCAGGCCGAGCAGGTGCAGTTCGACGGTGAGAAGGGCTACAAGGCAGCCCTGCTGTCCACCCTGAAGCGCACACGCGAGATGCTGGCGGATGGGTCGCTCTGAACCTTATCGCTCGATCGGCGCGCCTGTTTCGATCGTCGGTCCCACTCTCGTTCTGAGTGAGAGTTTTCTGGCCCTTTAGGGCAAAGATCTGGGAGTTGCAGAAGTCGAAGTCCACCGAGGAGCAGATTGCCTTCGCTTTGAAGCAGGCGGAGACGGGGTACACCGGTGGCGGAGGTGATCCGCCGAATGGGAAGCAACGATCAGCATTCTAGCGTTGGCAGAAGGTGTACGGCGGACGTGGTGTCGGCGAGCTGCGGGCGTGAAACAGCTCGAAGAGGAGAACTGCAAGCGCTTGCTGCCGCTCGACTCGGGCGGCTGCACCCTGTTCCTGACGTGCTCGCACTTCGTTGTAGAACAAGGTCACCGGTCACCCTGGACGTATATCGGGTTCGAGTAGAACCATAAGTCCTGCCATGGGTCTTCCCCTGCGCGGTCGGGTTCGGGTTCGGCTTGTGTGGTGTTAGTTCCGCGCAGGCGGATGTAGCGGACGCCTGCCGGCAGCTTCAGGCGGTGCCGGATCACCTGCATCTCGCCATCTTGGCGCCAGTCGCTGGCGGTGAAGCGCTTTGCCACGACCGCACTCTCGTTGCGCTCGCCCTGCCCTTCAGCACGGGCCTCGCCAAGCGTAGAGCCGATGATTAGGTCGACATGATGGACCGCGGGCACCTTCCCTCCTGCACCGGCAGTGGCCGACCGGAAGCGTATCGTGATCTCTGCCGTTTGGCGCCGGCTTAGCATCAGCGTATCGCCCATGCTGACCGTCATCTCTTGTCGACCGGTGGTGCCCGCGAGAAAGTCCAACCGGTCAATCAAGCCGCCAGTGGCCACAAAGACTCGGCCAGCGCGCAGACCCTCAAGAATACCGCTGTAACTGGGCTTGGCGAAGACCCAGGTCTTGGCGTACTCGCCCGGCCAGAAATCCGCGCCGCCTTCACTCCAGTGACCGTGAGAATCCGACGTGGCAGTGATCGTCCAATGCAGGCCCTGGCCCAGCAGCGTATCCCATGCGCCCCCCAGGGTTGCGACCATCTGGTCGAACCCACCCATCGTGGGATAGCCGCCATAAAGACCGCGCGAGCCGTGGGCGGCATCGAGCCCCTGTTTGGGTTTCGCAGCCTGATGTCCTGGCGCGCCTTCCATGCCGATCGCCACATGCGGAGCGGTCTGGTGCCACTGGTGAAATTCCTGCGGTGTATGCAGCCCCCACTGCCTGCGCCCAGGCGCGGTGCGCGAGGGATGATTGGCGATCAGCACTGGTGGATTGGGCAGGCGCGCCATGTATCGTAGCGCCTCCATCATCCTTGGCTTGGTATTGCGCGCAGGATCGGGCGGAAAAGCCTCGCGTTTGCCGAAGCGCGATTCAATCTCGCGCAGGGTGTCGCGCTCATCGATGTCAAGTGGAAGGATCAAGGTGGCATGTTCGCCGCCGGGCACGTCGAACTCCATGCCATAGAACAGGAGCAGGTCCGGAACGGCGCGGCGCGCCACCACCACGTCCGGCCACGCCTTCGTGTAATTTAGGGCAGAATGGTGTGGCCCCCCGTGATCGGTGGACACCATCCAGTCGAGCCCGAAGCGGCGGGCCATCTGGGCGTTCTGCAAGATGGTATGGCTGGAATCGCCCCCGATGACCGATTCCGGCATGATCTCGGGACGCTCTGGATCGGTAGGATACTTGGCGCTATAAATGCTATGGACATGATGGTCGCCAGCTAGCCAGCGCCGCTCAGTGGTAGGATGGCTTGCTGCTGCAGCATCCAGAGCAATGACCAACAGCAGCCCTGCGAAACATGTGCGAAGCATCGTTTATCCCATTTGTGAAGCAGGCGTTTGGCAACAAGGGGCACCAGGCGAGAGAGTGCCTCGGCGCCCCTTCCCACGATCAGAACTTCGCGCGGACGCCCCAGTTGACGGACCGCCCGAAAGTATGGATCTCGGTGAACTCCTGCTTTGTACCCGCGAACGAGACTTGCCGCTGATTTAGCACGTTCACCGCCTGCACGAATGTCTCGACGTTAGGCCGGATCTGATAGCTGGCGCCCACGTCGACGATGCCGAAGCCCTTTTGGGAATTGCTCACCACATCGTCGGGTGTCGGCAGCGAAGTCACGAGTGCTCCGGCATCCGTCACGTAATCGCTGCGGTACGTATAGCTTACGTTGAACTCGAACGGCCCTGATTCGAAAAACGGGGTGATCGAGTAGCTGACGTCCGAGACACCCTGCATCGAAGCAGACTGGCGACCAGCGCCCCGGCTGTTCAATTCAAGCTTGGTGGTTGCCAAGGTTGCAGTGGCGGTGATGCCAAGGCCGAACGCCAGCTTGTTGGTATATCCGAATTCGAGCCCGGAGATCTGCGCACTGCCGACATTGGTCGGCGTGGCCACAAGCACGTCGACCGGCAACGTGGACCCGTCGTTCACGGCGAACGCGAGTGAACGCGTCTCGAAGTCCGAAGCGATATAGTCGGTGATATCCTTGTGGAACGCTGCGGCCGTGAAAGCGCCGAAGTCGTTGAAGTACCATTCGAACGACATGTCGAAGTTCCACGACGTGTAAGGACGCAAGTTCGGATTACCCGCGGCGCCCGTCAGGATCAGCGTGGGATCGTTCAGCGCCGCTGCCCCTTCGTTGAAGATCCTGGTTACGGTGACGCTGTTGGTGTTGATCGAGTTACGCAATTCGGACAGCGATGGCCGCGTCATTGTGCGCGCGGCAGCAAGCCGGAACTGCACGTTATCGGTCAACCGGAAGGTGGCGTTGGCGCTGGGCAGCCATTCGGAATAGCTGGCGCGCGTCGTCGTGGGCGTCACCGTGGTGGTCACCGCACCCGCACTGTTGCGGACCGGTACAACGGTCGTGCCCTCAACATCGGTGCGCGTGCGAATATAACGAACGCCGAAGTTGCCGGTAACGGGGACGGCGCCGATGTCCGCTTCGAAGTCGACCCGCGCATATCCCGCCAGGATCTCTTCGCCGATCCGGTAGGAGTTCTGCAGATCGGCTGCGGTGGGGGCAAGGTCACGGGCAGTGGGGCTCACGCCATCGAATTCATCGCCCAGGGTATAGGCCTCGTTGAACAGGTTCCAGTCCACGTTGCGCCAGGGTTGCCCGTTAACAATCGACTGATCGAAGGCGTTGCTCGGCACGGGGAACTGCAGGAACGCGTCCGTCTGCGTGGCCCCCGGGCGCAGCACCGCTCTGTTGCGATCCCGGCGCTGGTAGTTGCGGTAGCGGTCGGAGTACTGGCCGCCGAAGCGCAGCTTGGTGAAGCTCAGCCCACCCGTTCCGAAGGCAAGATCACGCCCGATATTGAGCACCAAAGTCTTGTCGACGTCTTCGGAATTGATCGGCCGGATGGCCAAGCTCTCGAATACCATCCGCTCGCCGGTGGTCAGGTCGAGGTCAGTAAACAGCGACTCAACTTTACCGTCACCCACCACATCATTGCTGAAATCGAATGTCAGGTTTCCGCCTGCACCGTTCGCCGTTCGATACTGCACGCGCTGAATCGGCGTGTTGAGGTCGCTGCGTGCTTGCGCATAGCTGAAACGCGGCTGCACTTCCCAACCGCCGAGATCGAGCTTCATTGTGGCGTTGAGTTGCAGGTTCTCATGCGACTGATCCAGATGCTCCGCGTAATTGCGGATCCGGGCGCCCCGGATCGTGCCTGCTACCAGGCGGCCATCCTCGACCACTGCGGTCGAAAGATCGAGCCGCGAGATCAGGCTGGGGATGTAGTAGGTTAATCGGCGTTCGGTGGTTTCGTTGTCGAACTTCGAATAGAGGCCATCGATGTCGATCTCGAACCCGGCTGAAGGGCGCCACTGGACCCCCGCGACCGCGCTGATCCGTTCACGGTCTTCCAACTCCAGATAGGGTTGCACATCGCCCGGGACCCGTACCGTACCGAGCCCGGCAATCGTCGCCGTAGCCCAGCCGTTGCGCAGACGGTCGAATTGCACTTCACGCTTGGAGTAAGAAATGCCGCCTATGACGCCGAAGGTCTGATCCGGATTACGCCATCCGACCGTCAACGCCCCATTAGGGTTGGTCGTATCTGTCCGTTCCTCGTACCCGGCAAAGGCTGTGGCGGCGACGAACGTCTCCCGATCCAGCGGGTTGATGAGGCGAATGTCGACCGATGAGCCGATGCCTGCCTCCACAAGATCCGCAGTCGGGGACTTGGTGACCACAACCGCATCGATCAGCGCGGCAGGCAGGACCTGAAGGCGAAACTGACGGCCCGATTGGCCGGAATTACGGATGTTCTCGTTATAGGCGAGCGGCATACCGTCGAAAGTCACCGCCTGAAAGTTCGGACCGAGGCCGCGAACGCTGATGAACTGCCCCTCACCAGCTTCACGCACGATTGTAACGCCCGGCACGCGCTGCAGTGCCTCGGCGATGTTGAACGCGGGCAACTTGCCGATATCAGCGGCGACCACGGCATCCGCGATCGAGTCCGCATCGCGTTTGACGTCGAGCGATCGTGCGACGCCCTGCGAGAACTTGGCAGTGACCACGATGTCGTCAGCCGCTTCGACTTTATAAGCGGCGCTTGCGGGCGTTTGTGCGGTCGCCGCTGGCGAAGGGCTGACGATCAGCGCCCCCCGGCTGTCGCGCACCACGCGCAGCGGCTTGCCCGCGATCAGGCGGCGCACGGCGGTTTCCGCGTCGAACTCGCCGGACAGCGCCGGCGCATCGAGCCGATCGACCGCCGCGCGAGTGAACAGGATGTCGCTGCCACTCTGCCTCGCAAGCTGCTCCAGCGCACGATCCATCGGCTGCGCTGGCATGGAAATCTGCACCCGCCGCGTCTGGGCCTGCGCTGCGGCAGGCGCGGCCAGTGAAACCATCGAAAGCGTCAGGCCCAACGCTGCCGATTGGCAGAGCCGCCTTTTCAAATTCGTCATGTTACGTGTCCCCGTTCGCACGCTTGACGTAAGCGCTCGCTGCCATGACGAACGAGAGCAGATTTACCTCACCCCAGCCGGTAAAAAAAATTCAGCCAGTCCCTTCGATGCGGATCAGGTCGCCGGCGACTTCGACGCGGATCGGAAGCAACAGCGCCAACGAGCGGGCAAAGGCTTCCGGGTCGCCAAGGCGATACACACCGCTGAACCGCAAACCTGCGACCTTGGGATCGGCAGCAACGAGTGTGCGCCGCGAGTAGCGGTTCATTTCGGCAATGGCGTAGCTGAGCGTATCGTCGCGCAAGGCTAGTCTTCCGCTTTGCCAAGCCATCAGGTCTTCAAGCTCCGGCCGGTCCAGCTTGTCTTTGTCCCCGGCGACCATGGCGATGCGGCTGCCCGAAGGCACGGCGAGGCTGCCTCCGGGGGAAGTATTGATCCGCGCGACACCGCTGACGGCGGTAAGCGCCACGCTCTTCCCCGTCCGCTGAACGTCCAGCCGCGCGGAGGTGACGGTGGCCTGCCGTTCTCCCATGTCTATGACGAAGGGGCGGCTATCGGCAGCGATGTCTAGATCGATCCGTCCCGCCTCCAACGAAAGCATGCGAATATCGCTTTTCGAGCGGAAGCGGATGAGGGTGGCCGTGTCCAGCATGGCTCGCGACCCATCCTCGAGCACGAAACGACGCTGTTCACCCACTCCCGTGCTGTAGACACCGGCATAGGCCGACTGCCAACCGGCGGTGACTCCTGCAGTGACGAACAATGCGCCGCCGCCAGCCACGACAGCCCGGCGCGACATACGTACTGGTGCAGGGCGTGCGTTTTGCAACTGCTGCAGATGCTCCTCGCGCAGGCCACCAACCGCAGTCCAGATCTCAGAGGCATTCTCGAACGAGCGTTCATTCGCCCGATCGGCCTTAAGCCACGAGCGGAAGGCTTCCTCATCATCATGGGCGCGGTCATCCGCATGCAGCCGCGCCAGCCACTCCGCAGCCTGCCGATCGGGGCCCTCCAATTTGCTGCGGGAGGTCACCTCACCAACTCTCCATCCATTCGATCAGATGCGTCATGGCGCGCGCGATATGCTTCTCGACGGCGCTTTGGCTTATCCCCAACTCCTGCGCAATCTCCCGATATTTAAGTCCCTCCAGCCGGTGCTTCAAGAAAATCTCCCGGGTTCGGGGACTGAGAAGTGCAATCCCAGCACGCAGCCGATCCAATCGCTGGCGCGCTATCAGCACTTCATCCTGCAGCGGCATCCCGTCTGCCATCGCATCGAGTTCCGTGTCGGGCGAGAGCATCCGTGCCCAGCGGCTCTCCCGGCGATGGGCGTCGATGCCGAAGTTAGCGGCTGCGCGCATCAGCAGCCCTGTCGGGTTGCGTGCTTCGACTTCCCGCTGCTTGAGGCCGACCCACGCATCATGAAGCAAGTCTTCGGCATCGTCGCGCCTCGTCATCCGAGCGATCTGTTCCCGAAGCTTGTTCCAACTGCCAACCAGTTCAAACTCGCGCATAGAGACTCTCCCCTGCCGCCATGCGCGAGCCGCTAAAGTTGCGACGTTACGGTTTAAGGACCATCGGCAAATGCTACCGGGATTAGACCGCCGAGCCCTGCCGCGAACGGAAGGGCGCAATTTAGGCAGGCTCAGGCAAGCGCCGTGAACCCGATAACGAGTCGGAATCGCCATCATGGCAAGGCCCTGCGTGACATGGTAGCCCCGAGGGCTGCGGGAGCCGCGAACAGTGCGGCCATGTCAGCTCGTATAACTCGGTGACGGCAGGCACCTGATTGTCGCTACCGGGTCTTCGCCGAGCTTATCGTCGCAGCAGCAGTTCCACGTGCGTGAGCGGCTTGAACATCTCGCCACCGGCAAGGTGGATACCCAGCCCCGCGCCGATGAGGATCATGCCGGCTGCGTTCAATGCAGCCAGATCGGCCCGCCCCTCTCGCAGGCGCGTGGAAAGCTCCTGCACGATGAACTGTGCACGCATCTTTCGCAGGTTCAAAGCCGAGGGGATGAGCGCCGGGTCACGCGTTGCTTCAATGGCGATCGAGTGGCTGGCGATGGACAGCGTCATATCCGGCATGACGTCTCCGCCGACGTTGAATAGATCGTCAGCGGCGATCAACTGGACATGGATCTGTACCAAGCCAGCTTTCAGGAGGCCTTCTCGGGTGCGAAAGTGGTGCGCAATCGACGACTTGGGGATGCAAGCCGACGCTGCCACGCTGCGATGGGAGATGCTTGCGACACCTTCTCGCCGGATAAGGGCAGCAACAGCCGCGCCGATCTCACGAGCCCGCCGTGCAGAGGCGCTCGCATCTTCAGGCGGGCGGTCGATGCTCGGCAGGAATCCTTCAAAGCCAGTGGCGAAGGCCGTGTCGCCGGGCGCGATCCGGGATGATAACCGCGCGAGGGTCGCGGATCTGAGCAAGTGGTATTCGGCGTTACCGTGGAGCGCCAGGCCGAAGGCAGCTCATCACGACAATAGTTGGCTATCGCCCAGCCCAGGATTTCGGCCCTCGGTGCGCCACGCTGCATATCACACCAGAACTGCTCCTCCGCCGCGACGAGCGCCGCGAGATCGGAATGACGCTCTTATCGGCGTGCGCAGTCTGCCATCAATTCACACAGCACGATCGATTGGGAGCGATCATGCGTGTTCGCTTCATCGAGGAATGCGGCGATCACCGCAGCCAGGACGTTTTCACTGGCAAGATCCATGCCTTGCGTCAGCGCCAACCAGCGCTCGTGCTTGGCATGTTGAAATACCAGCATGTCCGCAAACAGGCTGGCGATGAGCTCGGACTTGCGCCCCGCACGTGACGTCACCCCGCCACGGGTGCTTCCGGCACGGGCCGCCACCTTGCGCATGCTTAGCCCGCGCAAGCCCTCGTCTGCCATCTGCTTGCGCTCCCGCCTGATATGCAACAACTATCACATCTTGCGCGAAGCCGTTATAACGACTGACTTGGCACGCATTTGCTCGAGAGATTTAGTTAAGGCTCAGATTGCAGACGGCAGCCTCAAAGAAATAGACGTTGAGGGCCTGCGTCTCGGTCCGACGGCCATTTACATGGCCAAGTTGCGGGGACGCATGAACTCCCCGCTTGCCTTCCAAGCGATCCGGAGGGTGCAGGATTATCTTGCCAGCGCGTGAGCCGGGAGGAGATCGATCGCAAATGTTGCAGAGCATAAGAACTCGTTACTTTGTCATACGGCGCATCCCCAGCCCCCGAATTCACAAAATCAAATCTGTGCTACGGTGCTGACCGCTGACAATCTCTTCCGGCTTGCACCGCTTGCCCATCCCAATCCTAATCTTCAAAAAACAGGGTTTCAAGGATTCCGGGAGGGACAGGTCAGAGCTGCGCCTTCTCCACCGGGAAAAACCGTAGGTGACACTCTCGCAATATTAACGTGTCTCAGCGCACACAGCAAAGTGCATTATCGGCAATGACGCGATGAGCGGGGGAGCACTTACGTTCATCGCATGGGCCTCAACCATTCGCTAACACACGGCGTGGCTCACGGGCATGATGACTTTAATACTGGCACTTAGCGCGACGCAAGCCTGGACGCAGACGGGACCGCCGCCTCCACCGGGCAGCTTAGCCACGCCGCGAACTGCGCACGCAATGAGCGAGCCGGTCACACCGGACGAACGCTCCACGGCAGGCAGCGAAGGGGTGAGTGCAGGCGAGATCATCGTTGTCGCTACGCGTCGCGCAAGCCGGCTGTCCGAAGTGCCCGTCGCGGTGTCGGTGATCTCGGCGGAAGCTCTACGTAACACCGGCGCAACGGACATCCGCGAACTCACGCAGGTCGTTCCCTCGTTGCTCGTCTCCTCGACGACGTCAGAGGCCGCGGGCGGCAGTGCTCGCATCCGTGGCGTAGGCACAGTGGGCGACAATCCAGGTCTTGAAAGCTCCGTCGCGACTTTCATAGACGGGGTATATCGAAACCGTGCCGGCGTGGCGCTGACCGAACTTGGCCCCATCGAGCAGATCGAATTTTTGCGTGGTCCTCAGGGCACGCTGTTCGGCCGCAACGCTTCCGCCGGCATCATCAGCATTACCACCGCCACACCCAAGGACGTATTCGGCGGATTCGCTGAAAGCAGCTATGGCAATTTCAACTATCATCGTATCGCCGCTGGCATCACCGGCCCCATTGGAGAGAGCGGCGTCGACTACCGCTTGGATGGTGTCTACAATCATCGCGATGGCTTCGTGAAGGATGTGATCTCGAACCGTCGGGTTAACGGCCGGGATCGCTATCTGCTTCGCGGAAAGCTGCGATATGCCCCCACCGATGCACTTTCGGTGCTCCTGATCGGTGATTATTCGCGGCAGGACGAGGAGTGTTGCGCCGCTACCTTCTTGCCGGCGGTAGATCGTACTCGGCAGCCTGACGGAAGCTTCCTAGTAACACCCTCGTCCATCGCCTTGCTGGAGCGACGCTTCACCTCCGTCGTGGCTGGCGCTGGAAACGGCATCATAACGGACGATACCTATGGGCGTCGCGCTGCGATCACGCCAGGGCGAAGCTACCGCTCCGACGTGCGGGATTGGGGTGGGTCAGTTCAAATCGACTG
Source organism: Novosphingobium kalidii (assembly GCF_040534015.1). Classification (NCBI taxonomy): domain Bacteria; kingdom Pseudomonadati; phylum Pseudomonadota; class Alphaproteobacteria; order Sphingomonadales; family Sphingomonadaceae; genus Novosphingobium; species Novosphingobium kalidii. The sequence goes on from NZ_JBEWLY010000019.1 coordinate 10,985, forward strand.
GAATTTGGGTGGCCCGACGCTCACCTCGATCACAGCTTACCGCTACAACAGGTATACGAATGGTCAGGATGCTGACTTCAACAATCTAGACATCCTTGCTCGTCCGGACGATGGTAGTCGCTTCAATCGCTTCCGTTCTTTCACCCAGGAACTGCGTGCCCAAGGCACGCTGCTGGATGGCAAGATCGACTGGCTCGTTGGCGGATACTATGCGCACGAGGCGCTGACCGTCACTGACAATCTAGTCTACGGCGCGGATTATGATCGGTACGCCAACGTCGTCGGAGCATCTGGCCTCGCGGCAGTCAGCCCTGCGCTCGGTCAATTGTTCGCAGCCACTGGCTTCGCCAGTCTTCAAGGTTTCGCCAACGCGTTCACCGCTTCCCAGCTCACTGCCCTACCTATTGCGCAGCGCGACGCGATCGCCCGTGCCGTGGCGGCGCAGGTTCAAAACGTCCCGCTCTCCGGCACCGGCGACCGGGATCGCTACCGTCAGACCGATAGCAATTATGCGTTGTTCACGCACAACATCATTCACGTTACGGAGAAGCTGTCGCTGACCGTCGGCGTGCGTCACACCAGCGATAGCAAGACGCTCAACGCCTCGCTCAACAGTACGTCGCCTTGCGGCACTTACAATGACAACATCGCGCGATTGCAGGGCCTTGCCGCTTCGGGTGCGCTGGGTGCCGCGTCGGGCGTGGCCAGCGGGCTGGCCAATCAGCTACTGGCGCCGCTTGCCGGGCTCACTTGCGTCGTCAACTCCGTCAACGGCGAATTCTCAGGAAAGCGCAAGGAGAGCGTGTGGGCCGGTACCGCAGCAGCAAGCTACAAGCCTACCAACGGCATCATGATCTATGCAAGCGCCTCGCGCGGCTACAAGGCCGGTGGCTTCAATCTCGACCGAGCACCCTTCTATAACCCTGTGACGCGCGGAACAGTGGCAACCGCTGGCCTCGACCTACTCCAGTTCGCGCCGGAAAAGGTCGACTCCTTTGAAATAGGGACCAAGATCGGTAGACGGGGATTCAACCTCAACGCAACCGGCTTCTATCAACGCTATAAGAGTTTTCAGCTGAACACGTTCAACGGGTTCGCGTTCTTCGTCACTGATATTCGCGGTTGCAAGGACGACCTTGGTACGAGCGACAGTGACACGATCGTGGGCAATTCTGCTTGTGGGAACACCAAGTCTGGCGTGACATCGAAGGGCTTCGAACTCGAAGCCTTCCTCTATCCGGCGCAGTATTTTACAGTGTCTACCGGCCTCACCTATTCGGACACTCGATACGCAAGCGATCTCGTCGGCAGCCCCGACGTCAGCGGCAACAACTCGCTGCCCCGCGCCTTATCGCTGCTGCCTGGCGGACGCTTGTCGCTTTCGAACCTTTACACTGTCACCGGCTCCGCAAAGTGGAGACCGCCCGTGGGATCGCTCCGCGGCCTGCTCTATGGGGACTTCCGCTACACCTCGGAAATGAACACGGGCTCTGACCTGTTCTCGGAGAAGACGCAGGCGAGCGTCATGATCGTCAACGCACGCATCGGGGTCGGCGCGCAGAATGGAAGTTGGACCGTGGAGGGCTGGGTCCGCAACGCATTCGACATCAACTACATTCAGACGGCCTTCAATGCGGCGCTGCAGGGATCGAACACATCGGCAGCGCAGTTGTCCTCCGGACAGCGCACTACTCAGCTCTTCGGCGCCTTCCTCGCTGAGCCCAGGACTTTTGGTTTGACGGTTCGAACCGCCCTTTAGAGCAGAAGGACTGCACTGCGTCGGACGATGGGCTCACGGACCGAGTGTTCCTCTCGGCTCGCCGCTAGCGACAAGGCCATTTGGCATGCAGAGGCAGGCTAGACTGTGGCTGGAGCGCAAAGCCCGGCGCGACAGCCGACATGCTGTTGAGCGCCTCCATCCGTACGATGGTTAGTCGTGGCATCCTCCCAGCGATAGATGTGACGGCCATCTTGTCGGAAGCCGAGGCGCAGGCATAGCTAGCCGGCGAGTGCCGAAACGGCACCGGGAGAGCGATGGACATGTCCCAATCCGTTTCCAATCCCGCCCAGCTCATGGAAGCGGCCAAGGCCGCCACCGGCCTTGACGATTTCGGTGATCTCGGCTTCATCGAAGGCTTGGAGATCCTCTGCGCTTCCGCCCAGCGAGAGGCCGATCTCAACGACGCCGGGCAGGCGATGTTCGATGGGCAGGCGACGATGCTGCTGATGCGCCGGCTGGAGATCGAGGACTGGTACGCGCGCCATCCCGAGATCGACGAGCAGGAAATCGTCCGCCCTCTGATGATCCTGGGCCTGCCGCGCACTGGCTCCACCGCCACGCACTGCTTGCTGGGTGAAGATCCGACCGTGCGCGTCATGCGAAACTGGGAATCCATGATGCCGTGCCCGCCGCCCGAGAAGGCCACCTACCAGACTGATCCCCGCATCGCGCAGATGGACGCGATGATGGCGCGCCGCGATCAGGTGACGCCGCGAATGAAGCAGATGCTGCCCAGCAGCTCGACCTCGCCAGCCGAGGATCAGCTCACCATGGGGTACGACTTCAAGTCGCAGATCTTCCAAGCGTCGTTCCGCATTCCGACCTACGTCGAATGGTTCAACAACAAGGCCGATCTGGTGCCGACCTTCCGCTATGTGAAGCGCGTGCTCAAGCTGTTGCAATGGCGCTGTCCGCCGGGCCTCTGGCGGCTCAAGAACCCGACCTACTCGCTGTTCGTCGACGCTCTCGACAAGGTATACCCCGACGCCCGCTACTGCATGACGCACCGCGATGTCGCCAATGTCATCCCCTCGGTCTCGGACCTGTATTTCGAGATGCACAAGTCCCACACCGACCGACCGGACAAGCTGTGGATGGGTGAGGTGACGAGCCATGCCTGCGAGCTGCAGATGCACCGGACGATCGCCTTCCGCGACGAGGGCGGCAACGACGGCCGCTTCTTCGACATCCACTTCGCGCCGTTTCAGAAGAATCCGTTCCCGGTAATCCAGCAGCTTTACGACTTCCTGGGCGAGGAACTGACGCCTGAGGCGCTGGCGCGAATGAAGGCGTGGCGCGACGATACGCCCAAGGACAAGCACGGCAAGCACGAATACCGGCCCCAGGATTACGGCCTCAGCAAGGAGGGCTTGCGCGAGCGCTTCCGGTTCTACTCGGACCGCTTCGGTGTGGCGACGGCATGATAAGCGGTTTCGGCTTCCATACCACCGCGATGGAAGCGGCTCGAGGAGCAGACCTGACCGGCCGACAGGTCGTGCTGACCGGCGCGTCGTCGGGCATCGGGATCGAAACGGCGCGCGCCTTGGCATGGGCGGGTGCCGATCTGGTCCTAGGCGTGCGCGATCTCGGCAGGGGCGAGGCGGCGCTGGCCGGCATCAAAGCGCGCCTGCTGCGGCTGGACTTGGGCGACCTGCGATCGGTGATCGATTTTGCCGCTCGGATCAGTGGCCCGGTCGACGTGCTGATCTGCAACGCCGGGATCTCGAAGTCTCAAGATTCACACCTGCCCAACGGGCTAGAGGTCCGCTTCGCCACCAACCATCTCGGTCACTTCCTGCTCGCGCACCAGCTGAAGCGGCAAATGGCCCATGGTGAAGCTGGACGCGGCGCGCGGATCGTTGTCGTCAGTTCGGCCGCGCACAAGGGCCTGCCGGTGAGGCTCGACGACCTGCAATGGACCAAGCGGCCCCATATGGACGGCGCCGCCTATGCCGAGTCCAAGAGCGCCAACATCCTCTTCGCCCAGGAAGCCACGCGGCGCTGGAGTGGCGATGGAATCTTCGCCAACGCCCTGCTGCCGGGATCGGCCCTGACCGGTCTGCAGCGCTATCACGGAGAGGCACTCAAGCGGAAGATTGGCTTTATCGATGCCGAGGGCAACGTCGATCCGATGGTCAAAACCGTCGAGCAGGCAGCCGCCACCTCGGTGTGGGCCGCCACCGCGCCCGAACTGGAGGGGCGCGGCGGCTTGGTGTTGGAAGATTGCGGCGAAGCGCTGCCGGTTGGGCCTGAAACCCACGCTTGGGCGGGGTTCGACCCTGCGATCGCCGATCCCGAGACCGCGCGGCGGCTGTGGGATCACTCGCTTGATCTGGTGACCGAGCTCGTAGGCTAAGGTCCGAACTTAATCCGGGTCTTGAGGATCAGCGGCCGCATTGGTTCAGGAGCGTCCACTGAAGCCGGGAAGTCGAGATGTCTCGTTCGTTTTTGGCTGGCGGATGAAACATGGAATGCTGGATAGCGAGCTCACGATGATGGCGCGGTCTCATGGGTAGTCAGCGCCGGGCGCGGTCCGCTGTTGGGTTGGTGCTGCCGCGCCTAGACTGCGTGAAATGCGAATCGGGAAAGGTGTAGATATCAGCGCTGATTGGCACGTTTTGTCAGCGATAACTGGCACATCCAACGGAGTAGGCAGTCCCGCACGGGATCGAATTTCGAGAAATCAGTGCGGATCGGCCGACCGGCTAATCAGGCCGGAGACCAATCGTATTGCATCTGACGAGCCGTAAGCTGCGCGAGCTGTGGACCTATCATGCGTTCGACCAGATGAAGGCTCATGCTGATACCTGCCGAGATGCCCGCTGACGTGACGACAGCCCCTTCATCGACGTAAGGCAACCCTTCGACAACAGCGATTTTTGGAAACATGCGCCGCATTTCGTCGATGTCTTCCCAATGTGTGATGGCCTTCAAGCCATCCAGGATCCCAATGCTGCCGAGAATAAACGCTCCGGTGCACACCGACGCCGTGAGAGTAGCGCGAGCGGACTCGCGCTTTAGCCAAGCCAGCGTAGACAGGTTGCTCATGGGCTCGGTAACGATGCCACCTGGGACAATCAGAATATCGGTGGCGGGAGCATCCATAAAGCCATGATCTGGCGCGATCCGCAGACCATGGCGCGCTGCCAGCGGCTCGTGCCCTTCGGCGATGGTCACAACCCGGAACGGTGGACTATCAAACCCCAAAACCTTGATCGCGACACGAGAGGCCACGGAAAACACCTCATAGGGACCGGCAAAGTCGAGTACCTCGACGTCAGGAAATAGCAGAATACCCACGGTGAGGGACATGTGCTGATGATGCGGGCGTCCGGCCCGGTGTCAATGGCCGTTACCAAGCTTAACCCTGACTTCTCACGAACGATGGTGAAACGGGAAATCCGCCGTTGACCTGAATCACCGAGGTTGACACCGATCGCCATCTGCCAACACTTAAGCAAATGCTACAGTATGAGTCGCGGCCGCTTGATAAGGCTTTCCACGCGCTTTCCGATCCCAGCCGTCGTGCGATGATCGAACGGTTGAGCCGTGGCCCGGCCTCCGTCAGCGAACTTGCCAATCCGCTGCCGATGACGCTCTCCGCCGTGACCCAGCATTTGAGAGTGTTGGAGGCGGCGGGGCTTGTCAGAAGCGGCAAGGAGGGTCGCGTCCGGACATGTGCGCTGGATGCCGAGGCGATGGCTCGGGTCGAACGCTGGATAACGGACCGCAAGCGGTTCTGGGAACAGCAATACGACCAACTGGAAGCCTTTCTGGCGCAACCGCCATCCATCGGAGAAAGATGAATGACCGTCACCAACGCGACCTTCGTCATCGAACGACAATTAAGCGCCGCGCCCAGCCAGGTCTTCGCGGCCTATAAGAGCCTTGAGGCCAAGACCGCGTGGTTCAAGACGCCTTCCGATGCCGAGATACTTGCTCGTGACCTCGACTTCCGGGTGGGCGGCAAGGAACGCTTCCACGCACGCTGGCCGAGCGGGCTGGTGACCGACTTCCAGGCGACCTATCACGACATCGTCGAGAACGAACGGATCGTCCTCGTCTACGATCTGCTCCACGGCGGCGAAAAGCTGTCCGTTTCCCTGCAAACGATCGAGATCAGGGCCAGGGGCAGCGAAACGATGCTGATCCACACGGAGCAGGGTTCCTACTTCTCCGGTGGGATGGAGGCCGTGCAGGGGCGCGAGCATGGCACGACCTGGCACGTCGATAACTTGGTCGCTATCCTTGAAGGCCGTGAGACGAGGGCATTCGCATGACGCTCGAACTCTTCGCCCACCCGTTCTCCTCCTACTGCCAAAAGGCGCTGATCGCTTTCTATGAAAACGACATTCCGTTCACCTACCGCATGATGGAGGATACCGGCGTCGGGGAGGAGCTTGCTTCCCTGTGGCCGCTAAAGAAGTTTCCGATCCTGCGCGACGATGACGGCGTGATTCTAGAAGCGTCGATCATCATCGAACACCTGCACGTCCGGCATCCCGGACCAGTCAGGCTGATCCCCGACGATGCGGATCAGGCCGTCAAGGTGCGGATGCTCGATCGCTTCTTCGACAACTATGTGATGACCCCGCAGCAGAAGTTCGTGTTCGATGCGCTGCGTCCCCCCGAAGATCGCGACCCCTACGGCGTGGAGGAAGCGCGCAAGATGCTGGAGACCAGCTATGCTTGGCTCGACACGCGGATGAACGGCCGCACCTGGGCAGTGGGCGATACGTTCACGCTTGCCGACTGCGCTGCAGCGCCCTCGCTGTTCTACGCGGATTGGACGCACCGAATCCCCGAACGATATCAGCATCTCGCCGCTTATCGTGCTCGACTGCTGGAGCGGCCATCGTTCGCGCGAGCGGTGGATGAGGCGCGGCGCTTTCGTCACTACTTTCCGCTCGGCGCACCAGACAGGGACTAGGCTGACCCCTTCTCGATAAAGATTGCGAGCTCATACCTTCGGGGATGATGCATCGCGATCGTCACAGCGCTGGTCTCGCCGATAGCGGCTCGTTAGGGCTGACGTACCGATGGCAACGAATCTCATCACTTTTGATCAACGGCCCTTCGGCGAAGGGCCGATTCGAACGGTCTGGCGCTCGGCGAGCAATGGAGCGGGTTCGTTCATCTCAGCGGCGTACCCCACCTGGGAACTCGTCTTCTGGAACGTCGCCGGCGTCGTCGGGGCAGCCTTCGCGGGCCTGAAACCGTCGCGACGCATGCGCAAGTGCCTGCGGACGGTCGCTGGCTGGGTTCGGGACGGAGTTACGGGACAAATGCTGATCGGCTATGCGCGCGTCTCGACAGCCGATCAGGAGCTGACGCTGCAAACTGATGCGCTGACCAAGGCCGGGTGCGAAAAGCTGTTCACCGACAAAGCGAGCGGCGCAAAGGCCAACCGGCCGGGGTTGACCGAAGCCCTCGACTTCGCGCGGGCCGGTGACACGCTGGTCATCTGGAAGCGGGACCGGCTCGGCCGCTCAATCCAAGGGCTGATCGAGTTGGCGGCCGACCTGTCCGCTAGAAGGGTCGATTTTCGATCGCTGACGGATGGGTTCGACACGTCCACGCCATCGGGCCGTTTGCTGTTCCATATCCTCGCCTCCGTCGCGGAGATGGAACGTGAGCTGATAAAGGAACGGACCATCGCTGGCTTGGCAGCGGCACGTGCCAAGGCTGGCAACGGCGGGGCCGAAAATCGGTGATGACACCCGACATGCTCGACACCGCCCGCAAGCAGCTTGCGGCGGGCGACAGCCCCGCCAAGGTCGCAAAGCTGCTGCAAGTCGGGCGCTCGACCTTCTACCGCCACTTCCCGGCCAGCGAGCGCGCCGACCAAGCGTGACAATTACCGATGACAGAACGTGCCAATCAGCGCTGAAGTCTACAACGATACAATCGCGCGTGCCGACAAACCCTAAAACTTAGATTGTCGTACACCACAGCAAAGCGACAGGGTTTATCGTGTAGCTCTCCGAGCCCACCGATGCGATCTGGCAGGGAATGGACAAATGCACGGGGAACATGTGTTTTCCGTCACATCAAGTTCTGTTCAAGAAAACGATGCAGAGACCGTTGGAAGCTCCTGACCATAGCCTCACCAAGTAGCGCGCCGCAGGGGAGTGCGAGATGCGGCGGAACGGCGGTGAGCGTCAGTTGACAGATTGCACCTGGCCTCCGTCGATCCTGTAGTTTGCGCCGTTGACGAACCCGGCGAGCGGACTGGCGAGAAAGGCGACCAGTGTCCCGATCTCCTCCGATCGACCATAGCGAGCGGATGTGCACGCGAAGAGCCCCAGGTCCATGAACGCCTTCTCGCGCTCGTCTAGATCGTCAGGCCAACCCCTAACATCGCCCATCGTCTTCAACGTTCCCTCGAACATCTTCGTCCGGGTGCATCCTGGGCTGATAGTGTTCGCAGTGACGCCGGAGCGGGCCAGATCCATGGACAGGCTTACGGTGCCCGATCGCGGCGGCGACCGCCTGCACGACCTCGATCGCGAACCGTGCGCGGTTCTCGAGTGAACCGCCATATTCGTCGGTGCGTTCATTGGCATTCGGCGCCAGAAACTGATGCACCAGATATCCATTCGCGCCGTGCACTTCGACGCCGTCGGCGCCGGCTTCGATCGCGCGAGCGGCGCCATAAGCGTAGTCGGCAACGGTCTGGCGAACCTCTTCGGTCGTTAGCGCACGGGGCTCAGGAACCGGCAGCATCCCCTTGCTGGTGAACATGTCTTCACCCGGGGCGAGCGCCGAAGGGGCGACCGGCTGGCGATGATGCGCGGTGTTTTCCGGATGGGACCTGCGGCCGACATGCATGAGCTGGATGAACAGCCTGCCTCCGGCCGCGTGGACGGCTTCGGTCACCTTCCGCCACCCGGCGACATGATCGTCGGTGTAGATACCAGGCGTGTTCAGATAGCCCTGCCCGTCCTCGGAGAGTTGACTTCCCTCGGTGATCAGCAGGCCCATCGTCGCGCGTTGCGCATAATACTCGGGGGCGGGGTCGCCGGGGGTGCCGTCGGGTTTGGCCCGGCTGCGAGTCATCGGCGCCATGGCGAGGCGATGCGGCAGTTGCAGATTGCCGAGCTTTATGGGGGACCAGAGATCGGTCATGGGAGTTCTCCTGAACTGGTGGATGCAGTGGAGACGAGGATCAGAGCTTGCCTGCGGCGAGCATCTCGCGGGTGCGCTTCAGCGTGGACAGCAGGGCCGCCTTGTAACCCTTGTCGCTGTCGAACTGCTTCTGTTCGGCCTGCTCCTCGGGTCCGTTCGGCGCCTTGTCGCGCAGCCCGAGGTAGCAGTAGAATTTGAGCTGAAGCGCGCCTGCATCGTCCTCTAACAGTTCGTTGACGATGGCGCCTTCGCGCGGGCCGGTCGCCTGGAAGAAGGTGACCTTGCGTTGCGGCTCGAGCGTGATGATCTCGCGCAGGTCGGCGCCGGCGATGGCGGCTTCGCGGACGAAATGCGTCGGGCTCTCCTCGGTGACGTCGCACCTGGTGCACAGGCCGGGCGGGAGGAACAGGCGGGCGTCGCGAGCCTTGAGCTCGAGGCCTTTCCAGACCTGCTCGCGGGTGAGCGGGGTTTCGCCTTCCGGGTTCACCGGAACGGTTGCGGTCGAATAGATAATGGCGATGGTCCCTGTTCGTGTGGGGATTGGCGGTGTCAGCCGGCGATCTGCGCGACGTACTCGCGGTAGGTACGCAGCGAGCGGCCGAGCAGCGTGGTGAGCCGGTCCACATCGCCGGCCTCGGGCAGCATGCCGTCGGATACGAAGCGCTCGGCCATCAGGCGCATGTCGTAGGCCATCCAGCCCGGCATGAACCGGCGCATGTTCTGCTCGAACCCGGCGGTGTCGTCGCCCGGGTAGGCGATCTCGCGGCCGAGAACCTCGCTCCAGATCGCGGCGGCGCCCGTGCCGGTCAGCGTGTCCGGGCCGACCAGATTGATGCGGGTGAGCGGGAGCGGCGTGGGCGATTGTTCGCGGCGGATCAGCTCGATCGCTGCGATTTCGCCGATATCACGGGCGTCGATCATCGCCAGGCCCTTGTCGCCGATCGGCATCGGATAGATGCCATAGCCGGTGACCACGTCTTTGATCGTGATTTCGTTGTCCATGTAATAGGCCGGGCGCAGGATGGTGGCGTTCATCCCCATCTGCTCGATCATCCGCTCGACGCCGAACTTGCCCGCGAAGTGCGGCACGTTGACGTAGATGTCGCTGTGGATCACCGACAGATAGACGATCCGCTCGATCCCTGCTTCGCGGGCGACGTTGAGCGCGATCAGTGCCTGGGTGAATTCGTCAGCGACGACGCCGTTCAGCAGGAACAGCGTGGAGACACCCTGCATGGAGCTTCGCAGCGAGTCGACGTCGAGCAGGTCGCCCTGGACGGTTTCGACGCTCTCGGGAAGGCTCGCCTTCGAGGGGTCGCGGACCAGAGCGCGGACATCGGCGCCGCGGTTGACGAGCTGTTCGACGACATTGCTTCCGACATTGCCGGTGGCGCCGGTTACGAGAATGGTCATGATGTTACTCCTTCGGGTTGAGCCATTTGCTTGCCCCCAAAATAGCGATCCACATCCGGTCCGATAGGCGCTATATCTAGACAGACCGTCTCACTTATGGAACGATCATGGATCTTCTCGCTCTTGCCGATTTCAACCTGGTCGCCCGCCACGGCGGGTTCGGAAAGGCCTCCCGCGCCGCAGGCCGTCCAAAGGCGACGCTGTCACGCCGCGTCGCGGAACTGGAGGCGAGCCTCGATTTGCGGCTGTTCGAGCGTGGCGCGCGCGTCCTCAAGCTAACCGAGGAAGGACGCACGCTGTTCGAGCGGACGAGCCAGCTGCTCACCGAGCTCGACGAGACGGCCACCGCAATCGCGTCGGGGGGGCACAGTCCGCGAGGTCGGTTGCGCATCAGCGCCCCTTTGCTCTTTTCGCAGACCGCGATGGGGAAGCTCGCCGCCGGTTTTGCGCTTAAGTACCCGGAGGTGCGTCTCGAGGTCACCACCGAGGACCGGCCTGTCGACATGGTCGAGGAAGCCTTTGACCTGGTGATCCGCGTCAATCCGGAGCCTGATGAGAGCCTCGTCGGGCGCATCTTCCTGCGCGATCGGATGGTGGTCGTGGCAAGCCCGGACCTGACGCTGCCGACAGATGGCCCCGCCGTTCCGGCTGTGGTGCGCGGGACGGCTAAACAGGCCGATGCGTGGAACGTCACGACACCGGCTGGGCGCGCGCGGATCCGGGTCAATCCTGTCCTGAGTCTGTCATCGCTCATCATGGCTCGCGATGCCGTGCGCGCGGGTTTGGGCGCCGCACGGCTTCCCATTTCGCTCGTCAGCCACGATCTTGCCGACGGCACGCTGGTGCACTGGGGCGATGTGGAAGGAGCGGAAATCGCGCTGTGGACGCTTTATCCCACGCGCCGGCTGTTGAGTGCGCGCGTCGCGGCGTTTCTTGACCACCTGAAGGAAGCCTTCCCGATGGGAACCCCCGAAGAGCTTGCAAACTATCTGAGAAAATGACGACATGGCCGCGCGCCGCCTGGCACGCGGCCTCGGGCATGGTCTACATACCTGTACAATTGCGCGGCAGCGGTTGCTGTCCTCGGCGTATCTCGGAATCCTGCATCACCTTCCTGGCCACATAACCATCGGGACGGATCAGCATGGCCCCGACCTGGCGGTTCTCCGCATCGTTCTCGGCGTGCTTCACGTCCCCGGCGAGTACGGTATCCGAACGCAACCAGTGGGGCAGCGGCACCGGCGCATCGCTTTGGTTGGAGAGATGCAGCCACTTGCCGCCGCAGAGCAGGCTGTGGATGCTGGTGGATGTTCCATCCATGAGGGTCAGCGAGCGATCGGGGATACGTTCGCCTGCACCGTCACCGCTGCCGAACAGGTCGCTGCTCGGATAGCGTAGATCGAAGCCTGACAGCACGCCGGCAAGACAGCGATTCACTTCGGGGATTCTCAGGAGTTCGGACATTTCACTCCGAAGTGCGAGGTGTCCAGGATCAAACCGGGTCATCAGCGCCCCTTGTGCCTGGGTATTGCGGGCGAGCTGCGCACCTATCGGCTTGCGTTCTGTCTCATAACTGTCGAGCAAGACGTCCGGGGCATCGCCCTTCAGGACAGAGGCGAGCTTCCAGCCTAGGTTCATCGCATCCTGCAGGCCGACATTCATTCCCTGCCCGCCGGCCGGAAAATGGAGATGCGCGGCATCGCCTGCTACGAACAGGTTGCCGTGACGATAATGCGAGGCGAGCCGTGTCTCGTCGCCGAAGCGGGTGAGCCAGGACGGCTCGCTCAACTGTAATTCCTGGCCCAATATTCTCCGCGCCGCTGCTGCCAGTTCTTCCAGGGACAAGGGTTCGTCCACCGGAACGTGCTTTCGCTCTGGATCGATCACGATGACACGTACCGTTCCGTCAGCGCTGACCGGCGCAATAGTCACTCCCCCTCTCTCGTTCGTGACCATGAGTAGCGGTGGCCCTTCCAGCCCCTTTATGCGAACGTCGCCCATCATGATGCTGAGTGTCGCATCATGGCCCTCGAACAGAATGCCTGCCTTTTGACGGACGATGCTGCGTCGCGCATCCGCGCCTATCACTGCCCGCGCGCTGAAGGTGGATGCGCCCTGCTCATGCTCGGCGGTCAGCTCATAGCCCGCCTCGGCATTCCCCGAGAGATCGTTGACCCTGTGTCCGCGCAGAATCTCCACGCGCAGATCGCGCGCATGATCCTCGATCAACTCCTCGGTCCGGCTCTGCGGCAGGTAAAGCGTAAATGGGAAGCGCGTGTCGAAGCACGAGAAGTCCAGTCTCGTCTCGAGACCTGCATAATGGCCGGTAGGGATGGGTTTCCCCTCGGCAAGGAAGCGGTCGTCGATCCCGCGCATCGCGAACAACTCGATGGTCCTGCCGTGAATCGTCAACGCTCGGGATTGTTCTACTCTCTGCCTGCGCCGTTCGAGCACGGCGACATCCAACCCGGCGAGCTTTGATTCACATGCCGCCCATAGCCCCACCGGACCTCCGCCGACCACAATCACGTCGTAACATTTCATCTCATGTCTCCAATCTAACATTGTTAGACCATGCCTAACGGTGTTAGAGAGTCAACATGAAGATCGAAAAACCGGCCGTGGTCGAGACAGCGCTCGCACTTCTGGATGAGGTGGGGAGCGACGGGCTCACTATGCGGGCACTGGCGAAAGCCCTGAATGTGCAAGCGCCAACGCTCTATTGGCATTTTCCGTCCAAGCAGGACCTGCTTGATCAGATGGCGAATGCGCTGATCGCGCCCGTGGCGGGCATAATCGACGCAGATGCAGCGCCCGACGAGGTGCTGCGATCGCTCGCGGTCGAGCTGCGCAAGGCGCTGCTGTCACGCCGCGATGGCGCTCGTATCTATGCCGGCACCTTCGTGATGGGCGAGAACGTGCTTAACGTCGCGGAAATCGCTCTCAGCGCTTTGCTGCGCAAAGGGTTGGACGAGCGCACGGCCACCGACGCGATGTTCAACCTTGTCTATTTCGTGCTTGGCTTCACCATTGAGGAGCAGGGTTTCTCCTCGCGCTGGGGATCAAAGGCCGATGCCTCAGTCGAACCGAGCGACTTGACCAAGATCGACAGCTCGCGCTTCCCGGCTCTCGCGCAAAGCTTAGATACCGTTCTGGCTTGGGACTTCGATAGTCGGTTCGAGTTGGGGATCAGGACGTTCTTGCGCGGGCTAGGATAGAGGCACTGCAGCTTAAAGTCTGCCGCTGAAATTTGTGAACTGCCCCGCCATTGCTGATCGACTTTGGAAGCGCTCGACAGCTTCAGGTCGATAGCGCAGCTTCATCCCGATCGTGGCCGCAACATTATCGGGATCAGAACCCGCCGGCCGCGAGTAGCTGCCAAAATCGGGCGAGCAGTCACGTCCCGGCGGCTTGGTCTGTCTTGTCGTGTTAACCGCGATCGGTGGATCGGGCGATCTCCTGCCGCAACTCGTTGATCTTCGCGCCGGCCCACTGCCGGGCGTCGTCGCCGAATACGAGCCGTGATGGCGTCTCGCCCTGCGAAGCAAGGGCTACGATCCGTGTGGCGAGCAGCTTCGGATCGTTCGGCTGGTTGCCGTTGGCCCCGTCCACGAACGCGCGATACTGCGCGACCGCCTTGGCATAGTCTGGAATGTCGATGCTGCCGAAGCTCGCTGACTTCCGGTCCATGAAGTCGGTGCGCAGCATCCCCGGCTCGACCAGGAGCGAGCGGACGCCCAGGGGTTCCAGCTCCTGCGCAAAGCCCTCCATCCATCCCTCGACCGCGAATTTCGAAGCCGAGTAGACGATCCCCTGCCGTTGGAGACCAGCCCGCTGACCGACGAGATGGTGACGACGAGGCCTGAACGACGCTCACGCATGTAGGGGGCGACCGCGCGCGCGACGTTCATCGTGCCGAACAGGTTGACCAATGTTCACGCGAAATCCTGGATAAGTCTCAAGGATGGATCGGCGGGCAGATAGGGGAAGAGCGTTGAACTTTGCAACGACCGCACGACCTGCCGTCTCGCAAGCGTCGTCGACCCAGCTAACAGCCACACGTGCCAATCGCTCGATGGGAGAGAAGTCGGGCATGTCCTACACCGGAGTAGTCATTTGCACGTTGCTGGCTGGTGTAGCTTCCGCATTGGGCGCGACGACAACGAATGGGAAGTGGCCGCTGACTCGTTGCTCATCATGAGCAACAATGCGGTTACGAAGAAGGCGAACCCTTGAAACCAGCACACGATCCTCTGGCTCAAAAACCTGCTTCACTCTGAGGGGTCTCTCCCGCAGCCCCTTTGTGCTGTCGAAGCAGCCCCAGAACTTTATTACGCTCGCGATTGCACACGCACTACGGGCAGATTCCGCCACGTGCTCCGTGGACGCCGCTTGGGCCCACTCGATCACTGCCATTAGGTCGCTTTCAAATTCGCGCAGGCGACTCATCTCATGAGCGGTCCCCATTACTAGGGGCGGACAAACCAATGAGCTTCGTCCCCTCCGGATACGCCGATAAAACGAGCCGCTCGCCATCGAAATGCATGTTTACCATAAGATGAAGGTGCCAGCACGTCGCGTTCGGGATTCTCGCTACCGTGATTCCGGCCAAGTCTGGGAACCTGTGGACATTACTGATACGCCGGATCTTTGATTCCCATCAATGAGCCCGCGGGACGACGGCTGCAGAGGCTGTCCGCTTGCTATTCCTTTGCGGGACATAATCATGGAAACGGTTCTCGCGCGTGCCGGCTGGTGGTCGGCAGCGCTCCTCATCGCGGTCCTGGCGGCCGCCGCAGCCGCGGATAGCGGCTTCGCAGTGCACATGACCATAATCGCCCTGGCGGCCGGTATCGGCCTGTGGCTGAGCGTCAGCCGCGTCGACTACGGCGCGATTGCGCGCGGCGTCATCCGCACGCCCGTTGACCCTGGCAAGTACGACGACGATCCCATCCGCTGGGGCATGATCGCGACGGTATTCTGGGGCATGGCCGGGTTCCTCGCCGGCTTGTTCATCGCCCTGCAGCTCGCCTTTCCAGATCTCAATCTGGAGCCATACCTCAACTTTGGGCGCGTACGGCCACTGCATACTTCAGCGGTGATTTTCGCGTTTGGCGGCAATGCCCTGATCGCCACCAGCTTCTACGTGGTGCAACGCACCTGCCGCGCGCGACTGGCCTTTCCGCGTCTCGCTCGTTTTGTGTTCTGGGGATACCAGCTGTTCATCGTGCTGGCTGCGACCGGCTACCTGATGGGTGTCACTCAGTCGAAGGAGTACGCCGAACCCGAATGGTACGTCGATTGGTGGCTGACGATCGTTTGGGTCGCCTATCTCGCTGTATTCGTGGGCACGATCGTCAAACGCTCCGAGCCGCACATCTATGTCGCCAACTGGTTCTACCTGGCATTCATCCTCACCGTGGCGATGCTGCACATCGTCAACAACATCGATATTCCCGTCAGCCTCGTTGGTTCCAGGAGCTACCCGCTCTGGTCGGGGGTGCAGGGAGCGCTGGTCCAGTGGTGGTACGGCCATAACGCGGTCGGCTTCTTCCTGACCGCAGGCTTCCTCGGGATGATGTACTATTTCGTGCCCAAGCAGGCCGAGCGTCCGATCTACAGCTATCGTCTGTCGATCATCCACTTCTGGTCGCTGATCTTCCTCTACATCTGGGCGGGTCCGCACCACCTCCATTACACCGCTCTGCCCGACTGGGCGCAGACACTGGGAATGGTCTTCTCGGTCATGCTGTGGATGCCGAGCTGGGGTGGCATGATCAACGGCCTGATGACGCTTAACGGCGCCTGGGACAAAGTTCGCACCGACCCGATCATCCGCATGATGGTGATGGCCCTCGCCTTCTACGGCATGAGCACCTTCGAAGGTCCGATGATGTCGATCAAGTCGGTCAACAGCCTCTCGCACTATACAGACTGGACCATTGGTCACGTCCATTCCGGCGCGCTGGGCTGGAACGGCATGATCACCTTCGCGGCGATCTACTATCTGGTTCCGCGCCTATGGAACCGGGAGCGGCTCTACAGCCTGCGCTGGGTGAACTGGCACTTCTGGCTCGCGACTGTAGGCATTGTTTTCTACGCCGCCTCGATGTGGGTAGCCGGCATTACCCAGGGCCTGATGTGGCGCGAGTACGGTGCCGACGGATACCTCGTTAACAGCTTCGTCGAGACTGTCGCAGCGCTTCACCCGATGTTCGTCCTGCGCGCCTTTGGGGGACTGCTCTACCTTGCGGGCGCAGCGATCATGGCCGCCAACGTCTGGCTGACTATCGTGGGCCGCCTGCGTGAAGAAGCGCCAATGCGACAGGCTGCTTACGACGCTGCCGCAGACCGGCCGCTTCCCCAAACGCTCAGCGCAACCCCTGCCGAATAAGGGCAAACTGCCATGAACACTCAATCACCCGCGCTTGACACTCACAAGAAGATTGAGCGCAACGTTACGCTGCTGGCCGTGCTCGCCTTTCTCGTCGTGGCTATAGGCGGCATTGTCGAGATCGCGCCGCTGTTCTGGATCGACAACACCATCGAGAAGGTGAAGGGCATGCGGCCCTACACCCCGCTGGAGCAGGCGGGCCGTAACATCTACGTGCGCGAGGGGTGCTACTCCTGCCACAGCCAGATGATCCGCCCCTTCCGCGACGAGGTGGAGCGCTATGGCCATTACAGCCTGGCGGCCGAGAGCATGTACGACCACCCCTTCCAATGGGGTTCCAAGCGTACCGGACCCGATCTTGCTCGCGTTGGAGGCCGCTACTCCGACGAGTGGCACGTCCAGCACCTCAAGGACCCGCGCTCGGTCGTGCCGGAATCGGTTATGCCGCGCTACGGCTTCCTGGCCGACACTGATCTCGCCACCAACGACATGGCGGCCGAGCTGACCGCACTCAGCCGCGTGGGTGTGCCCTACTCGCAAACCGACATTGCCAAGGCCGACGAAGACCTCAAGGCGCAAGCCGATCCCGACAGGGACAGTGCTGAGCTCCTCAAGCGCTACCCGAAGGCACAGGCGCGTGACTTCGACGGGAATCCCGGCCGCCTGACCGAAATGGACGCCCTCGTAGCCTACCTTCAGGTCCTTGGCACGATGGTCGACGTGAACGCGGCTGCGGCTCAGGAGGATCTGGCGCGGGAGAAGGGCCGATGAGCCTTCACTCCACTTACGACGCCCTGCGCCACTTCGCCGATAGCTGGGGCCTCGTGGCGATGACCGTGACCTTCATCGTGTGCGCCGGCTGGCCCTTCCGGCCGGGCGCAAGCAGCAGGAACGAGGCCGCGGCCCGATACATCCTGGAAAGCGACGACAATGACTAAGCGTATCGACGAACCTACGGGCACTCAGACCGTCGGCCACGAATGGGATGGAATCGAGGAACTCGACACCCCCATGCCGCGCTGGTGGCTCTGGACCTTCTACCTGACGATCATATTCTCGATCGGTTATGTCGTGGTCTACCCTGCCTTTCCGCTACTCGCGAGGGGCACCGAAGGGCTGTGGGGCTGGACAAGCCGCGGTGAACTCGCTGCGGAAACGCGCGCAGCGAACGCACAGCGTGCCCAGGTGCTGAACCAGATAGCAATTACTCCGCTTGAAAAGCTTCAGGGCAAGCCCGAGCTGATGAAGGCTGCGGTTGCCGGCGGTCGGGCGGCGTTCCGGGTCAACTGCGTGCAGTGCCACGGTTCCGGTGCGGCGGGCGTGCCGGGCCTCTACCCCAACCTTAACGACGACGAGTGGCTGTGGGGTGGGAACCTGCAGGAGATTGAGCAGACGATCGCCCACGGCATTCGGCAGCCCGGGGACGAGCATACTCGCATGAGCCTGATGCCCTCCTTCGGACGCGATAGCCTCCTCACCCGAGAGGAGATCGACGATGTGGTCAGCCATGTGCTCACGCTCTCCGGGCAGGAGAAGCCCAGCGCAGCATCGGCGCGCGGCGCGACCTTGTTCGCCAACAACTGCGCCGCATGCCATGGCCCGACCGGGCAAGGCGGACGTCAGGTCGGCGCACCGAACCTGGCGGATGCGATCTGGCTCTATGGAGGCAGCCGCGAGAACATCAAGCAGAGCGTGAACGTTGCCCACGCCGGGGTCATGCCCGCTTGGAGCGGCCGCCTTGATTCTGTGACGATCAAGATGTTGGCGGCCTACGTCCACTCGCTGGGAGGTGGTGAGGACTTCGAAACCCCGGCCGCGGAAGCGACTGCCGATGCGCAACCCTAAGCCTGCGGGCGCCGTCCCCCTCTACGAGAAGAGCAAATCGGTCTTCCCGAAAGCGGTGGACGGCAAATTCCGGCGCCTGAAATGGGGCTGGATGGCAGTTACCCTGTCGATCTACTATCTCACGCCCTGGATACGATGGGATCGCGGCCCCTACGCGCCCGATCAGGCCGTCCTGATCGACCTCGCTCATCGCCGCTTCTATATGTTCGGCATAGAGATTTGGCCGCACGAGTTCTATTTCGTGGCCGGCCTGCTGATCATGGCCGGGATCGGCCTGTTCCTGGTCACAAGCGCAGTCGGTCGTGCATGGTGCGGCTACTCCTGTCCTCAGACAGTCTGGACCGACCTGTTCCAGCACATCGACCGCCTGGTCGATGGCGACCGCAACGCGCAAATGCGGTTGCAGAAGTCGCCTTGGAACGCCGAGAAGATCGGCAAAAGGCTGCTGAAGTGGTCGATCTACTTGGTCATCAGCTTCTGCACCGGGGGCGCCTGGATCCTGTACTTTGCGGACGCGCCGACTCTCATGCGCGAGTTCTGGTCGGGTGAGGCCGCACCGATCGCTTACACTGCCGCCGCTGCGCTCACCGCCACGACTTTCGTGCTTGGCGGCTTCATGCGCGAGCAGGTGTGCGTCTACATGTGCCCGTGGCCCCGTATCCAAACCGCGATGCTCGACGAAAAGTCGCTGACCGTCACCTACAAGGATTGGCGCGGAGAACCACGCGGCAGCGTGAAGCAGGCGCGAAACGCCTCGACCCCGCTGGGCGACTGCATCGACTGCAACCAGTGCGTCGCAGTATGCCCCACCGGGATCGACATTCGCGAGGGACCGCAAGTCGGTTGCATCACCTGCGCGCTATGCATCGATGCGTGCGACAGCGTGATGAACCAACTCGGCCGCGCCCCACGCCTTATCGACTACGCCACGCTGCAAGGCTGCGAACACGAGAAGGCTGGAGGTGCGAAGGAGAGCGTAGCCAAGACAATCATGCGTCCGCGGATGCTGATCTACTTCGGCGTGTGGTGCACGATCGGACTGGGCCTGCTCTTTGCGCTCGGCGTGCGGCAGCACATCGACATCTCCGCCGCCAAGGACCGTAATCCACCGTACATGCTGCTGAGCGACGGCAGCATTCGCAACGCCTTCACGATCAAGCTTCGCAACATGGAGAGCCGCCCGCGTGAGATGGAGATTGGCCTCGCGGGCGTCCCGACTGCGGTCATGTGGAGTGACGACATGCCTCGTTCACAGGCAGACCGCACGCTACGAAGGACAGTGCCCGCCGATCAGGCGAGTGCTTTACGCATTTACGTGACGGCGCCCCCAGGCACCCAGGCGCAAGACTTCGCCTTCACCGTTCGCGCGCTTGATGCCGAGGGCGGGAGCGATGCTCATCAAACTCACTTCGACGTTCCTGGAGACGCGCAATGACGCCGCAGCCCACACGCGCTTTCACCGGCCGCCACATCGCCACCATCATGGTCGGCTTCTTCGGGGTGGTGATCACAGTCAATGTCATGATGGCACGCATGGCGAACTCGACGTTTGGCGGAGTGGTGGTGGAAAACTCCTACGTCGCGAGCCAGCACTACAACCGCTGGCTTGACGAGGCGGCGGCGGAGGAAGCGCTGGGCTGGACCGCTGAGATGGCGCGACGGGCGGATGGCCACGTCGCGCTGGAGCTGAAGGGTCCGGCAGCGACGCCGCAGGCCGTGTTTGCAGTGGCGCGCCATCCGCTGGGACAGCTGCCTGAGCGCGTCTTACACTTCGATCCGGCCGCACCGGAAAGCTTCGTCTCGGCTGAGGAACTGCCGGCCGGCCGTTGGCGGCTGCGGCTCGAAGTGCGCAGCGACGGCAAGCTCTGGCGGAGTGAGGGAGACGTGCGGTGAACGCTGCGCTTTCCATCGTCGACGAACCGCTCACCGAGACCGTGCTGATCGTGCCCGGCATGCACTGCGCGGGATGCATGGCAAAAGTGGAGCGCGGGTTGGCGAAGCTGCCCGATGTCGCGTATGCTCGCGTGAACCTGTCGGCACGGCAGGTGCGCGTGGCTCACGCCCCTTCCCTGGCCATGCCCGAACTGATGTCCGCGCTGGAGACAATCGGCTTCGCCAGCCAGCCGCGCCTTGAAGAAGCAAAGGCTGCACCTTCAGCGGTGAAGCCGCTGCTGGCTCCTCTCGCCGTGGCAGGGTTTGCCGCAATGAACGTCATGCTGATGTCGGTCAGCATCTGGTCGGGCGCAGATGGTGCCACGCGCGAGATGTTCCACTGGATCTCGGCTCTGATCGGCGTGCCCGCCGTCGCCTTTGCCGGGCGCCCCTTCTTCTCCTCGGCATGGAGCGCTCTGAAGCGCGGGCGAACAAACATGGACGTGCCGATCACGATCGGCGTCACTCTCGCAACCGCGCTCAGCCTCTACGAGACGATGGTCGGCGGCACGACCGCCTGGTTTGACGGCACCCTCATGCTGTTGCTGTTCCTTCTGGCCGGCCGTGTCCTCGACGCCACCATGCGCGATCGCGCTCGCTCCGGGGTGGAATCCCTGCTGCGCCAAGCCGCGTCCGGCGCGATGGTGGTGACGCCTGCGGGCGGGCTCGACTGGGTATCAGCAAGCGATCTCGTCCCCGGCATGCTCATGCGCGTGGCAGCTGGCGAGCGCCTGGCCGCTGACGGCGAGATCGTGGCTGGCAACACCACGCTCGACCAGTCCCTGCTCACCGGCGAGAGCGCTCCCATCGCGGCAGCTGTTGGTGCGGCTGTTCACGCGGGCACGCTAAACATCGATGCTCCCGTCGACGTCCGTGTCACCGCGACGGGCAAAGACACGTCGCTGGCAGAGATCGCGCGTCTCATGGAAGTCGCCGGTCAGTCTCGCTCGGCTTACGTGCGCATCGCAGATCGCGCTTCGCGGTACTATGCGCCAGCCGTCCACACCTTGGCGCTGGCGAGCTTCATCGGTTGGCTGCTGGTCGGCGCCGGCTTCTATCAGTCAGCCGTGATTGCCATTGCCGTGCTGATCATCACCTGCCCCTGCGCCATCGGCCTTGCCGTACCCGTGGCGCAAGTGGTCGCCTGCGGTGCGCTGATGCGCGCGGGTATCATGGTCAAGGACGGCAGCGCGCTCGAAAGGCTTGCCCGCATCGACCGTGCGCTCATCGACAAGACGGGATCGCTCACGCTGGGCTGTCCGGTTCCCGACCGCGCGGCGATCTCGGCGCTGAGCGGCGAGCAGGCGGGGATCGCCTTGGGACTCGCTTCGCGAAGCCGCCACCCGCTCTCGCGCGCCCTCACCCAGACGCTTACCGCCGCAGGCGTTAGCCCGGCGACGCTGGACGACGTGACCGAGGTTCCCGGCCACGGGATGCAGGGCCACTGGAACGGCGTTCCCGTGGCCCTGCGGCGGCCGGATTCCGCCGGATCGATCGCCGTCGTCCTCGGGATCGGCAGCGAACCGCCCAAGCTGATCGCCTTTGTCGACGGCCTGAGGCCGGATGCGCGCGACGCCTTGGCCGCGCTTGCTGGCTCGGGCGTGGAAAGCTCGATCCTTTCCGGAGATAACGCGGCCGCCGTCGCCGAAGTGGCTCGCGCGACGGGGCTCACCGGACAGGCAAGTGCCAGCCCAACGGACAAGGCCGCAGCGATCAATCGCCTGCAAAACGCCGGCCATCGCGTGCTCATGGTGGGTGACGGCCTTAACGATGGCCCTGCCCTCGCGGCGGCCGACGCTTCGATCGCACCGGGGACTGCCAGTGACGTGGGCCGCCAGGCTGCGGACGTTGTCTTTCTGAGTGACTCCCTGATCGCCCTGCCCCGCACCGTCAGGGCGGCCCGCCGTACGATGCGTGTGGTGCGTCAGAACTTCGCGCTCGCCATCGGCTACAATGTGCTTGCGGTTCCCTTGGCGATCATGGGTCACGTGACGCCACTGGTTGCCGCCGTCGCTATGGCCACGAGTTCAATTCTCGTGATCGCAAACTCGCTCCGGCTGGTGGGAGCCGCCGAATGACCAGCCTTGCCACTCTCGTACCGATCGCCCTGTTCATGGGCCTTGGCAGCCTCGCCACGTTCTTCTGGGCGCTGCGCAAAGGCCAGTTCGAGGACCTTGATGGCGCTGCCAATCGCATTCTCATTGACGATGAACTGGAGGAAGCATCATGAGATATGCGCTCCTCATCGGATTGCTGGCGCTGGTGCCGGCCTCGCTCAATGCGTCGGCTGCGCCCACGATGACCATTGTTGCGTCGTCCTGCATGGGCGCACAGCATGCTGTCACCATTCCCATCGCACCGACGGCACCTCTTCAGCAGGACGGCCAGCTCTGCTGTGCCAAAGGCTGCCATTCGGGCAAGTCTCGAAAACGCTTTCTACGCGCACCTTGATTTGCCACCTTCTGAGTGGCTCATCGCCGCTTTTAGTCTGGAACACGAAGGAGGAATAGAAGGCGCAAGCATCGCGTCTGACGAGAGCAAGTCAGCGGCGATAACAAACCGCAGGCAAGTTCCTGATCATAGTACGTCTCGGCGTTTTGCGTGAGACATCTCTATCTTCGCCATTAAAGAATGATCTCTTTGATAGACGTCTTTGTAGAAGCTTAAATTCTCGCCATCCCACCAGAACGTGAAATGTGCCGTGATGACGGGAACAGGATTTTCCAAGACTATCTCACGCGGCCTTTCGCTATCATGAGCGAGCAGTGGCTCTTCAGCAAGGAAGTTGGCTAGTTCCTCGGCTTCCGCGACTCTTACACATCCATTGCTGACATAGCGGTTCTCTGTCGCGAACAGGGCATGATTGGGTGTGTCGTGCAGATAGATGCCAAGCCGGTTGGGAAACATGAACTTGGCGTTCCCCATCGGGTTTGCAGGGCCGGGCTTTTGCCGCACGCGCGCGTAGGCGCGGCCGTCGCGGACGGCTTGCCAGTCCACAGAGCCAGGGTCTGCCGCAACAGCACTATCTGACCAGTCGGAAAGGACGACGAAGCCGCTCTCCTCCAGATAGGCGAGGCCTTCCTCAAGCACCCCTGGCGCGATGACCGACCGCACGAGGTGGGGCGGAACATACCACTCTGGACCAAGAACGATCGTTTCGATCTTGTCCGCCAAGGCTGGTGTCTGCCTCTCGGTGCTGCCTAGCGCCACTTTCATCTCAAGAGCGGGAGCGCCGTGCTGGTATCCTGTCAGCCGCGCGGCGGCGGTGTTCACGAGCACGAACTTGTCTCCGGCGTTTGTCGGCAGCCACCGCGCCCGTTCCAGATTGGCCAAAATGACAGCTTCGTAATGCGCGCTTCCGCGGTTAAGGACCGCGATGGTCTCCGCGTCCGCAACCCCGGTAGGCGGGAGAGCGTGCACGCGCTGAAATGCATATACCTTGTCCTTCAGGGCGGCGCTGAAAGGCGTGCCCGGCGCAGCCTGCTCCCCGAGGCGGCTGGATAATGCATCAACCGCAGGACCGCTGTCTCCTGGGCGCAGCGGTTTGGTGGCGGGAACCTGAAGCTGAGACAAACCACTCCAAGTCTCCCGGTAAACACGCAAGCCCGCCAACATTGAAGCATAGATCGGACTGTGAACAGCAGCAGCCGCGTAGCTTACCAGCGAGGGGGGGGCTGAGCGGCTAGTTGCCGCCAGAAAAGCCGGATCCGGGGCAAGCGTCGGATCTAGATACTGAAACGGCCCCGCAAGTGTGTTCTGCCGGGATATTGCGGCTTGGGGTTGCGCAGGACCGACGGCCAGCGCGCTAGCTTTGCCGACTTCGACGTCGGCGCTACTCTCGCTCAGCGGCAGCCGCACCGGCCCGACAACAACCCCTGATAGGCTAGCAAGCGCCACGGCAGCGCCGAAGCGCATTATATGCCTCTTGCCGCGGCGCTGCGATCGCATGCCCTTACCCGTTTTCGCCGGCACCCGCAGCATTCGCCGGAGGAGCACCGGTTGTGGCCGGAGGAAGAGTCGCCGCAGGCGTTGCGCGCCCGACTCCGGGCTGATTCCGGGCGTTCATGTCCGCGCCAGCGGGCGGGACGGGGCGAACAGCCTGACCGACGGGAATCTCGCCGTCTTCCAGCGCGTCGGCCCGCTCGTTCAGAGCCTCGGCGCGGGCGTCGGTTACCTCATCGATAGCTGCGGCGGCCTGATCGCCAGCTTGCTCAACGGCGTCCGCCCGCTCTTCCAGCTGCTCTGCACGCTGCTCCTGGGCAGGCGTCGCATCGTCTCCGCACGCTGCCAGGGTGGCCAATGCTGCCAACGCGGTAAACTGAAGCTTCATGATCACATCTCCTTTTCCTGTACCCTAGGTTAACGGGTCACATGAAGCACGGTTCCGTGAAAGATGTCACACAACAGGCAGAGACAAGCATCATGTTAGATCGTGAACACTTGAGACAGCTCGGATGAACGGAACTCAATGCGAGCGAAATCATTAGACTAGGTATCCGAACTTTTCAAAACACCAATTATAGAGGACCCCATCTATGACAAACAATGTATCATCAGCAGTATTCGACACCAGGAACGAAGCCGAGCACGCCATTGAGGCATTGCGCTCGCGCGGGGTCAGAGAGAAGTCGATCTCTGTAATCAGCCGCCACGATAGCGACTTTGAACATGCGCACGGACACGACAAGCACGAGCATACCGATACCAAGGCAAGCGGAGCGGGCAAGGGTCTGGCTATTGGCGCCGGCGCCGGCGCTGTTGCAGGACTTGCCGCGCTCGCCATCCCGGGCGTAGGCCCGTTCATTGCAGCAGGTGCTGTAGCCGAAGCGCTGGGTCTGTTTGGCAGCGCGGCAGCCACCAGCGCTGTGGTCGGCGGTGCGATCGGTGGTCTCACCGGCGCATTGATGAAGTATGGCGTCGATGAAGAGGACGCCCGCTATTTCGATGAGAGAATCCAGCGCGGCGGCTACTGGGTGGGCGTTGACCTTGAAGACAGCGGCGCCAATCGGCTGGATGTAGAGAATATCCTACACGAACACCGCGGACATTGGTCGCGGAGCTCGAGCAGAACTACTGCCGTATAAGCCAGCACCTACTGACTGACGATCCGGCGGAGAGAGGCAGCGCTTCTCTCCGCCGCTTCACGTTATGCGGGCTTACCGTGATCATACCTGGGGGCGAGCAATTGGTGACCTGCTCCCCGCGCGTTCGCGCGCGAATTCCCGCAGATCTGGGCCGGCCGATAACAGGCGCATGCGGTAAGCTCACGCTCATTTAGCGATTGCCGGCGCTGCGATGCGGCAGCGAAAGTCGCCTTTGCTCTCCAAGCAGAAGATGTGTTGACCAGAACACGATCAACTAGCGCCAAGTCCCCAGCCATGCGGAAGGGCTTACGCACGAGGCCGATGTACCCGGCGCAATCGGAGTGAACGCATCGCGGGCCACAATTGCCCCGCTCAATGGAGCGGCTAATCATCTCCCAAGCGGATCGTTCGTTCAAGAACCGCCTCAGCTATGATCCAAATAGAATTCGTCGACCTACTGCACGCCCTCCCCGCTCACTTCATCCGGCGAGTGTGACGGAAGCGGGCGTAACGGTTGAGCAGATCGTTGATGAGCTGCTCATCCGTATAGCCGGTCACATCGTGCGGCTGATCGCCTTCGGACGAATGCGCTACGGCGCGATAGTGAAGGCGCTCTCTGTCGGGTGCCTTGCGCGATTCCGCCCAGGCGAAGCTCGCTGGACGAAAGCCGCGGGCGCGAACGCCGTAGCAGAAGTCGGCTCCGTTTCCATGAGGTATCCGGAGTTCGACGTGGTCGCTATCCTGAGTCAGGCTGGGAGAGAGACCGCTGGCCTGCATCTGTGCCGCCACCGCTTCAAGCGCGGGCGTCGCCGTATCCGCGAGAAACGCAGCCACCTCGCCCCTATGGTGAGACCGCGTGATGGTTGCGAGGCGCTGCTGCCAGCTTAGCGGCATCTCAGCTGCCGGGTCGGGGTTTGTTGCCGACAAGTCCATCGCCTCCCTGCCTTCCATCTGGAGGGCGCGTAGCAGGCCATAGCAAATGAAGACCATCACGACTGCGAAGGGCAGCGCGCTGGCAATGGCGGCGGTCTGGAGCGCCTGGAGTCCGCCGGCGACGAGCAGCACAGCGGCCACGCCGCCTGCACATACCGCCCAGAACACGCGCTGCCACACCGGCGGGTTTTCCGCGGCGCCGGAGGTTATCATATCGATGACCAGCGCCCCGGAGTCCGCCGAAGTCACGAAAAACGTGACGATGAGGAGCGTCGCTATCCCGGATACGACTGTAGACAGGGGGAGCTGCTCCAGCGTTTCAAACAACGCAACCGGCAGGTTATTCGCCACTGTCTCCGCGATTCCTGCCGCCCCGCTCAAATCCAGCGCAATCGCCGTATTGCCGAACACAGTCATCCACAGGAAGGTGAAGAGCGTCGGCACCAGCAGCACGCCGCCCACGAACTGCCGGATGGTGCGCCCGCGCGAAATTCTCGCGATGAACATGCCGACGAACGGCGACCAGGCGATCCACCAGCCCCAGTAGAACAGCGTCCAATTACCGAGCCAGGGGTTAGGCTCGTAGGCGTAGAGGCGGAAAGTGCGCTGCACTACCTCGCTGAGGTACGTGCCGACGTTCTGAACGAATGCCTGGAGCAGGAACACAGTCGATCCCGTGACCAGAACGAAAGCGAGGAGCAGCCCGGCGAGGACGATGTTGAGTTCCGACAAGCGTTTCACGCCCTTGTCCAGCCCCATGATCACCGACAGGGTCGCCATACCGGTGATAACCGCGATCAGGACAAGCTGCACGCCCGTGTTGCTGGGCAGTCCCAACAGGTAGCTGAAGCCGGCATTGACCTGAAGGACACCGAGACCAAGCGAGGTCGCGACGCCGAACATCGTGCCCAGCACCGCGAAAATGTCGACGGCGTGTCCGATCGGGCCATAGATGCGCTGGCCGATCAGCGGAAACAGCGCCGACCGGATGGTAAGCGGCAGCCCGCGCCGGAACGCGAAGTAGGCAAGCGCCAGCCCCACGACGATGTAGATCGCCCAGGCGTGCAGCCCCCAGTGGAAGAAGGTCAGCACCATTGCCTGGCGGGCTGATTCGATCGTCTGCCCCTCGCCCACGGGAGGCGATGCGTAGTGCTGTATGGGTTCGGCCACCCCGAAGAAGATCAGGCCGATCCCCATTCCGGCGCTGAACAGCATCGCGAACCAAGAGAGGTAACTGTAATCCGGCTCGCTATCGTCCGGGCCGAGCTTCACGTCGCCATAGCGGCTGAACATCAGGAACAGCACAAAAACCAGGAAGCCCGCCACCGCCGCGATGTAAAACCAGCCGAAGTCCGCCACGATGAAGGCCTGAACGTCCGCGAAGACTTGGCTCGCCAGTTCGGGCGCGAAGGCGCCGAACAGCGCAAAGGCAAGGATCAGGCCAGCCGAAACGAAGAAAACAGGCGGATTGATCTCCATCCTGCGCCCTGTGCCTGGCTCCGCCGCCTCATTCAGTACCGGCTCACTCAATTAAATCTCATCTCTCAGTTACTAAGTCTGCTTGGCAAACGAACGAGGCGGAGCGTCGTCGGTTGCAACGGGCCAACGGAGCGGAAATCCAAAGTGGCACCAGAGCGCCCACATTCAGGTGGCCAAGAACACGAGCTAACCAATAAAGCTGGGGCGGTAAACTGCTACCTGCGAAGCTCTGGTGGGTCAGCCCGCCGCACCTTTCTCTTCCAACGCGAGATCCCACAGAAGCGTGTGGAGCTGGCTGCCGCTCAGCCGCGCCGTATCGAAGCCGCTGAGTGTTTCTGTAGCTGAGCGACGAATAGCGGTGCCGAAGTCATCCACGGAAAATGCGCACTCCCAATGCACGCAGCGCATGGAGAGTCGCCAGCACGTTCTCCGTATCGTCCAGCAGCGCGCCTTCACCCCGCGCGAGCGTGAAGTCTTCAGACTGCTCGTGCGGGGTTACTCCAACTAGGAGATCGCAGAAAGACTGGTGATTTCCGCACGCACGGTGGAGGATCACCGTGCCGGGATCGTCAGCAAGACTCGAACCAACGGCCTCGCCCAGCTCGTCACCCTGAGCCGCGGCGAATCCATCTGAGGCGACGCCAAACGGCGTCACCGTAGATTCACCGGATCGATCCGAAGACGCTTTCACCCGATACCGAGCGCCGACAGTTTCCAAGGTCACCGGGAGGGCTTCACCCGCAAAAGTGAACCGCTCTTCATCCTGGGCCGGCGGAGCCGCACATGCTGCCCGCCGGCCCTCTTTTCGATCCTCGACAGTCTGTGCTGCCGTCGGGCTGGGTCGCGCTGCCTCTTGGCTCCTCGCGCGTTTCTAAGCCGACGCCTCCATCTCAAAAGCCAGACTTCCAAGGAAAAGAATATGACCACCCGAGCCTTCGGCGCTCATGCCGCGGATAAGCCTCTAGAGCCGATCCAGATCGAGCGTCGGAAACCTGGCCCCTCGGACGTCCAGATCGAGATCGCCTATTGCGGCGTCTGCCATTCGGACTTGCATCAGGTTCGCTCCGAATGGGGCGGGACGCTTTACCCGTGCGTCCCCGGCCACGAGATTGTGGGTGAGGTGAGCGCGGTTGGAGACGATGTTACCCAGTTCCGCGTTGGCGATACGGTGGGCGTCGGCTGCATGGTCGGCAGCTGCCGGCAGTGCGCCTCCTGCCGCGAAGGCGAGGAGCAATACTGCACAGGCCCGAGCTGGGTCGGGACCTACAACGGCCCGAGCGAGGATGCGCCGGGCCATACTCTCGGCGGTTATTCAGAGCGGATCGTGGTGGACGAGCACTTTGTCCTCCACGTCCGCCATCCCAAGGAGCAACTCGCTGCTGTTGCCCCGCTGCTGTGCGCCGGCATCACCACCTACTCACCGTTCCGGCACTGGAACGTGGGGCCTGGTCAGAAAGTGGGCGTGGTCGGCATCGGGGGGCTGGGGCACATGGGGATAAAGATCGCCCGCGCTATGGGAGCGCACGTCGTCGCTTTCACGACGTCTGAGAGCAAGCGCGAGGACGCACACAAGCTCGGTGCAGCCGAAGTCATCAATTCGCGCAACACCGAGGAGGTGGAGAGCCATGCCGGCAGCTTCGACTTCATCCTGGACACCGTCGCCGCGAGCCACGATCTCGACACCTTAACGGCGCTCCTAAAGAAAGACGGCACGCTCACTCTGGTCGGTGTACCCGAACATCCGCACCCGTCCCCTGCTGCCGGCAACCTGATCTTCCAGCGTCGTTCGATCGCGGGATCGCTGATCGGTGGCATCGCAGAAACGCAAGAGATGCTCGACTTCTGCGCGGAGCACGGCATCGTGGCGGACGTGGAGATGATCCATGTCCAGCAGATCGATGAAGCCTACAATCGCATGCAGCGAAGCGACGTGAAGTACCGTTTTGTGATCGACAACAGCACGCTCGCGGCTTGACGTTAGTGGAGCGCGAAGGTTTGGGGCTTCCCTACTTGATGCGCTCCATCACGGCATACACGTTGATGGTGAAGATCGGTTCCAGCAGCGGAATGCGGCGCAGGATGCGGAATACCTTCATGCCCAACCCGCCGCCGCGGTTGTACTCCAGCGACTTGGCCCGCCAATGCGAGGAGGGGAAGGCTTTGCGAAACTGAGCCGGGGTCATCTTGTTCAGCCCCACCTCATGCGCGTGCCTGATTTTCTGCCCAGTCCGCCGTTCAGCCAAAGCGAACAGAATAGGCTCGGGCAGCAACGTCGCCCAGGGACGCCCCCGCCCCAGGTAGCGCGTGTGGTCGCCAAAAGGGCTGTAATAGAGTGGGCTTGCGCCAATCACCGCGTACCCGCCTGGTTTCAGAAGACGCCGGATAGCCTCCACGGTGCCATCCAGGGGGACGATATGCTCAAATGTGTCCTTCGACACGATCAGGTCGAATGTCCCCTCTGTCTCGGGCGATACATGGTCACAGACGTCCTCACATCGGAAATGAAGAGAGGGCGCCTCGGAGGGATGAGCGAGAGGGGTGTGCTTCTGAGCGAAATCGATCCGCTCCTGATCCAGGTCAAAGGCCCAGACTTCGCTGGCACCGGATTGCACCAGGCCGACACTTAAGGTCCCGTGGCCGCATCCCAGTTCCAGCACGCGCTTGCCTTCAACCGGTGGACGCCAGGAAAAGCGGTGCCAGAATGTCTGCACGCTGCCTTTCTGATTAGCGAAATACGCGAGATTTCGCCGCCAGGTGAGTTCCTCTTCGCTTTCGTTTGGCAAAGCCGGCAGTTCCCATGGGGAATATACCCTTGGTGCGCTCCATCGCTTGAGCAAGTTCTGCGCACCCATGTTGATCAACCCCGTCCGGCTTCGACGCGACCTGACTATCTGATTCTGCCCTTTCGTCAATCGCGTGTAAGCAAAACTACGGATGAACATTTCCCAACCTGGGAAATGCGCGGGGCTCAACTTAGCTGGCGCCTTTCAGGGCTGCGGCCAAGGCAGACAACATGGGTTTCGGCTGCCCCTTGTCGTCAAACGCGAGCGGCCTGTCGCTGTCGGGGTCGTAAGGCGGCATCCTGAGCCAGGAGTCGCGATCCCGAACGCCCCACAATGTTATCGCGTACCGCTGCTTACTCGGCAATTGCATGTAAGCCTCCACGACTTGACGTGCGCGCCGCGCCTGGAGCTTCAGTTTGCCGGCGGTTGCAGCCGCTCCCCTTCCCAGAGTGATGTCCAGTTCGGACACGTGAACCGGCAGACCGAAGCTGGCGAGATCGCGCAGGGTGTCGGCCACCGCGCGTTCTGGCAGATCGACGGAAATATGCGTCTGCGTGCCGACACCACCGATCGGCACGTCCTTTTTTAAAAGACGCTCGATAAGGCGCATATAGGCGAGGCGCTTGGCTGGCCTGGCCTCCAGCCCGTATTCGTTGATGAATGCCACGGCGTTCGGGTCGCTTGCTGCCGCCTGTTTGAAGGCAAGCGCTATGTAGCGCTCCTTGCCCAAAGTCCGGGACCACACGCTGTCGCGCAGCCCGGTGCCGTCTGCGGATATCGGCTCATTGACGACGTCCCACCCGCTTACTCTTCCTTTGAAACGGCGGAGAAACTTATCGATGTACCGCAGATACTCCGCTCTGAACTTTTTTGGGTCATCGGCCAGCCCAAGGAAAAACGATGGCTCCACTCTGTACCATACCAGCGTATGGCCGTGGAGGCGCATGTCGTTATCCGAAGCAAAGCTGGCAAGACGCTCCGCAGCGCCGAAGTTCAGCTTGCCTTGATCGTTGATGACAACACCCATCTTCATTTCCGAAGCCGGGGTCAGTTGGGAGAAATTCTCCTTGATCAGGCGGACCAGTTGCGCGTCCGCAAGATCAGCAGCAGTGATGGCAGTGCCAATCGGCAGTGTGCTCGCCTCTTTCAGCGGAACGCTCAGACCAGCCACTATCTTGCCGCCCGCCCCGTCCGCCTGAGGACCACAGGCACTGCACGCGAGTGCACCGATTATGAATTCGCGACGTGCCCATCCCCGGGTGAACTCTGCCATGGCCGCTTTACAACTCCGTTCGTGGGCACCCGCATCCTCATGGCCGTTCCCGCAGTGCGCGCGCGTCGGGGCTACCAGAATGCTCGGGGAGACGCCTTGCAGGTCGCATAGCATATCTGGCGGAGACAACCGCCTTCCTGCAGCATGCACCTCTCTCCGGACGGAGCGTTGAAGCGGACCCGCAAAGCAACTGCGGATATCTTGCCCACTGCAGCGTACTGCCGTGATCCGCAGCCTGCCTCGTAGCGTTGATCGTCGATACTGCCTCTGGCATGAGATATCGAACATTCATCCGATAGCAGGAACAAGCCAGTGGCAGGAATTTACGGACGGTCCTGGCAGACCAACCTGGCGGCATCGAACAGCGATCTGCAGGCAGTGGCTGCATCCCTGATGCACCGCGCCGGAGTGGATCACCAGTTCACATCCGGAGACGGATGGCTGTCAGGTGCTGTTGGGCCCAAGGCAAGCATCCGCCAGTACAAGCTCGCCAGAGGGGCACACCTCACGGTTATCGGCACATTCCTGTTCGAACATTCCCAGCATCGCGAGTCCCTGAGCGCCTTCGAGCAACTGGCAATGCTACTGGATGGAGACGCAGAGGGCATCGCGAGCTGGTTTCAGGAAGCAGACGGGTGCTTTGCCCTGGCGATGGTCGACCCGGAGCGCCGAAAACTGCTTCTTGCAAATGATCGGTATGGCGGCGTTCCCATCTATACGCGCCAACAGCAGTCCACTCTTTCGTGGGCCTCCGAAGTCAAGGCGCTGGCACAGCAGGACCTCGCTGCAATCGATCGCACCGCTGTCGATGATTTCCTGACCAGGGGCTGGCTGGCTCCTCCGCGAACCTACTACCACGGCATCTCCCAGCTACCATCGGGTACAGCTCTTCTGGCCAATCTGACCACTGGAGAAACCAAGAACATCACAGTCTTCAGCCACCGCCGCGCGGAACGCACGTCGGCAATCCCCTTCGACGATGCGAAAGCTGAACTGAAGAGCCGTGTGCGGCAGGCCATCCAAAACCGAATTGCTCAAAGCCGGTCCGATGAAGTCGTCGTTACCTTGAGCGGCGGACTGGACTCACGGCTTCTCGCTGCGGAAGCAGCCGCTCACGCCAATGTTCGCACCGTCACTTACGGGCAACCTCGGTCGCCCGAGTTAAAAATCGCCGGCGATGTCGCGCGCACTCTGAGCCTTCCGCATGAGATTATCCCGATAGACCAGAGCAACTGGATGGCCGGCCGCGACAGGGCCGTCTGGATGACGGATGGCATGATGAACTTTGCCGACACGCACATCGTACACGTAGCGGACGCCATCACCGACGCAGGACTCGTCCTTGATGGGCTGTTTGGGGACGTGGTTCTGGGCCGAGGGGAGATCACGGTTGATCCGGGCGCGGACGTGTTCGAAAACCGATACTTGCGCATGAACCGCTTCACCTACTTCGGCCCGAGGATCGAGCAGAACTTCGCCACCGTCGCCACGCCCTTGATCGACCGCGAACTTGTGAACTTCATGGACAGCCTGCCACCGGAATTCACGAGGAATGGGCGCCTCTACCGTGAGGCGTCGGGTGAAATGCACAGGGAAGTATATTCCAGGATTCCGTGGCTGAAGAGCGGCGCCCTCCCCTATCCCTACCGGCCACAGCGGCTGTCGACAGCACTGGCCAAGGTCGACAGGAGGGCCAGCCAGATGTCAGGCTGGGTCGGTATTCCGTTCTTCGGAGAGCGGTTTACGATGGACTACTTCCGGTGGTTTCGCACGAAAAGCTTCCAAGCTCTGTACCGCGCGCTCGTGGACGGCGAAGGAGCAATGCTTCGCGATTTCGCCAGCGTGCCAGCCACCGGCACGTTATTTGGCAGGATACCAAGCATGAAGCGCCTCCAAATGATCGGGCGCG
Source organism: Novosphingobium kalidii (assembly GCF_040534015.1). Classification (NCBI taxonomy): domain Bacteria; kingdom Pseudomonadati; phylum Pseudomonadota; class Alphaproteobacteria; order Sphingomonadales; family Sphingomonadaceae; genus Novosphingobium; species Novosphingobium kalidii. The sequence goes on from NZ_JBEWLY010000019.1 coordinate 44,938, forward strand.
TGCTGACGATGGAGGTCTGGCTCCGGCAAGCGGCGGCGGGCCGCGCACTGAGCTGGGAGGAGATGCTCGGCTCTAGCGGCGTTCGACGCTAGCCGGGTTTGCCCGCCAGTTGGGACCGCTGATGTCCCGGCTTGCTATCCGGTCGCCGGGAGATGTGCGGCGGCGAAAAAAGCCCATCACAAACCCAAGCGTGAACACGTTCCAGGAAAGCCAAGTAAAGAAGCCGCGGCGAAGATCGCGGGTTTTCAGTGTCGCCGCCAAGATGGGTATGACCGCTATGACGAGTGCGAAGGGCCACCACAGGGCACCCGCAACAGCCAAAACAATCGCGGTCGCCAAAACCATCCAGAACGAAAGGTTGGCTAACCAGAGCTTTACCTCGCTTATTTCCTTCAGGATGCGAACTGCCTCGCCCTGCGCCATCGCGGCTCGGAGAGCCTCTCCGCTACCATAAGCATACTTGCTCGTGAAACGTCGCCAGAGGAGTTTATACGAACTCGCTGAGTGCCCGAAATGCTCGCAGGAGGAAGTCGCGATTCTCACGAGCCGCCAGTTTGCCGCGCGCAATCTCCGCCCCAGATCATACTCTTCGTAGCTGTGCAGGTTGCGATCGGAGAAGTGTCCGACCTCTTCGATAGCCTTGCGCCGGTAGATCCCCCCTTGGCTCAGCCACTTCATGTCCCGAATGCCAGCTGTCATCTCTGGTTTGATCTTGCTTCGCCGTTCGAACTCCAGGTTCTGGATCACAGCCTCGTTCACGGTTCCCGCCACGCCCGCAAGATCCGGATTGTCTAGCAGCAAGGCCAAAGCTTCTTGCGCGAAAACAGGGTTGAGCACCTGATCGCCGTCTGCGATCCAGACGAACTCTCCCCTGGCATGTTGATACCCGAGTTGCGGGCCGATCCCGCAGCAGCGCTCATCGGGGTGCTCGAGCTGAACAATGCGGACCGGGTAAGCTTGCGCAATCGGAACCGTGCGGTCACTGGACGCGCTATCGGCTAGGATCACTTCTCCGCCCACGGCGTCGACCACCGCAAGCGCGCTCGTGATCGCTGCCTCGATATGCTTCTCCTCATTGAGAGCCTTGATGATCACGGACAGCCGCACCCGCTCACCGCAGGGTGCAGGATTACCTTGGCGCTCTTGTCCTATGCTCACTTCGTCATCACCGCAAAAATCCTTTGGCAGATCCGATGCGCGGCCCAGCCACAAGTTCTCCCTCGTCCTTTCGAAATGGTCTGACGAACAGCAGGGCAAGACCAAAAAGCAGGTCGACACACACCGCAAGCGGGATCGACCAGCCCTGCTCAAGCGACAGCGCTTCGCGAAGCTGCACACCGCCTATGCTGAACAAGGCTACCAGCAGGGCAACGGTCATGTTGATGGGCCCGTCGATCAATGGCTTGAGCTCGCGCTTTATCATCGAGCGATAGACCAGCAGCAACCGGGAGAGCGCATCGCAAATCGGGAACGCCAGCAAGGCGGCCAGCCCGTACTGGTCGGCAAACAGGAGAGCCAGCAAGAGCCATGCAATACTGAGGGCCGAATTCCGCAAAAGCACCGAAGAGACACCAAGGGAAAGCGCCACGGTCTCAAAGCCTCGGTACACTGAACTGGCCATGATATAAACGAGAAGTAACGGAATGGCGAAGGCGAAGCCGCCGTGCTTTCCTCCGGAGATGTAATCGAGCACCTCTTGCCCTGAGATGCTGGCGCCGATGATCGCTGCGCCGATGGTAATCAGATCCACCTTCACCATCAAAGACAGGATGCGCCAGAGCCGCTGCTGATCTCCGGTCTGGTTGTAGTGCCGCATGGCGTTCGGCTCGACAAACGGGAAGATGAGAGCACCTGGCGTGTAGCGTTGGAAGCTAAGCACCAGGGTTTGCGCAAAGGCAAAGCCTGCGAATGTCGCAACGGTCAGGAAGTGACTTGCGATGACTCTCACGACTGCCGGGCTGGACGCGAACCATGCCATTGAACTCGCATATCCCGCGAATGCCGTTTGCCGCATCTCGGTGAAATCCAGAGGCCGTGCTTCATCCACGGTCGCTGGCGACGACAGCACTGAGAACACCGACCGTAGAAGGGCAAGTGCACACAGGCCGTATGTGCCTGACGAGATCAGCAGAACTTGCGTCGCAGTCAGGTCGTTCGTCGCTGCGGCCGCCAAGCCTACCAGTGCAAGGCGGCCGCCAGCCTCCGCAACCGTAAACAAACGGGAGGCGCGCTGCAGCGATAGCGCCTGTGCCATTGCGTCTGCATCCATCAGCACCAGGCCGACCAGGATGAAGACAGCGGAGACAGCGACGAAAACCCGGTCAACATCCTGGACATAGCCGGTTGCGACCAGGACCCCGAAGGTGACGCCTATCAAGCACGAGGTGGCCAGCAGGCGGAACAGCAGTAACTGCCAGGCAAGCGTCCGAGCCGCTCCCCAGGAAAGCTTCAACCCTGCTTGCGAGATATACTTCGGGATGAGTCGCGGTATGCCGAATGAGACGGCAGTCTGCATGAGAGCGGCAAGGGCAAACACCAGGGCCCAACGCGCATATTCCCCCACTGACAGGGACCGCACGATGAGCACTTGAAACACAATGAGGATGGCCAGCGCGGTAAGCCGTCCTGAAAGGAAGATGAAACCGTTACCCCGCATCGGAGATGGCGCATAGACGTCGCCGCCACCCATGTAACGCGTAAAACGGCGAGACCTTTGGGCAAGCCATGAACCTCAAAGGCAGCCTTGAAGCCCCAGCCGTAGAGCCTCGGCCGGCATCATGCCCCAACAGCCGTCGACTCGGTGCCTCCGTCGGCAGTCTCACGAGGAGCAAGGCGCTCCTGCCTGATCGCGTGCGATCCCGTCGGGCTGATCTTCTTCGGCCGCGGCGCCGACAGCAGAATGCCCAGTGCACAGAATGCCAGCCCCGCAACAGCACTCAGGGGGCGCACATTGGCTTCGGTAAGTCCGGCGATGAGAAAACCGTCGAGCACGGCAGCGAGGACCAGCGCGCCGGCGCCATAGCTTCCGCCAAAGCTATAGACACCTCGCGCGATGATCCAGGCCGCAACCACTGCCGCCAGGAACAGAGCAAGCCCGATCACTCCTGCTCCCAGCAGGAGGTCTAGGTAACCGTTGTGCGCGTCATGAACGCCATGCAGGCGACCTACTTCGACCACGAACCCTGCGTAAACGCCCGAGCCAAACCCATAGCCGATCAGAGGCTCTCTCACGATATAAGTGAGCGCCGTTTGCCAAATCTCGGTTCTACCCGTGAGTGTCGCATCGCGGCCAAGCGAGGCAAGCAGAACACCGGCAGAAAGAACAGCCGCCATGCCCCCCAGCGCAGCCGCTGATCCTGCCAGCAACTTCTCGGCCGGGTTCAGCACCACCACCAACCACGTCAGGAACAATGCCAATGGCACCAGGGCTATGGCACTGGCCGACCACGATTGAATGATCAGAAAAGACAGGAACGCCGCGAGCCCCCATCGATAGGCTTGCGAGGGCAATACCCGGCGGCTCGCGAGAAGGACCGCGCTGAGGTAGATGGCGCAGAGCGGTCCGAAGTGGTTCTTATGGAGGTACACGCCACGCCAGGCCCCGGCATGCACTGCCTGTGATGCGTCCCCGGCCTGGTGCGCTCCATAGGCCGGATAAAGCAACCACATAAGTACTGAGGCCACTGCCATGATCGCGCCGGAGTGAATTAGCGCCCTCGCCGCCAGATGCAGTGGCAGGCGCACGCCGATAAGAAAGCCGGTAAGGACAAGCAGAATAAGAGCGAGGGCTGCATTCAGAGTGGTGGAGAAGCTGTCCGACCAAAAAGCGGACAACAGGCACCACGCCGGAAACCAGATGATAGGAAGCACCCGAGAGAGATCTCGTCGTGTCTGACGCCAGCGCTGTAGCGAAGCGAAAACGGCGGCGAGAAAGACCAGTACCCGAAGCGAATAGATTAGCGCTTGAGAATTTTCGGGACGCCGCATGGTCGCCGCGTCACGAGCCAAGGGAGCCGTGGGGTCTTCGCCGATAAGAAAGAAGGTAAATGGTGAAGTCAGCAGGAAAATGCAGAGGGCCCAGAAAGCGATTTCTGCTGACTGGGTCGTAACGAAGAGTAGCCGTATTCGGCGAAAACGACTGGCCATCGACCGCCTCTGGTACAACATAGGGGCGAAACCGGACGACTTTGGCTCACCGTCTCGCGGCGCATCTTGGCGTGAAAGCAAGGCCATGGATGATCAAGCGGTGTTCATGTGAGTTTCAGGTGCTTAGTGGGGTTGCACTTCAATTGGCAAGGACCGTCTCAGGACCTGTCTCAACTTGGCTGAGAATAAGGCGGCAGAGCGGCAGCGAACGGGTCGGCTCTGCACGAGGCAGCCGGTGAGAAGTGCTGCGTACCCTCTGGTCGCCGACGCAGGCTGCACCTCCACACGGGCATGTTTCGCCAGATTCAGCTTTTACCGACCGGGCCAGACATGCATCCTGTCCCAGACACGCGAAAAGATTCGCGGCAACAGGAGGGATGCGGCCATGGTTGATGCCGATTGGATCATAGCCGAGGCAGAGCGCAAGGTCGGCGTTCAGGACAGCGACGAGGGCGTTCGCGGCAATCTGGAGAGGCTGCTTGCCTCCTTGCAAGCAAGCTTCCCCATGTCACGGGAAGGTGAGGCGTTTGTCGAAGCAAGTCTCCTGCGAGACACCGTAGCACGGTTGGAAAGCCTTAAATGGTCGCGTGACTATCCGGAGATCGGAGAGGAACCGATCAACGCGCCGGTTTTCCTGATGGGCCTGCCTCGCTCAGGCACCACCTATTTCCAGTATTTGTTCGATCGCGATCGCAGGTTCCGGCTCATCCGCACTTGGGAATCGATCATGCCCTCCCCTCCACCCGGCTTCGACCCGCGGTCGGCGGACGAACGCCGCGCGGCCTGGCGCGAGATGCAGAAGCGGCGCCGGCACTTCGAAGGCTTCGAGGCGCTGCACCTCTACGATGAGGACGGCTCGGACGAATGCCACGCCTTCATGGAACAGAGCTTCGGAGCGGCAGGGCTGAACAACCTGTACCGGGTTCCAGCCTTCTTCGACTACCTGATGGATGACCTTGATCTTGCCGAGACGTACCGCATCCACAAACGCCAGCTACAGTGCCTGCAGTGGCGATCGGAGCGTAGGCCATGGGCGCTCAAATATCCGAACCACGTGATCGGCATGGAAGCGATCCTGAAGGTGCATCCCGATGCGCGGTTCGTCATGACTCACCGGGACCCGGTGCAGACCCTGGCTTCGATCTCGAAGATGACGTTCAACTTGCGCAACATGCGAGCGGCCAATCCCGTGGACATGCACGAGGTCGGACGCGACATGCTGCACTTCGTCAGCCGTCACATAGATCGCATCATGGAATTCGATGCTGGTCCGAACGGAAGCAGAATCGTTCATGTCGACTATTATGCCCTGGTGGAGGATCCCGTGAAGGAAATGCGGTCCATTCATCAGGGGCTCGGGATTGATACACCCGCCGACGTCGAAGCCGAAGTGGCGCATTGGCACGCTACCAATCCCAAGAACGCGCGCGGCAAGAACGAATACACGCTGGAACAGTACGGGCTCGACGATGCCGAGGTCGCTGAGCGGTTCGCGCCCTATATGCAGCGTTTCAACATCCCGCGAGAGCGCGAAGGGCTGGAGCGGGTCGCGGCTGCGGCATGAGCTGGGATGCGCTGAATGCCGCTGTGGCACAGTCGCGTGCGCTGATCGCTTCCCGAGCACCCGACGCCGCCACGGCGGCCGAGGGCGAGGCCTATATCACGCGTGTCGCGGCGGCGGGTCTCGGCGGAGCCGTACTGGGCCACTTGTTGCAAGAAGATGGACTGGGGCGTCCCTTGCCCGTCTATGGCGGCCCCAATCCCGACTACATCATGCGACACGCCGGCATCGATCCGACTTTGCGCTACCGGCTGGAAGGCAGGATCAACGGATCGGAACGGGTCGGCGTGGGCCTCTATAAGCCCCGCCCCCGAGGCGGAACACCCGTCGAGGTCGGATACACCTCGTTCTCCCGGAGTGATTGCGACAGCGAGGGATGCTTCGCACTCGAGCTTTCCCCCGATGCGACCGGCACCGGCTCCGGCACCCTCGCCCTGCCTCCGGACGTCCGCATTCTTTTAGTGCGCATTCTTCACCGCGATCCCGCCTGCGAACCAGCGCGCCTGCGGCTGACGGGCGCGCCCCCTGCCCGCGGCCTCGCACTGGTGATGGGCAGCAACGACGCGGCACTCGCCTTCGCGGCGCGTACGCTAGGAACCAACGTGCGCGAGTATCTTCGCTGGACGGAGGCCGCCCAAGAGCATGCCAATCGCTTTGCGACTGCGCCGCCCGAACTCGCGGAAGCCGTGCAGGGCGACCCAGATACGCAGTACTTTCTGGGCTACTACGATCTAGCCGACGGGGAACTGCTCATCGTGACAATGCCGAAGGGCATCGGCGGCTACTGGTCGCTCCACGCTTACGACCACTGGTTCCAGCACCTGCAAACGCCCGGCGTTCACGACCGGAACGCGACGATAGGCAGCGACGGACGCTTCCATATTACCGTGGGACCTTCCAGTTCCTCGGCAGTGGGAAACCACGTTGACACGCTAGGGCGCCGCAAGGGGGCGCTTATCTGTAGGGTCATCGGCGCACCGCAGTTGGACCCGCCGGAGGCTGACCTGGCTCGTGCGAAACAGTAGCTTTTCCGGAAGAGGATGAATCCAATGAACGTTGACGCCGCCGCCCTTCAGGAACTGATCGACAAGGAAGCCATTCGCGAGCTGGTGCTTTGCTATTCACGCGCAGTGGACCGCAAGGACGTCGAACTGCTGCGCGACCTCTACACCGAGGACGCAACGGACAGCCATGGTGACAGCTTTGATGGTCCAGCCAGCGGGTACTGCGACTTCATCGCCCAGTCGCTGCCTTACATGCCCTACAGCGGTCACCACGTTTGCAACCACATGATCAGCGTCATGGGCGATGAGGGCAATGGTGAGGTCTACGCCCTCGCCTACCACATCATTCCCGATATGACTGGCGGGGATGCCCGCGAGGAAGACTTCATGGCAGTGCGCTACATCGACAACTATCGCCGCTGCAGCGACGGCAAGTGGCGGTTCTCCAAGCGAGTCGTCACCTATGACCTCAAGATTCGTCGCCCCTTTACCGGCGGTGGGTTGCTCGGCCTTGGTGAGAAGGACCCCAGCTACGAGGTCTGCGAGCACCCGCTTTTCCAGCGCGGCCCACGGCCTTGAGGGCGCCTCTTTTTGAAACGCCGTTCACCGGTGATCGACCGTACACTCCGCTGCCAGATGGGAGTGCTGTTGCACGCGGTGAGAGCGTGAGCACGTGACTGGCGATGACCCATTGGGAGTAGATACCATACCTCGAAAATTCATCGCGGGTTGGCGGCAAGTCGCCATATGCTTCGTACTTCTCTCCGCCTCAGGCATGGTTGCTTCGACCTATTCTCTCATCGCGGTGCCGCTTTACCGTGAATTCGCGCCCAGCCGCATGGTTCTCATGCTGTCGATGACGGCGATGGCAGCGGTCAGCGCGGTTCTCATGCTCATGCTCGGCAATCTGTTCGATCGGTTTTCCGTCCGGAAGCTCATGGTTCTCGGCGGCTTCTGCCTGGCCGCCGGATATGCTTCCATTTCCTTCACCACGTCGTTCAATCAGGTGCTGGTCATATTCGCCGTGCTGATGTCTTTGTCGAACGTGCTAATTGGTCCTCTGGCGTCGACCGTGCTGCTGTCGCGGTGGTTCGAGCGAAAGCGCGGCCGCGCCATCGGTGTCGCTATTGCCGGCATTTCCGCTGGTGGATTCCTTTTTCCCCTGATCATTCAGGGCTTCCTCGACGCCTATCAATGGCGCGAGGCGTTGCGCTTGCTCAGCCTCGTGATCGCAGTCCTGACCATCCCTGCTGCCCTGCTGGTGGTCGATAGGCCTGCGGACCGAGGGCTTCACCCTGACGGGATGGCCGAACCGAGCGAACAGGCACGCGCGGAAATGGCGAGTACGCCGATCTCCGCTCGTACTATCCTGACCGACCCGGCCTTCTGGATGATCGCGGCAGCAGTCGCGACAGTGACATCGGGCATGAAGGGCATGATCACCAACCTGGCGCCCCTGGCGCTCGATGCCGGCATCCCCGCCAGCGACGCGGCTTACCTCATCTCGATCTTCGCCGGCTCGAGCTTCGTTGCGAAAATGCTATTCGCTACCTTCGCCGACAAGCTTGGACCTCGCGCTCTGATGTTCGCGTCGCTTGGCGGCTTCGCTGTGGGCCTGGCTTGCCTCACACAGGCGCACCTCGGGTTTGGCGCCATCGCGCTGGGCGTGGCGATCGTCGGGCTCGCCGGCGGGTTGATGGTGCCGACCGAAAGCTATCTTGCACCCCGGGTCTTTGGTCAGCGTGCAGTTGGCCGAGCAATGGGGCTCCTGTCGGGTACTATCCTCATCGCGCTGCTTTCCACGCCGCCGCTGTTCGGCTTCATATTCGACGTCACCGGCAGCTACACGGCCATATTCTGGACCTTCTCCGGACTGGCGGTCGCAGCGCTGTTCATGATCCCTGCTATCCGCCTTCACCCCAAGCAGCGGGACGTTGTGCCTCTTCAAAGGGAAACGCCTGAAGAAAGCAGCCTTGCTGCGAGCAAACTCGTGTCAGGCGATGAGTCTACTTCTGTGCAAGCGCATCAAGTGCCGCGCAGATGTTGGTACGCACGCGAGGATCGCGAGTGACTTCCAGCATCGCGCTGAGACTGGATCGAGCGCGCGCGACATCACCGGTGATGAGATGAAGGCGCGCCCGTTCCCACCACGCGTGGCCGTTCGACGGCGCAACGGTGGTCATGCGCTCATACAAAGTCAGCGCGCGCCTGGCATCGCCCGCGGCTTCAGCCCGGCTGGCCTGATTCATCAGCAAGCGCAGCAGTACGGATCTGTTCTCCATCGGCGCGAGGTGCTCACTGGTGGCGATCACGCTGTTGCCCAGCATCGATCGCAGGAGCTGAGCAAGGGCCTCTGGCTCCACGACAGCGCCAGAGGCGAAGGGGTCGATCAGAATCGGCTCTACATCGGAACCGAGGCGAGTGAGCACGTGCCCAGGTGTGTTGAGCGCATCTGCCGTCCAGCCTTGCCGCCTCGCCGCCCCCACATAAATAATTGAGAGACTGACTGGCAGGCCCCGCCCCCGATCAAGCACCCGGATCAGATCGGCGTTGTCCGGGTCATCGTAGGACTGGCGGTCGCCGGTCAGGCCGAACTCGTCTCCGATCACGCCCGCCAGCACCTCCGCCTGAGCGCGTGCGGAGTGCTCACCGCCTCCGACCGCTGCCACGCGCGCGGCAATCTCCTCCAGGCGGCCGACATAGTCCTCGATATCCACGTCTGGGTGATCAAGCGCAGCAAGTTCAAGCGCCGAGCGATCCAACGAAATCGCGTCGTCCTCAAGCAAGCCGATGGCGATTACTGCATCGCTGCTCGTGGTTTCATCGGGCAATGCCGCCTCTCCTACTCCAGTGCGCCCGGATCTCGGGTGCTTCTGTACAGAACTTCCGGGCGCAGCGCTGGTTTCGAGATCAGGAGTGACGTGCGGTGACGAAGTTATCGCTCACCGAACGTAGCTGGCACCGTTGGCGTCGATGATTGCGCCAGTCATGGAGGGAGGCGCATCCAACGCGAGGAAGGCGGCGATCGTAGCGATCTCGCCGGGTTCTGCGACCCTTCCGAGCGGTATGTCGGCCAACAAAGCGTCGCCGCCACGGCTGGCGAGATAGTCGTCTGCCATGCCCGTCATCGTGAAGCCCGGACAGATCGCAAAAGCAAGGATCCCCTCCGCAGCGTAGCCGCGCGCAATGGTCTTCGTCATGCCGACCATCCCCGCTTTTGACGCAGCATAATGCCAGTGCGCCGGGCTGTCTCCGCGATATGCGGCGCGACTGGCGACGTTGATGATGCGCCCCGTGATGCCGGCGCCCCCCCACTCGAGGACCGCGGAACGGCACAAGGAGGCGGACGCTTCCAGATTGATCGTCATCGTGCGACGCCATTCCTCCATCCAGACCTCGTCAGGTCCATCGAGCGGCGAGGCTTCGAATATGCCCGCGTTGTTGATGAGCACGTCGACGCGGCCATCGAGCCGCTCCAGCGCCTTCTCCCAGAGCAGTGCGGGGCCCCCGGCGGACGAAAGATCGGCATCTGCGCTAGCTGCGGCGAAAACCTTCGCGCCCCGCTCGTGAAGGGTAGCAGCGATTGCTGCGCCGATACCGCGACTGCCGCCGGTGAGAAGAATATGTGTAGCCATGCGCCTCACTAACGGGAGCATCGCTCCAGGGAAACAGCTCCTGCCTCACGTCTGCCCACGATTTGCCACTGAACGCGCAATCTGGCGAGCTTGGATCGCCGCCCCTCAACACGACCAATTAGAACGAGTGACGCGTTTCGAGGTTGAAGCGCGGACTTCTGTCGTCGGTGTCGTAGCGTGGGCCGGTAAGCGGAAAGGCAAGCTGCAGATCGATCGCAAGGTCGCGTGTGATCGAGGTGGAGATGCCACCGCCGGTCGACGCCAGCGAGCCACTGCCACGTCCGCCGCCCACATTGTCAACTACGCCCGCGTCGGCAAAGGCATAGAGGCGAGCACGCTCAACCAGCCCCGCGGGATGCACCCAGTCATAGCGCAGCTCGCCCGATCCCATGAGGGCCTGCTCGCCGGATCTTTCGTTGTAGTTGTACCCTCGCAGGAATCGGCTGCCGCCCAGCCCTGCCTCCTCCGTGATCAACAGCGGCGTGGTCGATGTCTGACCAGACAGCGCCACACGCATGCTGAAGCGATCGAAAAGATTGCCCGTCCAATCCACCCAGCCCGAGACCATAGTGAAGTCGGGCGCGGCGTCGCCACGTGAGGCCAGCCGATCGCCCATCAGTGTGGCGTCGAGCACGTCCAATCCCTGTGACAGCGTCATGCGCGCACGCATCTGGCCGGCAGCGACCAGCGCATAGCCATAGACGCCCACGCTGATCGTGGTGATGCGATCCTTGCGCGCCAATATGCCTTTGCGCTCCTGGCGCAGCTCGCGTGATTCGAGATCGCCCTCCAGCCACAGACTTGCGTCGCGGCGGCGCCATAGAGGATGGCGTACGCCCAGCCCTGCGCGCCAGCTTTCTCCGAAGATGCCGCGGCCCCGCAGGTAGGCGCCAGGCTCGGTCGATGAGTATGAGCCCCGCACCGACACCTCGGTCCCTGCTGTCGAGACCAGCTTCACGTATTGGAAGCGGCCATATTGCAGTTCGCTCGGTTCGAACGGAGTCGTCTGATAGGTTAGAGCTATGCGATCATCGGCGGCGAACAAGCCATTGAAATTGGCTTCTATTCTCGCCTGAGCCGGGCCGACGGGCTTTGAGCCGTCATTGTCGAATGTCACTCGGCCGCTGGCGGGATCGCGGCTCACCTCTACGATCAGCACGCCCTCGCTTCCGCGCCGCTCGTAGCGACTGCGGCGCACCCACACGCCCGGCAAGTCACCGATGAGCAAAAGCCGCCGCTCCACTTCGGCGAACGTCACCGGTCGGCCGCTGCGCAACGGGTCAAGCCAGTTACGGATGACCGCACTGTCATCACCCTGGACTTCGATGTGGTCAATCACACCTTCGTCGACGGCCACGATCAGCACGCCAGCGTCGAGCGGTTGCGGCGCGATTCCAGCGGAGGCAAAGATGTACCCGCGGCTTTGCAGTCGATCGGCGATCCTCTTGGCCAGGCTGGCCAACTCCTCGCCGGTGAGCGCGCGGCCAGTATATCCCTCGATAATGTCAACGAAGTCAACCGGCTGCAGGATGCGCAGCCCGGTAAGCGCTATCGCCCCGACCGGATAACGTGTGCCGCCCAGCGTCGGCCCGGCAGGCTGCTCAACGGTCTCGATCTGAGGACGCGGCCCATCCCGCGGTGCGATGTCGTTTTCTGCATGCGCGGGGTCGACGCGGTCGAGTGCCGTAGTGGGCGAATCAGAGACGCTTTGCGCTTTCGCGGTGTTCGTGCCGACCAGCATCAAGGCAGCAAATGCCCAGTTGCGAAACGTCATGTGCTGTTGCCCTGATCCCACGCTGAGCTCGTGGTTTGACCTGAAAAAGTTACCAAATATCCAAGATAACTGAGACTTAACTATGACTGCGAGGAGCTTATCAACGCGCAGGTCCTAGGGTTGACCACAAAATAAGAGGGGCCTTATGCGTACATTTCGCCGGAAGATGCTTGTTGTTCTTGTAACTCTGGCAAGCACCACCAGTGCCCTCGCCCAAACGGGACCTTGGATTGTCAGCGAAGCCGCTGGCCCGGTGCGGATTACCGATACCGCCGGCCAGCGCGAAGTGCATCGCGGCGATCAAGTGGCAGTGGGCGCGACGGTTGCGACCGGATCGGGCGGTCGCGCGGTGATGGTGCGGGGGCACGAGTTCGTGACGATCAGTGCTAATAGCCGCCTGCGCATTGCCGACCCCAGCAAAGACCGCTCGCTTGTTCAGATCGTGCAGGACTGGGGCAGCGCAGTCTTCCGGATCGGCAAGCAGCCAAACCCGCACTTCGCCGTAGAGACCCCGTATTTGGCTGCCGTGGTGAAGGGCACCACCTTCTCCATTTCCGTGGCCGAAAAGGGCGCGGCCATGCAGGTGCTCGAGGGCGCGGTGGAAGTGGAGACCAGCGACGGCGGCGCACGCGAACTGGTTCGGCCTGGCGCCGTAGCAATGGTGGGCGCGGAGGACCGCTATCGCCTAACCATTCAGGGCAGCGAAACGCGCGTGATTGACTCGCCCGCGCGCCCGGCCGAGCCGACGGCTTCTGCTCCCGCTCCATCCGCGCCTGCCGCACCCTCGGCGCCCACTCTTAATGACACATCGCTGCCCGCGGTGCTCGCACCTATTGCGACCGACACGTCCGTCGTGGCGCAGCTTGAGACCAGCTTCGAAGCGCCGGCCAACGATCTCAGCGACATGTCCGACGGCCTGATCTCCGGCAGCACCGGAGGCTTGGCGGCAGTTCTGGTTGCCGATGTGGCCGCCGGCCGCACCGACCTGACCACACCAGCACCAGCACCAGCACCCGAATCCCAGCCCCAACCCGAGCCGCAGCATCAACCCGAGCCACAGCCCCAACCCGAGCCACAGCCCCAACCCGAGCCACAGCCCCAACCCGAGCCACAGCCTCGACCCGAGCCGCAGCCCCAGCCCCAGCCACAGCCTCGGCCTGAACCACAGCCTCGGCCTGAACCACAGCCTCGGCCTGAACCACAGCCTCGGCCTGAACCACAGCCCCGGCCTGAACCACGACCAGAGCCCGCGCCGGTCGATGAAGGGGACGGCGGTCGAGGCAACGGCCATGGCAACGGCCATGGCAACGGCAACGGCAACGGCCATGGCAACGGCAACGGCAACGGCAACGGTCATGGCAACGGCAACGGCAACGGCAACGGTCATGGCAACGGCAACGGCAACGGCCATGGCAAGGGCCACGACGAAGACTGACTCGCTGCCGCGGTTCGCCGCCTAAGCAATTGCCGCGACGCCGGGTGCCCCCAGGTTGTAGCCTCGTAGACCTCGCATCGGCGAGCGGCGCGCTGGTCCGGCTAAGTCGGGCAGGCTGGCTTTACGCCTCCTCCCACGGCGAAGGATCATTCGATGCAGGTTATTTGACCGCCATGCCCGAGCTTCCTTCGAGGATCCTCGCTGAGGATGTCCCTCGACGGAGATTACGCCGCTGAGGGGTTTGCGGGGGTGCGGCTGACATGGCGCCACAGCAAGCAACAAAAAGCCCCGCAGAGTAGCTAAAACTCTGCGGGGCTTTTGGTGCGCCCGGAACGATTCGAACGTCCGACCCTCAGATTCGTAGTCTGATGCTCTATCCAGCTGAGCTACGGGCGCGTTGGAGAGGCGCCAATAGAAAGGCTTTCGGAGTCTGGCAAGCGCTAAAACGCACTCGCCTGCAAAATTTTAAGCAATCCCTCTGCCAGGGGGTAGTCAAGCGGCGGCATCGCTAGTGCGGCAAGCTGTGTTGGCCCATACCAGCCGACACTTGCGCCCGCTTGCGGCTCGGGCGTGCCCGCCCATCGGGTGCAGACGAAAAGCATGATGATGAGCGGCCTATCGCCCCGGCCATCCGTTCGGCCAGAGGCGAAGGCGGCAGGCACGAGATCCGTCGGCGCTGTCACCAGACCAAGCTCTTCCTGCAGTTCTCGCGCTGCGGCGACCTCGGGGGCTTCGCAAGGCTCCAGTTTTCCCCCGGGGAACTCCCATAGCCCGCCGTGCACCGCACCCAAAGGGCGACGCTGCATGAGCACCCGCCCGGCTGCGTCAATCAACGCTACGGCGGAAACCCATAGCGGCTCGGCTCGGTCCAAGTGCTGCATCTGACTTAAGGGATCCTTCATGCAAGCGTGCGACCTAGCACCAGAATGAAGGCATGTTGAGGCACTGATGCGGGGCGAACGAATCCTGATGCGATGGCTGCGCGATCAGCGCGGCGCGACCGCAGTGGAGTATGGCCTGATCCTGAGCTTGATCGTGATCGGGCTAGTCGGCGTCCTGTCAGGAGTAGCCGGTGAAACACTCAAGATGTGGGCCTTCGTCCAATCCGAGTCAGTTAAGGCTCATAACGGCGAGGATTAAGCGAATCTCAAGTTTTCCGGCGTAGTCAACGAAGTGTCCGCCGGGCTGGCGCTTAACGGACCGGGTATTTTTGAGACGTTTTACATTCCCAGGAGACTATAGATGCAGTTCAAGAAGCTCCGCCGCGACGAAAAGGGCGCGACCGCCATTGAATACGGCCTGATCGCCGCTCTCATTGCCGTTGCAGCGATCACTGCAATGTCCGGTCTAGGTTCGCAGCTCAGCGCGACATTTGAAAAGACCTCGGAGACGATGGCTTCAACCGCTAACGGCACTCCTGCAGCGCCTGCAACGGAGTAAGCTCTATAAATCCTTCGTCCTTCCACGGATAGTGTTGGGCGGCAGAGAGACCTGCCGCCCTTCTTGTATGCACGCCGTCCTGCGCCTCAGTACGTGACGATCTTCACCTTCTGCCCCGGTGTGAGCCGCGCGTCCGACTGCAGGCCATTCAGCACCAGGAACCGTTCCAGCTGCGCATCGCGGTACGCCATGCGGCTGGCGAGCGACCGCAGAGTATCGCCGGCACCCACCGTCACAACGCTAACGCGGCGCGGCCTGATCTCTCCGGCTTCGCTAGCGGATATCCGCCGTACTGACCGGAACATCGGATTGAACACACCGGCATTCCCCGCCTGTGTGATCGCCACGAAATGGTACGCCTGACCACCGCCGAAGTCGGAGGCGAAGACGGTGACATCGACTGGCCCGCTGGAGCCCTGTGCTCGCGCCGTAGCGTAGCGGACAGGAAGACCATTGACGGTTGTGCTTTGCAGCGTCTGCGGCGTGAGGTTCGACTGGCTTGCATTGGTCAGGCTGGCGAATACTTTCCCCACATAACTGTCGAGATTGCCTTCGATCCGTCCTCCGGCGAACTCCGCCTTGCCGGACTGGCCGTTGATCGAAACGGAGCGGGTCCCGTTGACGAGATAAAAGCCCTGCGGCGCTTCGAAGGCGAACCGCAGTTCCGGATGCTTGAACATGTTGCCGTCGACGATGCCCTGCCGCGGATCGTCACCATACACGAGGCCGTTGATCCCGCTGAGGAAGGCATCGCGCTTCGTCAAACCGGTGGCATTCGCGCCGGCAGTCCGCAACGCGTCACGAACACGAGATGCCGGATCGGGGTGAGTGGAGGCCCACTCCGGAACCTGATTGGTGCTTCCACGCAGTTGCGCTTCCAGGGCGTTCTGACGGGCAAGGCTTTCCAGCACGGACGACATCGCGCGAGGATCGTAGCCCGCGCGCCGCAGGTACGCGATGCCAAGCTGGTCCGCTTCCAGCTCCTGTGACCGGGAGAACTGAAGTGTCAGCAACTGAGAGCCTTGCGAGAACACCTGCTGGCCCAACTGGCCGAAACTGCTGTCCCCCAGGAGTACCCCGGAAAGCACCGATCCGAGCGCGCCCAAGATCGAGTTGCGGGTTGCTGCCTTCTGCCGCTTGGCCGAATGGCGCGCCGCCACGTGACCAACTTCGTGCCCCAGGACACCAGCAAGCTCGGCCTCGTTGTTCATCAGCGCGGCGAGCTGACGCGTCACATAGACGTAGCCCCCCGGTACCGCGAACGCATTGTTGATCGGAGAGTTGAGCAAGGTGACCGTGAAGTCACCGCGCGCATTGCTAAGACCCGATTGGACCGCGATGTTCTTGCCGACGGTCTCGACATAGTTGGCCTGCGGGCCTGTCACCGCGCCGCCGAATTCCGCCAACAAGTCAGGATGTGCCTTGGCCCCTTGCGCCTTGTCGGCCTGGCTGATCGCGATGGCGTCCGTAGTTGCTCCCGCACGCGGAGCTGCCTGTACAGGCCCGCTGCCGCCTGTGGCACCACAGGCCACAAGGCTGGTCATGGCCATTGCTGCGGTCACCCGAAGAGCGAGCTTACGACGGTTAATGCCCATTAACGTCCTTCTTTCTGTTCCCGTGCTGGATCCCCAGAAGAACGAGACCCCTCATCCCTTGTTCCCAGATCAAGCTTCCTGACGCCTGGCTAGCGGGTGGCGCGCATTCACGAGCGCAACCAGTCGGGCGCTCTCGACATGCGTGTAGATCTGGGTGGTCGCGATGTCCGCATGGCCCAACAGCATCTGCAACACCCGCAAGTCAGCCCCACCTTCCAGAAGATGGGTTGCAAAGGCGTGGCGCAGCACGTGAGGCGAGACGCGCGCCGGATCGAGATCGGCGCGCAGGGCAAGTTCGCGCAAAAGCTGGAACAAACGGACGCGGGTGAGGTGCCCGGAGGCTGCGCGAGAGGGGAAGAGGAAGCGGGAGTCCCCTGGCCGTAGCTTCAGCCACCGAGAGAGCGCTTGCCGGGCGCGGCCGCTTACCGGAAGGAGACGCTGCTGCCCTCCCTTCCCGGTCACGTGCAAGAAGGGTGCATCGCGCGGGACGGCGGTCACCGGAAGCGAAACGAGTTCACTTGCGCGGAGGCCCGAGCCGTAGAGAAGTTCGAGCAGGCACAGCAGACGAACGGCTTCCGAACGCTCTGCCAAGGCCTCTTCCTCGGCTCGCGCGAGAAAACGCGCGACCTCCTCGCGGCTGAGCAGGCGCGGCAAAGGCCGCTGAGCCCGCGGGCGTGGCAGCGCTGGTGAGGGATCATCGTCGCGCAAGCCCTCCTCTACGAGAAAGCCGTAGAACTGCCGCAACGCCGAACAGCGCCGTGCGAGACTGGAGGCAGCGAGGCCGGACCAGGCCGAGCCGAGCGTGTCGAGAGCGTCCGCATTGGCAGTGGCCGGATCGCCCATAGCAGCCTCTGCGGCTTCAAGGTCGCGACGATAAGCGTCGAGAGTGTTGCGTGATGCGCCGCGTTCGACGGCCAGCATCGTCAGGAAGCTCTCTACTTCTCCACCTGAACGCTCCCGGTCCGACCCAGGCTTGGGATCAGACGGGTCCGAACTATGCATGGCTTAGGCTCGCGCGACCGCTTCGGCCGCGATCATGCGCGCCTCTGCCTCAAGGCCAACGCTCCGCAAGGCCGAGACGATGTTATAGAGGTAGCGCGGGGTCATCTGCGACCAGCTTGTGCCCTGCATGCCCAGACCAGCGAGATATGCAACCGTCGCCGCGTCACCATTGCGCGCCGCACCCTGGATTGCACGAGTCCAGCGAGTCTCGCTTGCAAGCTTCAGGTTCCGACTGGAAGAATAGTCGTCAATACTGCTCGATCCGATCCGGCCAAGGCCAGCAAGGCCAGCGATCAGAAAAGCAGACTTGCGCGTGTTCTCGCTCTGATCGGCGTCCACGAACGTATCGATGTCGCCGCTGCTTACCTCCGACGAGCGGTTCGGAGCCACGAGCGCCAGCAGGGCCCAGCCTTCGGTGCCGTCGTCGACCACATCGGCCCAGCGCAAGGCATTCGCGTCCAGACCGGCGGAAAGCATGGCCGCGATAAGCGGCGCTGCGCTGTCCGACATTTCCTCTCTCACCGGCAAGCGCGCCGCTGCGTAGGCCGTCAGCACCTTGCGCGCATAATCCTGCACTGCCCCCTGCCCGCTATCCCAGAGCGACCGGATTGCAGTCAAACGCGCGGCCGGAGCCTCCGCTACGTAAGCCTCACGCAGCAGCTCAGCCCGGTCGGACCAGTCTCCGGTGATGTCCGGATCGGCATATAGCTGCCCAAACAGATCCACCATCGCTGCGCTGGAGAGAACGCCCGCAGCAGCGGCGCGGTCCGCCGCGGCGGCTCGGCGAGCAAGGCTCACGGCAGGCGCCAGTGCCGTAACGTAATCATAGCGCGCACCTGCATTTTTCATCAAGCGCCCGGGCGGCTCAAGGCCAACGGCATTGGCGAGCCCGAACCGCCACGGCGTCATCTCCGTCACTTCATCCCACTCGATGGTGACGGCGCGTCGGGAGCGGCCAGCTGCACCAGCGTATTTCTGGGCAAGCAGAAGATCGATGCGGGGCATGGTCCCGCGGACCCGGTACCGTTCGAGCTGTGCTGCTGCGGCGGCGCCGTTGCCGCGATAAGCGCTGCAGATGCTCTTCGCGACGTTCCACTTCGGCTCGTCCCGCTCTGCGCCGTGTAACGCCATGATCGGACAGATGCCGGTGAAGTCGCTATTGTCGGCATAGACATCGAGCGCCAGGGCGTTGAGTTCGGGCGTGTAGTTCCCAGCATCGACGTCCTGCAGAAGCGCTCGCGCGGCATCGGCTTCACCCATCCGCAGCAACAGCGACACGCGCAAGGCCAGGAACTCCTGGGGGCTGAGCCCGCGCGGAGCATCGAGCCGCGAAGCGAGTGCGCGGCGCAGCAGGATGTGACCCCAGCGCGAAACGAGCTGACCTTGGTTTGCTGCCAGCGCGAGCCGGACGAGACGCCCGTTTTGCCGGGACAGCGCCTCGCCGGCCAGACCGCCCTCACCTTCATCGATCAGGCCAACCTGCGACATCGCGCGGCGGGCGCTCGGGGGCATGTCGAAGTTGGGGTCGAGACCGAGCAACTCCTGAAAGTCCTCGGGCGTCATCCGCGCGAGTTCATCTACAGAGGGCAACCGTTTGAGCGTGCCATCGGCCTGTGCGCTCTCAGGCCTACTTGCAGAAGAAGTGTCGCCCTCGGCTTCGGAACTGCGCTGCGACGGCACCGCTTGCACCACCGGAGTCGACACCGCCGAAGGTGCAGAGCCGCCGCTTGCCGAAGGCGCAGGTGCAGGCCTCACGGCTGGAGCTTTGACCACCGGCGTAGCCCTTGGGCTGGGCGCAGGCGTGGGCTCGTTGAAGCCGGGCGGCAGCAGCGATTGCGGCGCGCCCTGCGCCAAGGCCAGCGCGGAGGTAAGCGCAAAAGCTGCGCCCGCGAGCAGGAAGGGAGTTCTCACTTCTGTGTCCTCGGCACCGGTAATGGCTCTACGATGTCGCGAAGAGGCTGGCGACCACCGTCAACCCAGGCATAACCGAGCAGCACGACAAGAGGCAGGAACAGCGCCATCATTATCACTCGCCTGCCAATGCGACCGTTCACTCGACTTCCTCAAGGATGCTTGCGCGCCGACCTAGCCTAACTATAGGGGCCGCTGCAATGGACGTTCCACAGCCCCGCTTCTCCGATCAGGAAATCGCCCGGATAGCGGAGCGGATCGGGCGCCCCGTCGTGCTCGTCGGTATGATGGGCGTGGGGAAGTCGAGCGTTGGCAAGCGCTTGGCAGGACTGCTGCACTGGAACTTCATCGACGCGGACGACGAGATCGAGCGTTCGGCGCGTATGGCCATTCCCGAAATCTTCGACACTTACGGAGAAGGCTACTTTCGCGATGGCGAGCGCCGGGTCATTGCGAGGCTTCTGGAAGACGGCAGCCCCACCGTCATCGCGACGGGAGGCGGCGCTTTCTGCAATCCCGCCACGCGCCAGCTCATCCTCGAACGCGCAGTCGCCGTCTGGCTGGACAGTGACGTCGACACGCTGGTCGAGCGTACCGCACGCAAGGACAACCGCCCGCTACTACGCGATGGCGATCCTCGCGAGATTCTCGCGAAGCTGCGTAATGAGCGCGCTCCTGCTTATTCCCAGGCGCCGATCCATGTTGTCAGCGCCAACGGTCCGCATACGCAGACCGTGAACCGAGTTCTGGAGGGAATTGCGCAATGGCTGTGATCCCCGTCGATATCGCCGGCCGCCCTTACGAAGTGCATGTAGGAGCCGGTCTCCTGCCTCAGCTGGTCGAGCATTGCCGCGGACGGCTGCGGAAGCGAGCCGTGCCGATCGTCACCGATGCCAATGTGCATACCGCCTGGGGCGAGGTGGTGGAGACTGCCCTGCGCGCCGATGGACACGAGCCCCACTGGCGCATCCTGCCGCCCGGTGAGCAGACAAAAAGCTGGGACGAGCTGGCCGCGACGGTCAATTGGCTGCTGGCGCTGGAAGTTGAGCGGGGCGATCATGTGATCGCCTTGGGCGGCGGCGTGATCGGCGACCTCACCGGCTTTTGCGCGGCGATCCTGAAGCGCGGCTGCCACTTCATCCAGATCCCCACAACACTGCTTGCACAAGTCGATTCCAGCGTCGGTGGGAAAACGGCGATCAATACGCCCGCAGGCAAGAACCTCGTCGGAGCGTTTCATCAGCCTTCGCTGGTCCTCGCGGACCTGGCGGTACTCGAAACCCTTCCCCAGCGCGAACTGCTTTCCGGCTATGCCGAAGTCGTGAAGTACGGCCTCTTGGGTGATGCCGATTTCTTCGACTGGTGCGCGGCGAACGGCGCGGCAATGCTGGCCGGTGACGCTGCGCTTCGCGAATATGCCGTTGCCCATAGCGTCGCCGCGAAAGCCAGAGTCGTCGCTGAGGACGAGTTCGAACGCACGGGCGCACGGGCATTGCTGAACCTGGGCCACACCTTCGGCCATGCGCTGGAAGCCGAGACCGGCTTCTCCAACACTTTGCTGCACGGAGAGGCGGTGGCGCTGGGCATGGTGCTCGCGGCGCGCTACTCCGCTCGTAAGGAGCTGATGCCCCCCGCCTCGGCGGAGCGTGTGGCAGAGCATGTCAGCGCCATGGGATTGCCTGCCAGCCTCGTGGGCCTGCACCTTGGCTGCGACGGTAAAGCTCTGGCTACGCACATGCTGCACGACAAGAAGATGGACGCCGGGACGCTGCCCTTCGTGCTGATGCGCGGGATCGGACAGGCCTTCCTCGATCGCCAGGTCGACATGGCCGACATCGCCGCATTCCTGGACGAGGAACTCTCACGCGCCGGCTGAGAAGCGGCGATCGGTGGCACTGAAGCGATAGGGTGCGCGTTGCCCGCAACTCTCTTCGGCGCGAGCGGTTTCCCTAATGTATGCCGCGCAACGGAGATCCGCCATGACTGAACCTGTAGCCATCAGCGAAACCGATCGCCTGATCGCCTCTGACAAGGTGGAAGGCACCCGCGTCTATAATCTCGACGGTGAACGCCTGGGGTCCATCCGCAACTTCATGGTTCACAAACGTAGTGGTCGTGTCGAGTACGCTGTAATGGAATTCGGCGGCATTCTCGGCATCGGTAACGAGTACTACCCGCTGCCTTGGGACATGCTCGACTACGAAGAAGCACAAGGCGGATACGTCGTGGACATCGATAAGGACAAGCTGGAGGGAGCGCCACGATACCGTGATCGCGACCCAGTCTGGGATGAGGTCTACGCCCGTCAGGTTTATGGATATTACGGAATGCCTTTTCCTGTCTTCTAGAGCCGGATCTTTTTAAGACAGGCAGGCACCAGTTGCCACCGGGGGGCGGCCGTAGCGCCTTCGAACCGGAGGCGCTCGGGGCGGCAGGTTCATCGGGACCTGCCGCCTTTTTGATTTTCGTGCTGCCGTCCCAATGTGCGTCCCTCGCTTCTACGTCCCGCAAGCACGGGACAGACGTGCTGCGTTGCAGGGCTTAAGCGTCGTCGTTTCGCCAGCACGACGGACCGCCCATGACCGCAGCCGAAGCCACGCCCGATTTAGATCCCGACACCGTCTCGGGCGCGGACGACCGCGCCTTTCTCGGTCATCCCAAGGGACTTGGCTTCCTCGCGTTCGTCGAAGGGTGCGAACGCTTCTCCTATTACTCGATGCAGACGCTGCTGGTCCTCTACATGACCAGGTACCTCCTTTTGCCCGAGAACATCGGCAATGTGATCGGCCTGCAAGCGCTGCAGCACGGGTGGTACGGCGGCCTGGAAGGACAACCATTCGCCTCGCGGCTGTTCGGCGACTATACCGGACTTGTCTATCTCACGCCGATCCTGGGGGGCATTATCGCCGATCGCTGGCTGGGGCGGCGCGTGACTTTGGTGCTGGGCGGCGCGGTCATGGCGATCGGGCACTTGCTGATGGCATTCGAAAGCGCCTTCCTCTTCGCGCTGCTGGCGCTGGTAGTCGGCGTCGGGCTGTTCAAGGGCAATATCGCCAGCCAAGTCGGCGAACTCTACGACACCAAGGACCTGCGCCGCGCGACGGCCTTCCAGATCTTCTACATCGCAATCCAGGTCAGCGTGATCGCTGCCCCGCTCGTCTCAGGCACGCTGGGCGAGAAAGTGGGCTGGCACTACGGTTTTGGCTGCGCAGGGCTGGTGATGGTTGCCGGGCTGCTGCTGTATATCTACGCCAAGCCCTGGCTGCCTGCAGACAACCGGCCGGCGCCAGGCGCCAAAGCCGATGCGGCGGCGCGGCTGCAGCGAGCGGATGTCCCGCGATTGCTCGTGCTGGTTCTGCTGCTCCCCATCCTCGCCCTGGCGCTGCTGGTGAACCAGGAGATCTTCAACGCCTATCTCGTCTGGGCCGATGAACAGTTTCACCTCACCTTCTTCGGAACAACGGTGCCGACCAGCTGGATGATCACGGTCGACGCAACCGCCAGCTTCAGCTTACTCGTCGCGGTGACGGCCTTCTGGAAGTGGTATGCCGGCAAGTACGGCACCGAGCCGGACGAACTCGACAAAATGATCATCGGCAGCGTCTTCACGATCGCTGGCGCGCTGTGTCTGGTCATGGCGGCAGCGACGCAGGGCGAAGGCAAGATCGGCCTGTTCTGGCCAATCATGTTCCACATCCTCAATAGCATTGGCTTTGGCCACACTCTCCCGGTCAGCCTGGCGTTGTTCACCAAGGTGGCGCCTCGCGCGCTGACCGGCACGGTGGTGGGCATCTACTACCTGGCCTTCGTGGGCGCCAACCTGGTCGTCGGCACAGTCGGCGGGTGGTACTCGACGATGGACACCGTGCAGTTCTGGCTTCTGCACGTCGGCGCCGCGACGGTCGGCCTTGTCGCTTTCGTGCTGCTGAAACTCACTCTCGGCAAGGTGCTGAACGCTCCGCAGTCAGGCTGAGCGTTCTGTGGCGAAAGCAACTACAGCGAGCCGAAGCTGGCTCCCTCAGCCGAAAAGCGCGATCGACTGCATACCCGTGAGCATCGGCGCGCCATCGACGTTCCACAAAGCCATCCGCTGGCTGGAGCAGCCCTCTTTCGCGTAATCAGCAGCAGTGCGTAACAACCACCAACCCTCGCGCGTCGCCGGAGCGGGCGTGAGCAGATTGACCTGCCAGTGCATCGTGCTCACCGGCACGCTCGGTGAAAGCAGGCGCATGACGCCGGGCGGCAGCGCATCAGCCGTGAGCAACAGTGCCACTGAGGGGTCCAGCTTCTCCACGTCGCGCGGGCGGACCCACCAGAACATCTCCGGACGGCGTTCGTCGCTCGGAGGAAGCGCAAAGCGCACGTCGAAGTTGTGGCGCAGAAACGTCGCACCGCGTTCCCGCGAAAGGACGGAAGCATCCTGCGGCGCCAGCACGCCCCGGGGGCTGGCGCAATCATCAAACGCCACGGTGCTCTCTACCGAACGCATGAAGACGAAGCTGGCGGTGAAACCCAGCCCCTTGTCGCCGAAGATCTCGCTCGCCACCCAGATCGCGTTACGGCCGCTGCGAAGAACGCGAGCGCGCACCTCTACCTCACCGTGGAGCGGCGCCATCATCGCCATTTGCGCTGAGCGCGGCGGAGGTAAGTCGCCGCCGATCCGCATTGCTTCAGCCAGCGCAAGTGCCGACGAGAAGCCGCCGTACGCGGTACGGCCCTGGTGCCAGGTCTCTGGCACGCGGATCGTTCGCCCCTCTTCCGTGGTTTCTGCACGCGCGAGCACGTCTGCGAAGGTCACGCTATCCTCGTCCATTAGAACAGGCGCGAGCCGTTAGGCACGGGCTTATCGGGAGAGAACAGAACGACCCTGCCATCCTCGTCAGCGAAGCCCACCGTCAGCGCTTCGGAAAGCGCGTTACCGATCTGACGCGGCGGAAAGTTGACGACGCCAGCCACTTGCCGCCCGACCAGTTCCTCGGGCGTGTAGAGCCCCGCCACTTGGCCCACGCTCTTGCGTTCCCCTACACCGGGTCCGAAGTCGATCCGCAGCTGGAAGCTCGGCTTGCGCGCACCCTCATAGACTTCGGCCGCCACGACCGTGCCGATGCGAATGTCGACCCGGAGGAAATCGTCGAAGGCGATCTCCTCCCCGGCCGGTGCCATCGGATCGTGGTCGACGTGCATGTCACTCCAGCTCGAGGATCACTGCATCGACGGCGAGACTTTCACCCGCCTTGGCATTCACCGCCTTCACCGTACCGGACTTCTCGGCGCGCAGGATGTTCTCCATCTTCATCGCTTCGATCACCGCCAGCGGCTGACCGGCCTCGACCTTGTCACCCTCGGCAACATTCAGCGACACCAGCAGCCCCGGCATCGGACAGATGAGGAAGCGCGAGAGATCCGGCGCGACCTTCTCGATCATGTGCGACGACAGCGATGCCACACGCGTAGGCAGGATCGCCACTTTGTGGATGGCACCACGGGTCGTGACCTTTAGGCCGTTGCGTGTCGGCTCGATCCTGAGGCCCAGCAACTCGCCGCCCACTTCCGCCTCGATCAGACGGTCGCCAGGCGTGTACTCCATGGCAAGATCGACCGCCTTCCCGTCCACCAGCACTTCGTCTTCATCCACTATCACCTCGAACGCGGTCTTCGCGATGGTGACAGTCCACTCGAAAGGTGGCGACAGCGTGTCGGCAAGCTGGCCGTCGACGCGGCGCGCGCGGTCGGCGCGAGCAGTCGCAACGAAGCCCGCCACGGCTGCGATCTTCGCCTTCAGCTCGTCGGAGGGAGGGGCACCGTGGAAGCCTTCCGGGTACTCTTCGGCGATGAAGCCGGTGGTCAGCTCACCCGAGCGGAAACGCGGGTGCTGCATGATCGCGGAGACGAAATCGATGTTGTGGCCAAGCCCCTCGATTTCGAAGGTGTCGAGCGCGGCGATCTGCTTGTCCGCCGCTTCATCGCGCGTCTCGCCCCAGGTCACCAGCTTGGCGATCATGGGATCGTAGAACATCGAGACTTCGCCGCCCTCATAGACACCGTCATCGACGCGCACGCCATCAACGCCGCGACGGCCGTTCGCCTGACCATCGCCGGTCCAGCCTTCCACCGGCGGCTGATAGCGCACGAGGCGGCCCGTGGAGGGCAGGAAGCCGCGATAGGGGTCTTCGGCATAGACGCGGTTCTCGATCGCCCAGCCGTCGATGCCGATATCGTCCTGCGACATCTCCAGCTTCTCGCCCGCGGCGACCCGGATCATCTGCTCGACAAGGTCGACGCCGGTGATCGCCTCGGTAACGGGATGCTCCACCTGCAGGCGGGTGTTCATCTCGAGGAAGTAGAAGCTCTCGCCCGTGGGATCCGCGCCCGAGACGATCAATTCGACCGTGCCCGCCGAGTAGTACCCCACCGCGCGCGACAGAGCGACGCACTGCTCGCCCATGGCCTTGCGCATCTTGGGCGTGACGAAGGGGGACGGCGCTTCCTCGACCACCTTCTGGTGGCGGCGCTGGATCGAGCACTCGCGCTCATTCAGGTAAAGGATGTTGCCGTGCTTATCGCCCAGGATCTGGATTTCGATATGGCGCGGATTGAGGATGAACTTCTCGATGAAGACGCGGTCATCGCCGAACGAGTTCAGGCCTTCGCGCTTCACGGCCTCGAAGCCCTCGCGCACGTCCTGCTCGGTGTAGGCAAGGCGCATACCCTTGCCGCCGCCGCCGGCCGACGCCTTCATCATAACCGGATAGCCGATCTCGCCTGAGATCCGCACCGCGTGCTCGGTATCCTCGATCTCGCCCACGAAGCCGGGAACGACGTTGACGCCGGCTTCCTTGGCGAGCTTCTTCGACTCAATCTTGTCACCCATTGCGGCGATCGCGCCAACGGGAGGCCCGATGAACTCGATGCCCTCTGCGGCCAAGGCCTCAGCGAACGAGGTGCGCTCCGAAAGAAAGCCATAGCCGGGGTGTACGGCGTCGGCGCCAGTCTGCCTGCAAGCCTCGATGATCTTGTCGGCGATCAGGTACGATTGCGCAGCGGGAGCCGGGCCGATGTGGACGGCTTCGTCGGCCATCTGCACGAAGGGTGCCCGTGCGTCCGCATCCGAATAGACGGCAACGGTCTGGATGCCCATCCGACGCGCGGTCTTGATCACGCGGCAGGCGATCTCGCCGCGGTTCGCGATGAGGATTTTCTTGAACAACCCCTTACCCTCCAAACTCGGTCGCCGCGCCCGAAGCGTCGGCGATGAATGTCAAAAAACGATTCTGAATGCCTTGGCGCGCGCGTGCGCTCACTCAGCTGCCTCCAGCCGCGCGCAGCCCTTCGGCATGCGCTCGGCCTCAAACTCCGCTTCCGTGCGTGAGATCGCCATTGGCTTGAGGCCGAGGCGCGCGAACATCGCCATGTCGTTATCGTCCCCCGCGTTGGGCGCGGTCAGCAACTTGTCGCCGGTAAAGATCGAGTTCGCGCCTGCCATGAAGCACATCGCCTGCGTCATCTCGGACATAGACTCCCGCCCGGCTGACAAGCGCACCATCGATTGCGGCATCGTTATGCGCGCCACGGCGACGGTGCGCACAAATTCGACGTCGTCGATCTTGGCGAGCGGGGTGTCAGCGAGCATGTCGCCCAGCACAGTGCCCTTCACCGGCACCAGCGCGTTGACCGGCACCGATTGAGGATGGCTGGGCAAGGTCGCGAGCGTATGAATAAAGCCGACGCGATCCTCTCGCGTCTCGCCCATGCCGACGATGCCGCCCGAGCAGACATTGATGCCAGCCATCCGCACGTTCGAAAGCGTGTCGAGACGGTCGTCCATCGTGCGGGTGGTTATCACCTGATCGTAGCGCTCAGGCGAGGTGTCGATGTTATGGTTGTAGTAATCAAGCCCGGCATCAGACAGCATGTCGGCTTGGACCGGCGTCAGCATGCCCAAGGTCATGCAGGTCTCCAGCCCCATGGCCCGCACGCCCTTCACCATCTCGATGATGGCGGGCATGTCACGGTCCTTGGGATTGCGCCACGCAGCCCCCATGCAGAAGCGTGTCGAGCCGGCATCGCGCGCCTGCGCCGCCCGCTGGAGGACCTGCTGGACTTCCAGCAACTTCGTCGCCTTCACACCGCTCTCGGCTTTCACGGACTGCGAGCAGTAGCCGCAATCCTCTTGGCATCCGCCGGTCTTGATTGAAAGCAGAGTGGACAGCTGAACCTCGTTCGCCGGATGGTGAGCACGATGCACCTCGGCAGCGCGGAAAACCAGCTCAGTGAACGGCAGGTCGAAAAGCTCCGCGATCTCGTCGCGTGTCCAGTCTGTGCGAGCTCGGGTCATTATTACTCCGCGGCTTCGAGTTCGCCGGCTGGCGGCATGTTGTGGCCGAGCAGGCGCAACACGTCTGCCGCGCATTCCACCACGTTGGAGCCAGGACCGTAAATGCCCTGAACACCGGAATTGCGCAGGAACTCATAGTCCTGCGGCGGGATGACACCGCCAGCGATAACCTTGATATCGCTTCGGCCTTCTTCACGCAGCCGCTGAATCAACTCGGGGATCAACGTCTTGTGACCGGCCGCGAGCGATGATGCACCCACGACGTCGACGCCGTTGTCCAGTGCCAGCACCACCGTCTCTTCCGGCGTCTGAAACAGCGGACCGGAGACGACGTCAAAGCCCATGTCACCGAACGCCGAAGCGATCACATTCGCACCGCGATCATGCCCATCCTGGCCCATCTTCGCGACGAGCAGCTTGGGCTTGCGGCCGAGGCGACGCTCGACAGCGGCAACACCGTCGATGACTTGCTGCCACCGACTGTCACCTGCGTAAGGCGCAGCATAAACGCCCTTCACGGGAGTGGGCTGCGTGCCGTAGCGATCGAAACTCTCTTCCATCGCCGACGAGATCTCGCCCAGAGTTGCGCGGGCGCGGGCGCACTCCACCGCAAGAGCCAGCAGGTTGTTTTCAAGGCTCGCAGGAGCCGCAGCGCCCTTGCGCAGCGCTTCCAGTGCAGCCTGACACTTGGCCTCGTCGCGCGCCGCCTTCACCTTCTGGATGCGGGCGATCTGCGCTTCACGGACCTTGGTGTTATTAACCTCCAGCGTCTCGAGGTGATCCTCATTGGCAAGGCGGTACTTGTTCACGCCGACGATCACATCATCGCCACGATCCACGCGCGCCTGGCGACCGGCAGCCGCTTCCTCGATCATTGCCTTGGGCCATCCGGCGGCCACAGCCTTGGCCATGCCGCCTTCGTTCTGGACGCGCTCGATGATCTCCCAAGCCTTGTCGACAAGTTCCTGGGTCAGCGACTCGATGTAGTACGAGCCTCCAAGGGGATCGACGACCTTGGTCATCCCGGTCTCTTCCTGGATGATGATCTGGGTATTCCGCGCGATGCGGGCCGAGAAGTCGGTCGGCAGCGCGATCGCCTCGTCGAGCGCGTTGGTGTGGAGCGACTGGGTGCCGCCCAGCATCGCAGCCATCGCCTCGATCGTGGTGCGGATGACGTTGTTGTAGGGGTCCTGCTCGGTCAGCGACACGCCGGAGGTCTGGCAGTGCGTGCGGAGCATCTTGCTACGCTCGTCCTGCGCGCCGAGCTGCGTCATCGCGCGGTGCCACAGCACGCGCGCGGCGCGAAGCTTGGCCACTTCCATGAAGAAGTTCATGCCTATCGCGAAGAAGAACGAGAGCCGCCCGGCGAACTTGTCGATGTCGAGACCGGAGGCGACGCCGTACTTCACGTACTCCATGCCGTCGGCTATGGTGAAGGCCAGCTCCTGGACCTGCGTCGCGCCGGCTTCCTGCATGTGGTAGCCGGAGATCGAGATTGAGTTGAACTTGGGCATTTCTCGGCTGGTGTAGCCGAAGATGTCCGAGATGATCCGCATGCTCGGCTCAGGGGGGTAGATGTAGGTGTTGCGGACCATGAACTCCTTGAGAATGTCGTTCTGGATGGTCCCGTCGAGCAGCTTGCGATCCACGCCCTGCTCTTCGCCCGCGACGATGAAGAAGGCGAGGATCGGGATCACTGCGCCGTTCATCGTCATCGACACAGACATCTTGTCGAGCGGAATTCCGTCGAAGAGGATCTTCATGTCCTCAAGCGTATCGATTGCGACGCCGGCCTTGCCGACATCACCCGTGACGCGCGGATGGTCGGAATCGTAGCCACGGTGCGTGGCGAGGTCGAAAGCGACCGAAAGGCCCTTCTGACCCGCGGCCAGATTGCGACGGTAGAAGGCGTTCGATTCCTCGGCAGTCGAGAAGCCCGCGTACTGGCGGATGGTCCAGGGACGGCCCGCATACATCGAGGCACGCACGCCGCGCGTGAACGGCGCGAAGCCGGGAAGGCCGGGCTCCACCGTCACATCCTCAGCCGTGTAGAGCGGCTTCACGGCGATCCCCTCAGGGGTCTGCCAGGTCAGGTCGCGACCCTTGACCTCCTTGTCAGCGGCGGCGCGCCACTTCTCGAGATCGGCATGCGACGAAGGCTCCGGCAGCTTGCGCGCATCAGGCGCGGCACCGCTGTCTTCCCCGGTGTTCGTCTCGATCGTGGGCTTCTCGCTCATCGTCCTACCTCGCAATGGAGAGCGCAGCCGCCCTCTCCGCTTGAATTCAGTGCGCCTCTTTCGGCGTTTCCATGATCTCGGTGAGCTGACCGCCCATATCCTTCGGGTGAACGAAGAAAATGAGCGTACCGTGTGCGCCTACGCGCGGCTCACCCAGAACACGCTTTCCTTGGCTCTCGAACCAGGCCTTGGCTTCCTGAATGTCCGGCACTTCATAGCAGATGTGGTGCTGCCCCCCGAGCGGGTTCTTCTCCAGCCACTTGCCGACGGCGGAGTCCGGCGTGGTCGGCTGCAGCAGCTCCACCTGGGTCCCCGCAGTGCCATTTTCGCCCGGCGTGTTGACGAAGCAGACACGGACCTGCTGGCTCTCCAGCACGAAAGGCTCGGTGATATCCGCCGCACCCATGACGTCGCGGTAGAACGCAACCGATGCATCCAGATCCGGGGTCGCAACGCCGATGTGGTTCATTCTGCCAAGCTTCACGCCGCCTTCTCCATCTGCTGAGCGGCAACATTCTCGATGATCATGGCAATGCCCTGGCCGCCACCAATGCACATGGTGATCAGGCCATACCGCCCGCAGATGCGCTTGAGCTCATACATGCACTTGATCGTCAGCATCGTGCCGGTGGCGCCCACGGGGTGGCCGATCGATACGCCCGAGCCATTGGGGTTCGTCTTCTCAGGATCGAAGCCGAGAACCTTCGCACAGGCAGCGGCCTGAGCGGCAAACGCCTCGTTGCTCTCGATCACGTCGATCTGATCGAGACCGAGGCCCGCACGCTCGAGCGCGATCGGCACCGCCTTGATCGGCCCCTCGCCCATGTACTCCGGCTCCACGCCAGCATGCCCCCATGCGATGATGCGCGCGAGCGGCTGGAGACCGCGCTTCTCAACCTCGGCGGCAGTCGCAAGCACGACAGCGGCCGCCCCGTCGTTGATGCCCGAGGCATTGCCGGCGGTGACCGTGCCATCCTTCTTGAAAGCCGGCTTCATTGAGCCGAGCGTCTCAACGCTGGTCTCGCCACGGACATGCTCGTCCGTGTCGAAAACGGTGACGCCCTTGCGTGTCTTTACCTCGACGGGGAGGATTTGCTCCTTGAAGCGCCCTTCCTCGATCGCACGCGCAGCGCGTTGATGGCTGGTCGCTGCGAGTGAGTCCATGTCTTCGCGAGTAACCTGATGGCGCTCAGCCACGTTCTCAGCAGTGATTCCCATGTGAAAGCCGCCGATCGCATCCGAGAGGCCGAGCGTCAGCGCGTCCTCCTGGGTGTTCGCGCCCATCTTCTTCCCCCAGCGGACGCCGTGGTCGTGATAAGGCACGTTCGACATCGACTCCGCGCCGCCGGCAACCGTGAGCGTCGCTTCGCCCAGCATCATGATGCGCGCCGCCGAGACAATCGACTCCACACCCGAACCGCACAGGCGGTTCAGCGTCAGCGCCGGGACCTGTGCGGGGATGCCGGAATTAAGTGCCATCACACGGCTGAGCATCTCGTCACGCGCGCTGGTCGGCATGACCTGTCCGATGACGACGTGCTGCACATCCTGCGGCGCCACGCCCGCGCGATTAAGAGCCTCGGTCACGACCATCGTGCCCAGCTCAGAGGGCATGAACGACTTGAGCGAACCGCCGAAGTCGCCGACCGGAGTACGTACTCCGCTGACGATGTAGATGTCTTCCATGTCCGCTCCTTCAGTTGCCTTCTATGCGCGGCTGTGAGCCTGATCGGCTGCTTGCAATCCGATAAAATTCCCAATCCGCACGGTGCGCAGTTCCATGCTGCCCACCTTCTCGTTCAATCTTCCGAGGTGAGAGGAAACCTCTGATAGCCCCACCCAACCACGTCGAAACGCTCTTGCGCGAGCACTTCAATGCAGAGGCGACATCGTTGCGCGTGCTCAAGCGAGTTTCTCTCGGTCCACAAGCTTGTCCATGTCCTCCTGAGTTCGGCGTAACGCCACAATCGTCTCGTCGCTCGAAGCGTTCATCTTGGGCACCGCCTCGAGACTTCTCTCCTACAAGGGGATGTTGTCGTGCTTTTTCCAGGGATTCTCGAGCTGCTTGTTGCGCAGCTTGCGAAGGCCGAGGGCAATGCGGCGGCGAGTGGAATGCGGATAGATCACTTCGTCGATGTAGCCGCGGCTTGCGGCCACGAACGGATTGGCGAAGCGGTCCTCGTATTCCTTCGTGCGAGCGGCGATGCCTTCTGCGTCCTGGCCGCGGAAGATAATTTCCACTGCGCCCTTCGCACCCATCACCGCAATCTCGGCAGTCGGCCACGCGTAGTTGAGATCGCCGCGCAAGTGCTTCGAACTCATGACGTCGTAAGCGCCGCCATAAGCCTTGCGAGTGATGACGGTGATCTTGGGCACGGTCGCCTCTGCATAGGCGAACAGCAGCTTGGCACCGTGTTTGATGATGCCGTTGTGTTCTTGCGCGGTGCCAGGAAGGAAGCCCGGCACGTCGACGAAAGTGATGATGGGAATGTTGAACGCATCGCAGAAGCGCACGAACCGCGCAGCCTTGCGTGAGGAATCGATGTCGAGCACGCCCGCGAGCACCATCGGCTGGTTGGCAACAACACCAACAGTCTTACCCTCGACGCGGCCGAAGCCGATCAGGATATTGCCCGCATACGTCGGCTGAAGCTCGAAGAACTCGCCCTCGTCCAGCGTCTTACGGATCACCTCGTGCATGTCGTAAGGCTGATTCGCGTTGGGCGGAATGATCGTGTCGAGGCTTTCCTCCAGACGATCCCAGGCGTCGGCACTCGGGCGCTCGGGCACTTCGTCGCGGTTGGAAGCAGGCAGGAAGTCGAAGAAGTCGCGCGCGGCCAACAGCGCCTCGATATCGTTCTCGAGAGCGAGGTCTGAAACAGAGGTCTTGCTGGAGTGCGTGACCGCGCCACCCAGTTCCTCCTGAGTTACGACCTCGTTGGTCACGGTCTTCACCACGTCAGGACCGGTGACGAACATGTACGAGCTATCCTTCACCATGAAGATGAAGTCGGTCATTGCCGGCGAATAGACCGCGCCACCCGCGCAAGGTCCCATGATCAGCGAGAGCTGCGGGACAACGCCCGAAGCGAGCACGTTGCGCTGGAAGATCTCGGCATAGCCGCCGAGCGAAGCGACGCCTTCCTGAATGCGCGCACCACCGGAGTCGTTAAGACCGATGACGGGCGCACCGACCTTCATGGCCATGTCCATGATCTTGCAGATCTTCATCGCGTGCCGCTCAGACACAGCGCCGCCGAAAACGGTGAAGTCCTGGCTGAACACGAAGACGAGGCGACCGTTGATCGTCCCCGAGCCGGTTACGACACCGTCACCAGGGATGGTGTTCTCCTGCATGCCGAAGTCGACGCAACTGTGCTCGACATAAGCATCGACCTCTTCGAAGCTGTCTTCATCAAGAAGGACGTCGAGCCGCTCGCGCGCGGTTAGCTTGCCCTTGGCGTGCTGTGCATCGATGCGGCGTTGACCGCCGCCCATCTTTGCAGCTGTCCGGCGGTTCTCCATCTCGGCGATGTTGGCTGACATTGCGCTTCCCTTGCCCCGCATGAACTGATGAACTCGTGCCTTGCCTAAAGGCAGGAAGGAGGCAGCAGGTCAATAGGGTTTAACCGCGCGATTAACGACCATGCGCTGCATTGCACCTCGCCGGAGCGATATGATGCCGCCAGCCGCGCCAAGGTGCGCTTACTTCAAGAGCACCAGTTCCTCGGCCATAGTCGGGTGAATGGCAACCGTCGCATCGAAATCGGCCTTCGTAAGCCCTGCCTTCACCGCCACCGCAGCGGCTTGCATGATCTCGGGCGCATCGGGTCCGATCATGTGCATGCCCACCACTTTGCCCGTCTGCTCGTCACAGATCATCTTGTAGAGCGAGCGTTCATTGCGGTGCGCGACGACATTCTTCATCGGCCGGAAATCGCTTTCGTAAACGGCAACGCTTCCAAGCGTGTTGCGCGCCTGCGCCTCGGTCAGGCCGACGCTCGCCAGTGGCGGATGACTGAACACCGCGCTCGGAATGCAAGTGTAATCCACAGTATGCGGATTGTTGCCAAACACAGTGTCCGCAAAGGCCTGCCCCTCGCGAATGGCGACTGGCGTCAGCTGCACCCGGTTCGTGACGTCGCCGATCGCATAGATATGCTCGACAGAGCTGCGGGAATTCTCGTCCACCCTGATGGCGTTCTTCTCGTCCAGTTCGACGCCGATTTCCTCCAGTCCGACACCCTCTACGTTCGGCACGCGTCCGGTGGCGAACAGCACGCAATCGACCTCGATCGGCTCATGCCCTGTCATCGAGACACGCAGGCATCCTTCCGATGTCTTCTCGATGCTCTGGAACTCAGCGTGGAAGCGAAAATCTATGCCCTTCATGATCGAGATTTGCAGCAAGCGGTCGCGCAGGGACTCGTCATATCCACGCAGCAGCTGATCGGAACGGTTGATCAGGGTCACCTTCGAGCCGAACTGGTGGAAGATGCCGGCAAACTCATTGGCGATATACCCGGTGCCGGCAATCAGGACGCGCCGCGGAATCGCATCCAGGTGGAAAGCCTCGTTCGACGTAATGCCAAGCTCGCAGCCAGGAAATGAAGGGATATGCGGCCGTGCGCCGGTGGCGACCAGAATGCGCGCCGCCGTCTTCTTCTCCCCACTGGACAGTGTGACTTCATGAGGGCCCGTTATCGTGGCGCGCTCGTGGAAAATCTCCACGCCGGCATTCTGGAGGGTCTGCGTGTAGATACCGTTCAGTCGATCGACATCCGACAGCACGTTGTCCCGTAGCTTGACCCAGTCGAACGTGCAGTTCTCAATCTCCCAGCCAAAATGCCTGGCGTCCTCCAGATCCTCCGCGAAGTGCGCGCCGTAGACCAGCATCTTCTTGGGGACGCAGCCGCGGATAACGCAAGTCCCACCGACTCTGTGCTCCTCAGCCACTGCCACGCGCGCGCCATGCGCCGCCGAGACCCGAGACGCGCGAACCCCGCCCGACCCGGCGCCGATGGTGAAAAGGTCGTAATCGAATTCAGGCATGTGCGCGCTCCTGCTGGTGTGCGCTGCATATGCGTGCAGATGACTCCGATTGCCAGAGAGAGACCTACGGCGAGCAGGAGAACCAACTCGCCGCAGCCCACCCCGGAGCGGCTCAGCGCAAGGTCAGGCGCCAGGTTGCCAGCGCGCGCACGTCGTCTGCTGCCGTATTCGCAGCGGCGGCAAAGCGCAGCGCAGAGTGGGCTCGTACACGTTCGTAGCCCAGGCTCACCACCGGATCGTAACGGCCGGTCAGGCCCACGCGCTGCTGGTTGAAGGTCAACGACCGGCTGGCAAGATCGTACCCCGACGCGTAAGTCAGCGTGCCCGAGCCAGCAACGGCGACAAGCGGCAGGGCAAGGCCGAACCGCACACGACCGCCCATGGCGATGCGGCTGGCCGACACACCGGCACGCTGCGTCACGATCGAACTTGCGGACGTGAGCAGCGTGTCGGCTCCGATCTGCAGCCTCGTGGCGCCCAGCGAAGCATAGCCGTCGAGCGACCAATCGCCCGCTTCCCAATTGCGCGACAACTCGACGAACACGGTGCGCGCACCATCACCAAAGCGCATGGCGCCGGCGCCGACGGGTGTACCAAACAAGGTCCCCTGCTCCTCGAGCAGACCCGCTTTGACTCGGCCTATAGAACCGTTCCAGCTCACGACAACGCCACGGGCCGAACCTGCCTGGCCATCCCCGGCCATGGCCGATACCGAGAGACGTCCGGCACCAAGGCCTCGCTCCACACCGAACGAGAGGTTTGCCGCCGGGACGTAGGCAAGCGTGACGTCTGAGGCTGGAGCAAGGCCCATCGCCTCGTCCTGAACGCCATCCTGGCCGGAGTAAGCCGCCCGCAATCGTGTGCTCCCTAGGCTGGCTGCAAAATCACCCCAGGTCAGTTCCGAACGCTGATCGGCGGCGCCCGGCCCCCAGCGAAAGTGCGTGTAACCGAGACTTGCTGACAGGCCGGGCGCCGCCACCTGCGTCGATCCCGCCCCCGCACCTGTCGCGACGCGGCGGGCAAAGCCGCCCCGGCGTCGCTCGGGATGATTCACCAGCCCCGCGAGGCTACCGCTGAAGTCTCTGCCATAGGCGTCGAGCACCGTCACATCATTCAGCATCGCGCGGATCTTCGCGCCAGCCGCAGCACCGCCAATGGCTTCGGGTATGACCATGACAGAGCCGGTCAGTGCTGTCTGCGCGGTGCCGTTCGACAGGGTCGGCGCCACCGGTGAGAGGGCCGCCTCGACGTCGATCAAGCCGCGGCCGTAGACTGCGTCGGTTCCGACAGCGCCAAGATCGCGAGCAGTGCTTACGATAACCTCGCCCGCCTCAATCCCCGAAAGCTGCGGCC
Source organism: Novosphingobium kalidii (assembly GCF_040534015.1). Taxonomy (NCBI): domain Bacteria; kingdom Pseudomonadati; phylum Pseudomonadota; class Alphaproteobacteria; order Sphingomonadales; family Sphingomonadaceae; genus Novosphingobium; species Novosphingobium kalidii. The sequence continues at coordinate 81,418 of NZ_JBEWLY010000019.1, forward strand.
ATTTGCTGAGAATCAAAGCGGCCAGCCCGCTCACTTGCGGCGCGGCTGAGCTCGTACCGCTGAAAAAGACGGCTCGGCCATCCACGTCCATCGTTGCATTCGTGCCGATCGCCGTCACACAGCGCGACATGGTGATGGCGCCGCACCGGTTTGAATAATCGGCGATGGAGAGCACTCCTCCGCTTTCCTGGGCCGCTACGACGAACAGCCAGCCAGCGGCGTTGGAGGACTTGAAATCGAGGTAGCCCTTCGGGTTCGCTTCTCCATCGTTTCCGGCCGAGTTGACGAAGAGCCCACCTGCGGCGGTGTAGCGGGAGACCATGTTCGACCAGCCGGAACTGGGTTTGCTCGCGTCGATCTTGGCCAGGGAGGCGTTGACTACCTTCACGCCGTTTGCCGCTGCATAATCGAGCGCCGCGGGAAGAGTGCGTCCCAACGTTTCCTCACCGCTCGTGGTGTCGACATCGCTGACTCGCAGCGCAACGATCTTGGCGTCGGGGGCAATCCCCTGAATGCCGGCGCCGTTGTTCCGTCCTGCGATGACACCAGCGACCAGAGTTCCATGATCAGAATACTCATCGCCAATCACGTCGCGTGCAGTGGTGCTCCCTCCGGTCGTCGTCCTTCCAAAGTCACGGCTTAGCGAGGAGATCTGCCCCGACAGTTCCGCATTCTCAAACACGCCATCGTCGACCACGCCGACGAGAACGTTCTGCCCGGTCCAGCCGTTGTCCAGCGCATAGAGGGCGCGCACGTGCTCGAACGCGACATAGTTGCGACGGTACTCTTCGTCGTCGGCGGGAGATCGCACGGAAACAGATGACTTGGAAGAAACCGCCGAAATCACAAGGGGAGCGGGTGCTGGCGCCGGAGTGGGTGTAGGCGTCGGAGCGGGTGTAGGCGGTGGAGCGGGCGCTGGCGTCGGAGCGGGTGTAGGCGTCGGAGCGGGCGCTGGCGTCGGAGCGGGCGCTGGCGTCGGAGCGGGCGATGGCGCCGGAGCGGGCGCTGGCGTCGGAGCGGGCGATGGCGTCGGAGTGGGTGTAGGCGTCGGAGCGGGCGATGGCGTCGGAGCGGGCGATGGCGTCGGAGCGGGCGATGGCGTCGGAGCGGGCGATGGCGTCGGAGCGGGGGCTGGTGCCGGAGCGGGGGCTGGTGCCGGAGCGGGGGCTGGTGCCGGAGCGGGCGCTGGCGCTGGCACCGGCAACGGCGAAGAGACCGGCAACGGCGAAGAGACCGGCCCCGGCGTTGACGCTACGGAGCCGCCTCCTCCGCCTCCACAGGCGGATAGAGCCAGCCCGGCAACACTGCACAAAGCGAAGCTGCGAACGGCGTTCAGACGAAGGTGCATGGCCAAAAGAATCCCGACGCGGGTGGTACAACGCAGCCGGTCTTACTTGCTCATGCTTTACAGCAGCTTAGCGCGATACCCGTATCGCCCCCGAGATGACAGACAAGGCCTTCACGGCCCTTCACTTGGCGCAACCCACAAGGAGACGGATCAGGCGATACCTGCCAGTTCCAGCAAAGCTTCCGTTGAGGGATCGAATGTCGTTCCCCCCTTCTCTATCTGCTTGGCGATTACCTTGCCGAGTTCGACACCGAACTGGTCGAAGGGGTTGATCTCCAACAGCACGGCGTTGGCGAAAGTACGGTGCTCGTGGAAAGCAACCAGCGCGCCGAAGCTGGCTGGCGACACTTCGTCGAGCAGGATCGTTGCCGAAGGCCGATCGCCGGGGTACGCGCGGGCCGGGTCGCTGCTCGCTTTTCCGGCCATCAGCGCCGCCCCCTGCGCGAAGCAGTTGGACAAGAGGATGCGATGATGAGCAAGGTCGAGGTCGTGGCCGGGCGCGATGGAGGCGACGAAATCGACCGGCACGATGTTGGTGCCCTGGTGTAGTAGCTGAAACACCGCATGTTGCGCGTCGGTGCCGACACCACCCCATGTGATCGGAGCAGTCGGACCATCAACCGCGTCACCATCGAAGGTGACCGACTTGCCGTTCGACTCCATCTCCAACTGCTGAAGATAGTCTGGCAGCAGCGCCAGGCGCTCATCATACGCGAAGACCGCACGCGTCTGGCATCCGCGCAGGCGCGTATAGAACTGGTCGGCGAAAGCTGCCCGCAGCGGAATGTTGTCCGCCGGATCGGCATCGCGGAAGTGCCGGTCTACAACCGCCGCCCCTTCGAGCATTTCCGCAAAATCCGGCCAGCCAAGCGCCATCGCTACAGGAAAGCCGATGGATGACCATAGGGAGTACCTGCCGCCTACGCTCTCGGAAAAAGGCAGTATGCGTGTCTCGTCAACGCCCCAGTCGACCGCCTTTTCCGGTGACGCGGTCAGAGCCACGACACGGCCGTAGGGATCCGTCACCCCGTTTTCGCGAAGCCAGCCGATCACGCTTTCGGCATTGGTCATCGTCTCGATTGTGGTGAACGTCTTGGATGCGACCGCCAGCATTGTCGTCGCGGGATCGCAAACCTTGAAGGCCGCCTCGAGCGCAGTGCCGTCGATGTTGGAAACAACGTGGACATCGACCATCGCCCCCTCTCGAGCCAGTGCGTCTACGGCGAGTGCAGGTCCGAGAGCCGAGCCGCCGATGCCGACGTGGATCAGGTGCTTGACCTCTCCCATCGCGCCGCGGTGGATTGCCTCAACAATGGCAGCCATGCGCGCGTGATAGCTACGCGCCAGTTCGACGCTCTCGTCCTTGCCGACGCCGCGCTGCGCCGTGTGCTCGGCGGCGCGGCCTTCCGTGGGGTTGACGATTTCGCCAGCGAACAGCGCCTCACGCCGGGCGGTGAAACCCGTTGCCTCCGCCAATTCGAGGAACGCGGCCAAGTGCGCCTCATCAAGGTGCGTCTTGGACCAATCGAAGCGGATCCCCTCCTCACCAATGTTGAGACGAGTTGCGAGCCTTGCGAGACGGTCCGGATCGTCTGCGAACAGTTCGGCAAGCGTGGGCTTTGGAAGCTTTGCTAGCTTGTTCCAGACGGTCTGCGCCTTCTCGGTCATGCTACATCCTATCTACGCGAGCTTGCCCCGCACTCGCGCCGCCTTATGCCTGTTGCACCTGCGAGCGCCAAGGCCGATCTTGGCCCGAATGGCGCGATCCGCAGCCGAATCGCCGTGTGCATAGCCTTGACGGACGCTATGGGGAGCAACATGGACTCCACGATGACCGAAACCGATAAGGCCGCTCCGGATACCCACTCGGCCGCCACTCCCAAGCCTGCGCCCCGCGAAGAGGACAAGCAGGAGAACTTCCTGGTTTTCCTGCTAAAGCTGGTGGTTCTGGTGGTAGTGTTCCGCAGCTTCATCTTCTCACCGTTCAACATTCCCAGCGAATCGATGCTGCCGCGCCTGCTCAACGGCGACTATCTGCTCGCCTCCAAATGGTCCTATGGGTACTCGAAGTATTCGCTGCCGTTCAGCCTGCCGCTGATCCCCGGCCGAATTTTTGCCAGCCAGCCCGAGCGCGGCGATGTGGTGATCTTCAAGGCCCCGCCCGGCAACGACGTCGACTACATCAAGCGCGTAATCGGCTTGCCCGGTGACACCGTACAGATGCGCGATGGTCAGGTGTTTCTGAACGGCGAGCCTGTTCCCAAGCAAAGGGTTGAAAACTTCGTTCTGCCACTCACGCCCAACACGCGTTGCTATGCACTTGAGTTCACAACGGAATTGCCGGGCGGTGAGCTCGCCTGCTCCTATCCGCAGTTCCGCGAGACGCTACCCAACGGCAAGAGCTACAACGTGCTCGATCTCACTGAGCAAGTTCAGGATAACACCCCGGTCTACACCGTTCCGGCAGGGCACCTCTTCCTGATGGGCGACAATCGCGACAACTCGCTCGACAGCCGTTTCCCGCCGATCGAGGGCCAAGGCATCGGGATCGTCCCGCAGGAGAACCTCGTCGGCAAAGCGGCCGTCATGATGTTCTCTACCGATGGCGGCGCGGAGTGGCTCAAGCCCTGGACGTGGTTCACCGCTGCACGCTGGAACCGGATCGGCGGATTGTTCTAGTGCTGAATGATGCCACCCTGCGGTTCCTTGGCGAGATCACAGGGCGAGAGCTGCAGGATCAAGCGCTCTGGCTGGAAGCGCTGACTCACGCCAGCACGGCGGCACAGCGGAACTACGAGCGACTCGAGTTCCTGGGTGATCGCGTGCTGGGGCTTTCCATCGCCGAGTGGCTGTTCGAGCGGGGGGATGAACCGGAAGGCCGTCTCTCGCAGCGCCTCAACGCACTGGTCAGCCGTGCGACTTGCGCGCAGGTCGCCCGCAGCATCGGCCTTGCCCCACATATTCACATGGGCAAGCAGGCGCGGGATGACGGCGGCCAAGACAGCGACAATATCCTGGGAGACGTCATGGAAGCCCTGATCGGCGCCTGTTTTCGCGAAGGCGGCTTTGAAGCGGCGCGAGATATGGTGCGCCGGTTGTGGGAGGAGCCCGTCATGGGCAAGACCGGCAACCGCAAGCACCCAAAGTCGGCACTCCAGGAATGGGCGGCAGGGAACCGCAAGCGTGTACCGGAGTACAAGCTGATCGACCGCTCGGGGCCGGATCATGCCGCGCGCTTTACCGTATCGGTCTCGATCCACGGAGTGGGTGAGGCACAAGCCGTCGCCAACAGCAAGCAAGACGCCGAAACGCTCGCGGCAGAAGAATTCATGAGGAAGTACGGATGACTCAGAAGTGCGGTCTGGTGGCCGTGATAGGCGCACCGAATGCGGGCAAGTCCACGCTCGTGAATGCGCTGGTTGGTCAGAAGGTGGCGATCACCTCGGCAAAAGCCCAGACCACGCGCGCGCGGCTGCTCGGCATTGCCCTGCAGGATGAGGTGCAGATTATCCTGGCGGACACGCCCGGCATCTTCGAGCCTCGCCGCCGCCTCGATCGCGCGATGGTGGCTGCGGCCTGGGAAGGTGCTCAGGAGGCTGACGCGATCCTGTTGATGGTCGATCCCAGCAAGCAGCGCCGGCACGAGCTGGAACCGCTGCTGGAAGCGCTGAAGGACCGCCCTGAGCGCAAGATTCTGGTGCTCAACAAAGTCGATGCCAGCGCCAAGGAGCCGCTGTTGGCGCTGGCGCAGGAACTCACCGGAAAAGTCGAGTTCGAGGAAGTGTTCTTCATCTCCGCGCTGACCGGCGATGGCGTGCCCGAGTTGAAGGACCGGCTGGCAACTCTCATGCCCGAGGAGCCCTGGCACTACCCCGAAGACCAGGTTTCCGACGCCAGTGAGCGCCTGCTCGCGTGCGAAGTCACTCGCGAGCAGATCTACAGGCTGCTCCACGAGGAACTCCCTTACGACAGCGCAGTGCGGCCGGAAGCCTACACGCATCGCAAGGATGGCTCCGTCGAGATCCGACAGCAGATCGTGGTGGCGCGCGATAGCCAGAAGGCCATCGTGCTCGGAAAGCGTGGCACCATGATCCGCGCCATCGGCGAGGCAGCGCGAAAGGAACTCGCGGACATCCTGGGGCAGAAGGTCCACCTGTTCCTCCACGTGAAGGTGGAGGAGAACTGGGCAGAGGCGCGCGACCTCTACGAGGAACTCGGGCTCGACTGGGTGAAATAGAACACCCGTGAGGCGATCCGCCGCCAAGCGGATCGCCGGAGTTTCAGCGTAGCTTCTTGATCTCCATGCCGTGCTGCTTTGCCGCTTCCTTGGTGGACTCCTCGGTGCGGTTAAGCGCCTTGGCGATCTCTTTCAGGCCTTTCCCCTTGCCGGCGAGGGAGCGCAGGCGCTGCAACTCCTCAGGCTTCCAAGGCTGCTTGTGCTTTGCAGTCTTGTCGCTCATTCCGCAGCTTCCTCAGCCTTCTTCGGCTTCGGCCTCTTGGCCTTTGCAGCTGCCGCCTTCTTGGCAGGCGCTTTCTTGGAAGGCGCCTTTTTCGCCGCAGCTTTCTTGGGCGCAGCTTTCTTGCGGCCCTTGGTCGACGGGCCCTTTGCAGCCTTCTCGTCGATCAGCACGATCGCTGCTTCCGGGGTAAGCTCTTCGGGCTTGGCATCGCGCGGCAGAGTTGCGTTGGTCGTGCCGTCCGTCACGTAGGGGCCATAGCGGCCCGCCAGCACCTTCATCTCGCCGCCCGAGGTGGGATGAGGACCCAGGACCTTGATCGGCTCCGCAGGCGTGCGGCTACCCCGCCCGCCTCGGTTCGCCGCCGCCTCTGCAAGCAACGAGACGGCTGCATTCATGCCGGTCTCGAACACGTCGACTGTGGAGCGCAAGCGCGCGTACTTGCCTTCGTGAACGAGGTACGGCCCATAACGACCGATGTTCGCAGCGATTTCTTGTCCTGTTTCGGGGTGATTGCCGACCGTACGCGGGAGGCTCAGCAGCTTGAGCGCCCATTCCAGCGTGAGCTCGTCGATGTCCTTGGGGACCGAGCCGCGCTTGGCCTCCTTGCCCTCACCGAGCTGGATGTAAGGTCCGAAGCGCCCCGACCTGCGAGTGATATCCAGCCCGGTCTCGGGATCCTTGCCGAGCACCTCGTCGTCCGCCTGATCCGCGCTGCCGCCGGGCTGCGCGAACTTGCGGGTGAACTTGCATTCCGGATAGTTCGAGCAGGCCACGAAAGCACCGTAGCGGCCGCCACGCAGTGACAGGCGCCCTTGCTCGCACTTAGGGCAAAGCCGGGGGTCCGATCCATCGTCCTGGGGGGGAAACAGGTAGTCAGAAAGAAACTCGTCCAGCGCCTCGGTCACTTCGGAGGGTTTGCGCCCCATGACTTCGTCGGACTTCGGCTTGAAGTCGCGCCAAAACTCGGCAAGCACGTCCTTCCATTCGGCCCGACCGCCCGAGACGTCATCGAGCTCCTCTTCCATGCCCGCTGTGAACTCGTAAGCGACGTAGCGGTCAAAAAAGCGCTCGAGGAATGAGGTGAGGAGGCGCCCGGATTCCTCTGCAAAGAAACGATTCTTTTCAGTGCGGACGTAGTTACGATCCTTCAGGACCTGAAGCGTCGCGGCATAGGTCGAGGGTCGACCGATACCGAGCTCCTCCAGGCGCTTGACGAGGCTTGCCTCTGAGTAGCGCGGAGGAGGCTGGGTGAAGTGCTGCTCGGCCGAAACGTCTTTCTTGGCGGGCATGTCGCCAGACTTCATCGCGGGGAGCAGACCGCTTTCCTCGTCCTCGTCGCCCTTCTGGTCACGACCTTCCTCGTAGACGGCGAGGAAGCCGGGGAACTTCACGACCTGTCCAGTGGCGCGCAGTTCATTGCGCCCGGTTCCGTCGCGCAAAGTGACGGTCGTGCGCTCCAGCGCAGCCGATGCCATCTGGCTGGCCATCGCGCGCTTGTAGACGAGATCATAGAGCCTGGCTTCGTCCCCGGAACCGAAATGATCGCGGGTAAACTCGGTCGGCCGGATCGCCTCGTGCGCTTCCTGGGCGTTCTTCGCTTTCGTCTCGTAGTGCCGGGGCTTCTCGGGAAGATAGTGACCGGAAAACTTGTCGGAGATCGCGGCGCGCGCTTCGGCAATCGCCGAAGGGTCCATCTGCACGCCGTCGGTTCGCATGTACGTGATGGCACCGGCTTCGTAGAGTGTCTGCGCCACGCGCATGGTGTGGCTGGCGGAGAAACCGAGCTTGCGCGCCGCCTCCTGCTGCAGGGTAGAGGTGGTGAACGGCGGCTGCGGATTGCGGCGATGTGGACGGGTCTCAACGTGCTCCACCTTGAAGGCGCCGGATTCGACCGCAGCTTTCGCGCGCATCGCGATGCCTTCGTCGCCAAGGCTCAGGCGGTCGAGCTTCTGGCCCTCGAAGGTCACCAGCCTGGCAGTGAAGTCAGCGCCATCGTGCGCCATCTGCGCCACGACCGACCAGTATTCCTGCGGCTTGAACAGCTCGATCTCGCGCTCGCGATCGACGATCAGGCGCAATGCCACGGACTGCACACGGCCAGCCGACTTCGCGCCGGGAAGCTTGCGCCAGAGAACTGGCGACAGCGTGAAGCCGAACAGATAATCCAGCGCTCGCCGGGCTAGATACGCGTCGATCAGATCCTGATCGAGCTCACGTGGGGCCTCCATCGCCTTCGTCACCGTATCCTTGGTGATGGCGTTGAAGGTGACGCGCTGCACGTCTTTGGGAAGCGCCTTGCGCTTGGCCAGCAACTCGCGGACGTGCCACGAGATCGCCTCGCCTTCGCGATCAGGGTCAGTGGCAAGGATCAGGCGGTCAGCTTGCTTCGCAAGATCGGTGATCGCCTTCACCTGCTTCTGCTTGTCGCCGTATAGCTCCCAATCCATGGCGAAATCCTCGTCCGGCCGAACTGAACCGTCCTTCGGCGGCAAGTCGCGGACGTGGCCATAGGAGGCGAGGACACGGTAGTCCTTGCCGAGGTACTTCTCGATGGTCTTCGCCTTTGCCGGCGATTCTACGATAACAAGTTGCATTGTGGTTCCGAAAAAGAGCCCCTACGCGTGCGCGCACGCCTACACCTACGAGTTGGTAACGTCCGAAGAGGCCTGTCAAGGAGCGAGCGAAACCCGCGCTCCCGCATGGCGGATCAAACGGCCCATCAACTCCAGCTCGAGCAGCGCGAGCTGAACCGCTGACGGGCTTTCCCCGGATTGCCGAACCAACTCGTCCACTCCGACAGGCGCGAGCGTCAGCATACCTGCAAGGTCGGGTGAGTTCCCAACGTCTGGGTGTTCGGGCCACTCGCCAACCGTTACCGCCTCCTGTAAGACCGCACGCGGCTTGCCGTCGAAACCGGAGATCAGTTCCATCACATCCTCAGGCGACTGCACCAGCACCGCACCGTCGCGGATGAGCTGATTACAGCCGTGCGAGCGGGCATCGAGCGGCGAGCCGGGAATAGCCATGACTTCACGGCCGAACTCTCCGGCCAGTCGCGCTGTGATCAGCGAGCCCGATCGCGGCGCTGCCTCGACGACCAGAGTTGCCGCAGCCAAGCCCGCGATGATGCGGTTGCGTGAAGGGAAATGCCGCGCCAGCGGTTCGGTACCAGGCGGTTGCTCGGCAATCAGCAGCGCCTCCTGCGCGATCCGCTCCTGCAGATCGGCGTGTTCCGGCGGATAGGCGATATCGATGCCGCTGGCGATGACGCCTACCGTCGCCCCGCCGCCTGCCGACAGCGCGCCAACGTGCGCTGAACCGTCGATCCCGCGCGCGAGCCCCGAGACCACAGTGCAGCCGGCCTCGGCCAGAGCGAGCGAAAAATCCCGGGCCAACTTCAGCGCAGCCACAGAAGCATTGCGTGCACCAACTACGGCGATGCAAGGCGCGTGTGCACGGGAGACGTCGCCTCGCACCGTCAGTATCGGCGGGGCGCCTTCGCTGGCAGCAAGCAGGGCGGGATAATCGGGGGAGTCCAGGAAGAGGTAGCGAGCGCCTGCTTTACGGACCGCGGCGATCTCGCTTGTCACCCGCTCCTCGGCAGCAACGCGGTAGGTCCGGCGGCCCTTCCCCGCCAGTTCAGGTAAAACTTCTATTGCAGCCCGGGCCGTGCCGAACCGCGCCATGAGCTGCGCGAAGCTGACCGGACCGACGTTGGGCGAGCGCAACAAGCGTATGCGAGCGAAAGCTTCGTCCTGCGAAAGCGCGGCGCGCGTGCTCACGCCTTGGAACCGCCGATCCGAGGCTCCGTCCCGTCACGCAAGCGCGCGATATTGGCGCGGTGCATCCAGAGCACCAAAGCGGCGAGCACCACCAGAACAGGCACAAAGTCGGAGTACCCGATTACGAGCGCGGCGATCGGCGCAGCGACGGCAGCACTCATGCCGCCAAGCGACGAGACGCGCGCGAGTGCCAGCACCGCAAGCCAGACCGCTGCATAGACGAGGCCGACCGGCAGTGCGAGGCCGAAGCATACGCCCGCAAACGTCGCCACGCCCTTGCCGCCGCGAAACCCCAGCCATACCGGAAAGCAATGGCCTACCACCGCCCCAGCCGCCGCGATTACTTCACTGCCGGGCCACAAAGCTCGGGCGAGCAGCACCGCAACAAGTCCTTTCGCCAGATCCAAAAACAAGGTGGCGGCGGCGAGCCCCTTGCGCCCGGTCCGAAGGACGTTGGTGGCTCCGATGTTACCCGAACCGATTGCGCGCAAATCTCCGGCGCCTGTCAGCCTGGTCAGTAGCAGGCCGAACGGCAGCGAGCCGAGGAGATAGCCGAGCGCGAGAGCAAGAATCCACGTCATAGCCCGTTCTTAGAACCACTCCTGGGGACTCGTCGAGCAGTAGCGCGAACGCATGTTGCCCTGCGCCCTGCCCACTCGCTAACAGACGGATGCGACTTGCGCCCGAAAGGACCTTTAGACTTGCACCGCCCCCTCGCCGCTACAGACCCGATCTTGCTGTTCGACTCGGGCGTGGGCGGGCTCACGGTGCTTCACGAACTGCGCGCCGTGCTGCCCCAGGCGCCTGTGGTCTATGCAGCGGACACTGCTGGCCTCCCCTACGGCACCAAGACCGAGGCCCAGATCGCAGCGCGGGTAGCGGGCCTGCTCGGGCGGCTGACCGAACGGTTGAACCCGCGCCTTGTCTGCATCGCCTGCAACACCGCCTCGACGATCGCTCTGGGCATGGTACGCGAAGTGCTGGAGGTACCGATCGTCGGCACGGTGCCGGCGATCAAGCCGGCGGCCGCGATGACACGCAGCGGCGTGATCGGCCTGCTCGGTACCGAAGCAACGATCCGCCAAGCCTACGTAGACCGACTCGAAGCCGAGTTTGCGAGCGGCAAGCGCCTGCTACGCCACGCTGCGCCAGGGCTGGTGGAAGCCGCCGAAGCCAAGCTTCGTGGCAGCCAGACGCAGCCAGCCGCCATAGCTGCAGCCGTCCAGGGGCTGCGCGCCATGCCGGGCGGCGACGAGATCGACACGGTCGTGCTCGCCTGCACTCATTTTCCTCTGCTTAAGGAAGAGCTCGCGGCAGCCTTCGGCAGCAGCGTTGCTTTCGTGGATGGCGCCAGCGGTATCGCCCGGCAAGTTGCGCGACTGCTTCAAGGGCAGGAGTTCCGCCGCGAGGCTCCTGACTATGCGCTGACCACCGGGCCTGAACCCTTCTCCCAAGGGTATGCAGCCGCCATGCGGCGCTACCATCTCGAGGATATTCGACTCGTCTAATGAGCCATCGGCGACTCACCATCGCCTCGGTCGCTTTTTCTAACAGGGATAAGTGGCTGGCATTGCAGGGACGAATGACGTAAGCCGCCCCTCGAATGTGCCGGCATTCCGGCAGCCGCGGAGCGGACCGATTTCGTGAACTACGACCAAATTTTCGATCAGGCCATCGATCGCCTGCACTCTGAAGGCCGCTATCGCGTCTTCATCGATATCCTGCGCAACAAGGGTGCCTTCCCGAACGCGCGTTGTTTTGCGGGGCACAACGGGCCGAAGCCGATCACCGTGTGGTGCTCGAACGATTATCTCACCATGGGGCAGCACCCGAAAGTGGTGTCGGCCATGGAAGAGGCGCTGCATGACGTGGGCGCCGGCTCAGGCGGCACGCGCAACATCGGTGGCAACACACACTACCACATCGAGCTTGAGCGAGAGCTGGCGGACCTTCACGGCAAGGAAGGCGCGCTGCTGTTCACCAGCGGCTACGTCTCGAACGATGCGACCTTGTCCACGTTGGCCAAACTGCTGCCGGGCTGCGTCGTCTTTTCGGACGCGCTCAACCATGCGAGCATGATTGCCGGCATCCGCAATTCCGGTTGTGAGAAGAAGGTGTGGCGTCACAATGACGTCGAGCACCTTGAAGAGCTGCTTGCGGCAACGGACCCAAACGTGCCCAAGCTGATCGCCTTCGAAAGCGTTTACTCGATGGACGGCGACGTTGCCCCGATCCATGCGATTTGTGCTCTGGCGGACAAGTACAACGCGATAACCTACCTGGACGAGGTGCATGCGGTGGGCATGTACGGCAAGCGCGGCGGCGGCATCTCGGAGCGGGATGAGGCCGCGGATCGCATCACCATCATCGAAGGCACGCTGGGCAAGGCGTTCGGCGTGATGGGCGGGTACATCGCAACCGACACGCGCATCATCGACTGCATTCGCTCGTACGCGCCGGGCTTCATCTTTACCACGAGCCTTTCGCCAGTGCTGGTCGCGGGCGTGCTCGCTTCGGTCCGGCACCTCAAGGCGTCTTCGGAGGAGCGCGACGGCCAGCAGCGCGCCGCAGCGGAGCTTAAGGCGATGTTCCGCGACGCCGGGCTGCCGGTGATGGATTCGGTCACGCACATCGTACCGCTCATGGTGGGCGATCCGGTCAAGGCCAAGAAGATCAGTGACATTCTGCTGGCCGAGTACGGCGCCTATGTGCAGCCAATCAACTTCCCGACTGTACCCCGGGGCACAGAGCGCCTTCGCTTCACGCCCGGCCCGGCTCACACCGAGGCAATGATGCGTGACCTTACCGACGCCTTGGTTGAAATCTGGGATCGCCTAGAGATGCGTATCGCCGCCTGACAGTATCGGGCGTCACCGCCGCACGAGCATCGCTTCGTGCGGACGGCGCCTGGCGATGGCGTAGCCCGGCACAGTTGGCAAGTCCTGTTGGGCAACGCCCGATATCCAGATTGCATCAAAGCCGTCGCGGCGCATTTCCCCTAGGGATTGGCGTAGCGCCAACAAGTCTGGCTTATTCTCCGGACACTCGCGCGCAATGGTCTGCGAGTCGCTGGTCCAGCGCGCCTGAAAGCGCGGGTCGCGAATCGTCACCAACCGAGCATTGTCGACCATGAAGAGCGTGTTCACGAAAGCTTCGCGCCGGGTGACGGCATAGCTCCCCAGCTTCTCGTCCGGCAGTAGCTTCCACCTGTCACATGACGGCGGCACATAGAGGTAACCCAGCCGCCCGCCGTGAGGCACTGCCTCCAACATTTCCAACCGACGCTCCAGTTCGGGGCTGCGCTCAAGCCAACTCCAGGTGACACTGGTCAGTCGAACCGCGAAGAAAGTGACTCCCAGCAGGCAAATGAGCTCCTCGCGCCTGGGGTCTGCAGCCGGTTTGATGGACAGGATGAGAATGATGAGGGCTACGGGCGCCGTGCGAAGGTCCGTGCCCCACGAGTTCAGCAAGTAGACGGGCGCCGCCAACGCAGCAGCCGACAGCAGCAGACCGGCCAAAAACAGCCGCGGCTCCACAATACGCGGCCTAGCCCAGAGCAGCGCCGTCAGTGCCGATACAGCAATCACCGCCAGGAGCGGCAGGTCGACCTCAGCCCACGTCCCGCGGAGCGCGCCAGCGAAGGCGGTAAATTTTGTGAGCACGAAGGCATCATAAACAATTGAGAAGTCGGAGCCGGCGGCTTGCAATCGCCAGAACACGAGCGGCAGCAAGGGCAGTAGCAGCGGAGCGTTCCGCCAAGCAGCCCCCATCAGGTCATGCGGCTTGCGAAGGGCGCCAAGCTCATTGGCAGCAGCAAGCAGGACGAGGATTCCCCAACTCGCCAGGTGCGCTGTCCAGACGACGATCCCGGCAGCAGCTAGCCCAAGCTGTCCCGCCAAGGTCTCGTTCTTGCGAGCAAGGATCCAGGCGCCGACCAGAAAAGCGAGGGCAGTGCCGAAGCAGTAGTTCAGGAAGCCGTACATCCACGCTTGGTGGAAAGCGAAGGGAAGCGCAAGCATGGCACTGGCTGCCACTCGGCCATGGGCGGCGCGACTCACCGCTATTATTCCTGCGATCGTCAGCGGCGCTATCACGGCGGTTATCAGCCGAGTGGCCATCTCGCCACCCAGCCAGCGCCCGATCAGGGCCGCCGGGATATCTTCCCCGAGATTGCCTATCCAGTGCCATTGCACCTCGAAATAGCGCGACAGCGGCCCACCGCTGGCCGCCATGGCCATGATGTGGTGACGTGCCATATGTGCTGGCGCGTCGACGAAACCGGAAATGGGTACGAACAGGACCGGGATCAGCGACAGTAGCGCGGCGATGCCACTCAGCATCCACATGCGCTGCTGACCGCGCGTTCGAGACGCAAGCACGCGCGACGCCATCAGCTTGCTCCCCTCACGCTCAGTCGCCGTCTGAGCTGGGCGACCATTTCGACCGGTCCAGGAACCGCGCTTCCCATGAAGCTTTGCGCATGGCAGTTACAGAGCCTCATCCACTCGCCACTCGCGGGAAAGCGGGCTGCGCTAGCTAGAGGACTGTTCATGAAGTTCGTTCGGATAGGTACTCTCATCCTTGGCGCCCTCGCCATCATAGTCGGGCTCCTATGGCTCGGGCAGGGCACTGGGCTCATCCTTTGGCCGGAAAACAGCTTCATGCTCACCGACCGCACTTGGGCTCGCAATGGCTTGCTGCTAGCCGCTGTCGGCGCGATCGTGTGCTGGCTCGGATCGCGGCTTCGCTGAGTGTTGTCTCATCCCACAGCTTCTGGATCGACAGGCATGTCCAGGATGAAGCGGGCGCCCTGCCCTTTTTGACTTTCGACAGAGAGTTCGCCGTTCATGGCGCGTGCCAGCCGGCGCGAGATGTAGAGCCCCAGTCCGGACCCGCCATCACCGCTGCGGCCCAACCGCTCGAACTTCTCGAAAACGATAGCCTGTTCCTCTTCCGAAAGCCCCGGCCCCTCATCCGCGACGATCACCCGCGCCCGCTCGTCGCGATGCTCCAGGCGAATGGAAACGTGAGAGCCTTCGGGCGAGTAGCGAATCGCGTTGCCGATGAGGTTGATGAAAATTTGCAGCACCCGCCGGAATTCGGCCACCGCCGGCAGGCTTTCGGCAGGGCTAAGCCCCTCGATGACAATGCACTTCTCGCGTGCGCGGACGCCTAGAATGCCCGCTGCCTGGCGGGCGACCTCCGCCAGATCGATGTGGTCCGGGGCAGCCACGAATGTGCTAGACTCGACGATCTCCAAATCGCTTAGATCCTCAAGAAGGCCCAGCAATAGTCGCCCTGCATTGGCAATCTCACCCGCATAGTCGGCATAAGCGTCCGGCAGCGGCCCGGCGAGACGAGTGCGGATGGTCTCGGCATTGGCGATGATACGCGAGATCGGCTGACGCAGCACAGGCGCGAGATCCTGTCCTACCAGACCGCGTCCGAGCCCCATCCCGGCCAGAGCAGGAGCCTCCGGCTCGGAGTACGGCTCATCCGATACAAGCAGCAGCTCGAATCCGGCCGGCTCCGCTCCGGGCTGCGCCTGCGGCAGAAGCACGATGCGCCACTCGCGCGACGAGCCGGGGATGCGTATCGGCGCACCGTCCAGAAGTCGCCAATGCAGCGGGTGCGCGGCGCCGCTCTCAAAGTTGACAACGTCGGTAAAGGGCCTTCCAATTCCTTCCTGCATCGCCGTCGCAAGATCGCGCAGCTCGGCGCTGTCGCTTGCAACTGCGAGGATGCGCTGCTCCGCATCCAGCCATGCGACGAGTTCGGCGACTTGCCGATCGACCACAGCCCGGCGCTCGATACTGCCGTCATTATCCTCCGGCGGAAGCGGTGTGGCACGCCAACTGCGCAACACGATCTCACAACCGCTCCCATCGTTTTTCGGCGTCACTTCGACCCAGGCGTTGATCACGTCCGCTCCGTCGTGCGCGCAGATCGTCCGCGCCAGGCGGTTCCGATAGCGCCTTGCCTTGCTCACCAGCTCCAGCAACTCGGGCACGGCTATAGTGCCTGGCAGCTCTCCCCCGCAGCGTCGCTGTAAACCCGTCAGCAGCTCATCCGCAGTGACGAGGCGATCATCGGGATCGCTCACCGCGCGAGCAAGGATGGTCTCGGGCCCGTCCACCTCAGAGAGCCTCCACGCGCGTATTGGTGAGGATTGCGGTGGCTCGGTCAGGACTCAAGCGATCCAAGCCTCGTGGCAGCATGGCTTCGGGGTGAAGCATGAGGACCTGACGCTCAATCACGTCCACACCAAGCCCCGTTGCACGTAACGTGAGCGCCAGCCGCGTTAGCTGGGTCCGATGCGTGGAGAGGCAAACGGCATCGCGCGTCTGTCCAGACCCGAGCGCAAGGGCGGTAACGAACAGCGAGGCGCCCGCCTGGATGACATCCAGCGCGACGCCAACGGAACGCCCCATGCTGGCCAGCAAGCGCTTTGCCAAAGCGAGACGGCCTGCCTCTTCATCGTAGCAACTATGGATCTTCGCTTCCGCCGCAGCAAAGCGCCCCTCCCCCGTCACGGACGAGCGGAGCGCCCCCCAAGCCGCGTCGAGCTGCTCAGGTGGCAGTTCCAAGAGGGAAAGCTGCATCCGCCGCTGCGACTGGTGCCAGCGCGTCTGCGCATTCACCAGTTCCATCGCCAGCTCCCGCATCGCTCTCTCAGGCGAGGCTAGCGCGCTCTGCATCAGCGGCGGCACGACGGGATCAACAGCGAGACCTCGTTGTAGCCGCTCCGTCAACTGCCACTCAAGCGCGAGCGCATGGAGGTGCCCCAGCAGTTCAGGCGCTTGCCGCAAGGCTTGTGTAACCGTCTCAATTTGAGCGTGGTGGCGAATCTGCCCACCCGCCGCAGGTGATCCGCCTGCCAGCACATCGAGCAACTGGTCGGCCAGGTGCGACATCATACCCCGGACTCTGGCGAGGATATCATCCCCCACCATCGAGTTGTCCGGCTGAGCGAGCAAAAATGGGAGGATCGGCTGCACTGCGTTGGCCACGGCGTCGCCCCGCGCGATTTCTGCGCGCAGGGTCTCCTCGACGGATGCCGGGCTAGTGGTACGCACAGGTGCTTCGATCATGCCTTCCTGCATACGACGGCCATGATTAAGGCCGCGTTAGTTGAGCCGCCGTGGTGGCAGGACAATGGCAGCGACCGCTAGTACGACCGCAAGTAAGCGGACCGCAATGCCCAGATGATCCAGTGCAGCGGCAACTGCCAGCAGTAGCCCCAGCAGGGCTCGGTCGCCGGTCCATGCCGCGAAACCGTCCGCCAGAAGGCGAGGTGCAAGGTGCAACATTAACACCAGCATGAGCGGCGCGAATATCCGGTATTCGATGTCCACGGCAGGCCATCCGGGCGGCGCTGCCAGCCCGAGAGCACACACGGCGACGATGCTTATATCCACAAGCCAACCCAGCGCGTGGGCACGCGGGATCGCAGGGGTTGAGACGTTGTGGGCTTCCCGCTCCGCGCTGCGCAACAACTCAGTCGCGCGCGCTAGCACCCAAGCAAGTGCGATGAAGACAAAGGCCAGAACAGGCGAGCCCAGCCAAGCGGTGCCGAATGCCAAAGCCAGCACAAGCAACGCGCCCGCTCCCACAGCTCCGCTGGCATTGCCGGCATGAAGCAGGGACGAACCGAAGGACAGCACGCCCGCGCGGGCAAGTCTGTCAGAGGGCGCTGCAGAACTGCCGATGACGAGGCGCGCTCGCAGCCACTCGACCTCTATCGCGAGCGCCTCGCCTTCGCTGCGCACCATCCGCCAGTTCACGCCCCTCCGGGTGTCCGGCGGCACCTGCCGCATCGGCGTACCGGACTGAAGGGCTATGCGGGTCAAAGCGGAGACGACGTCGCAATCGGAGGGCAAATCGTGCAGCCGGTCGACAAGCGCGCCCGAGATCTTCATGACCCCCGCTGCCGCATGGTTGATGTCGAGCCTTTCGAAGCCCTCTGCGACTGCCCCGTCGTCCGGTAGAGCAACGACCGAGGGGCCGCCGCTATTCAAGAGCGTCGCCGCTCTGGACCAATCTGCAAACAGGCCTTCGGTTACGACGATAAGCTCATCAGTCGCGGTCACCAGGGCGGAGAGCTGTTGCGGGCCGGGGACGATGTGGAAGCGCAGCCCCGCGCCTTCGGCCGCATGTTGCAGAGCGATGAGCTCCGGGGATGGCCCGCGCGCCAGGCAAATCAACCTCTGGCACTCAAGGCCAAGAACGAGCCCAAGCTGATGTTGCGCAAGGCTTGCGCCGCCGATGCGCAGGAACGCGCGAGGAAACGGCTGGCCCGTTCCCGCTGGCTCCAACATAGCTAGCAAGGCAATTCGCAGGTGTCCCTCCGTGGCAAGGCGCTTGTCTAGGCGTTGGTCGCGCAGGTGCCAAGCCGCACTGGCGTATCAGTCGATGGATAAATCCGCGACGTGAGACTTGAGCCTGCGAACCACCGTCGGTTCTCCAGGTGCAGATTCGAGTGCTTCTTCCGCAAGGAGGAGAAGAGACTCCGAATGGAAACTCGCGGCCAGTCCTCTCAGACGCATTGCAGCGACCATCCAATTTCCATCACAACGAGAGCGTTCCAGTAGATCGACCTGCCGGGCGATGCTCTCCGCGTAAGTCGCTCGCAACTCGGCAAAAAGCACAGCATCGCCGCCAGCGGCAGCATGGAGTGTGGCTTCTAGGGCACCTGCTTCATAGGCCATTTCAGCACAGTAGTGGATGGAGAGTTAAACGAGGGTTTATTGCCGGGCCGCTCGTGGTAGATTTCACTGATGGTAGGGGACACACGCGTAATCGCCTTCGGAACAAGTGGGACCGAGGCTGGGAATGGCGGCAACACGTCGCTGGGTAACGAGGCCGAAACGACGAGCGCAAGCGAATCGGGCGTGGCCGAGAGCGTTCCGTGGGATGCGGATGACCCGGTTGCCACGCCGGCGCCCTGGCGAGGCCTCATCGCACCTGCTGCAGCCGTGCTGCTCACCGTTGCATGGACTGCCTTCTTCGCGTGGTCGCAGCGCAATGTGCCCGGCGCCGCCATGCCCGAGAACATCCCGGCACTTTTGACGCAGTGGGCCGTTCCCGTGCTGCTCATCGCGGTGGTCTGGCTTCTGGTGATGCGCAACAGCAGCCGTGAAGCGGCTCGCTTTGGCAATGCCGCAGCTTCCCTCTCCCGCGAAAGCGCCAATCTTGAAAAACGGCTGAGCGCTGTCAACGGCGAGCTGAGCCTCGCACGCGAGTTCATTGCGGCCCAGTCTCGCGATCTGGAAGCTCTTGGCCGAGTAGCCGTCGAGCGGCTGACGCAGAACGCTGGGCGCCTCGAGGAGCTCATCCACGAGAACGGCGACCGGCTCGACACGATCCAGACGGTCAGCAAGTCGGCGCTCGACAATATGGATCGGCTGCGCGCACAACTCCCGGTGATCGCCACTTCGGCAAAGGACGTGACCAACAACATCGGCAATGCCGGCCGCACTGCACACGGACAGCTCGAAGATCTCGTAAACGGCTTCAACCGCCTCAACGAGTTTGGCGCCGCCTGCAATCAGCAAGTGGGCGCAGTCCGTCAGTCCATGGACGCCGCAGCGGCGGGATTCGCGCGGATCTGCGAGGACCTCGAGAAGCTTGCCGCTGCCCGCTTCGACGCTCTCGCAGAGCGTGGAGACGAGTTCCGGTCGCAGCTGGAGAGCCACGAGGTCGAAGCCCTCGCGGCGACCCGCACCCGCGCTGCGGCACTGGCCGATGAAGTCGAGGCGGCTCGGGTCGCTCTGGATACCCACGAGGCAGAGAGCCTAACGTCGCTTCGCGCGCGGCTGAGAGCACTTCGAGACGAGAGCGGCGTCGTCGGCCGTGCCGTCCAGGACGCTGAGAGCCGTGCTGCCGAAGCTTGGGCCACCCGCCTCACAGCGGTTGACCAGCAACGCTCCGAGCTTGAAGCGCGTGTGGGCGAGGTCGAAAAGATAGCGTTGGAGACCCTGCACGACCGGGCGGAGAGATTGGCGACCCGCAGCGATGATCTGCACGCCCGTCTCTCCGCAGCAGAACAAGCAGCACTCGCGGCACTGGAGGAGCGCGCCGGCCATCTCGCAGACCGCGCCGGCGAGCTGCAGTCGCGCCTCACTGCGGACGAGCAGACGGCGCTATCGCGGATCACCGCACAACTGGCTGCACTGGATGGCGCGGTAGCGGAGCGGTTGGCCGATCACGAACGGCACACGGATGCGCTGACGCGGCGCTCTGAGACTCTCGTCGCGACGCTGGGCGATCACGGTCAGCGCATGGCTGCTGTGGCTCAAAGCGGCAGCGAGGTCGAAGCAGCCCTCACCCGAAGCCTGGCCGTCCTGAGTGAGCGGCTGACCGCATCGCGGACGACTCTTGCGGCGACCGAGAGCGAAGTTGAACGGCTGACCGACGCCAGCGTTCGCTTGCTTGAACTGATCCAGGCGAGCGCAAAACACAGCTCTGGCGCGCTTCCAGAGGCGCTATCCATTGCCGACGATCGCCTGTCGCGGCTCGGCGACAAAGTCATGCACCTTGTTCAGGAGATCGACGGGGGCTCGCGCCGCGGAAGCGAGCTTCACGAGACCATCGACGCCGCTCGCGAGGCCTTGGCCCAGTTTCAAGCGGAACTCGAAGCCGGTGAGACCGCGGTCTCCGGTCGAAACGAAAAGCACCACGCGGAGATCGAAGCGCTTCGGGTCAAGCTCGACGAGGTCGAAACAACTGGCCAGCGCGTCGCGATAACGGCGCATGACGAGCTTAGCGCGGCGATCGAGCAGCTCGGTACGGCTGTACGCGACGTTCTGGCTACACTCGATGATGAGGGTTCGGCCCGCATCTTGGCCTTGGCAAATCGTCTCGGTGAGGAGAGCGCTCTTGCTATCGACAAGGCCATGCGCCCACGCGCTGCCGAAGCAGCCGGCGCTTTGGAGCAAGCGATAGCCCATGCTTCGGGAGCGGGCCGCGAGGCTGCGGCGCAGATGCGCGAACAGCTTGGCAGCCTGGATGAAGCGGTGGCCAATCTCGAAGGCAGGGTGTCTCAGGCCCGGGAGCGCGCGCAGGAGCAAGTCGACAACGACTTCAGCCGGCGCGCCGCCCTCATCACGGATTCTCTGAAATCCAGCGCCATCGACATCGCCAGCGCGCTTTCATCCGACGTCGCCGACACGGCCTGGTCTGCCTATCTGCGCGGCGACCGCGGCATCTTCACCCGTCGTGCCGTCTCTCTCATCGAAACAGGCGAAGCGCGCCTGATCCAGCAGCTGTTCGAGCGAGATGACAGCTTCCGCGAACATGTTAATCGCTACATCCACGACTTCGAAGCACTGCTGCGGCAGGTGCTCTCCACGCGGGACGGCAACGCGCTGGGCGTGACGCTGCTGTCCTCCGACATGGGCAAGCTCTATGTAGTATTGGCGCAAGGAATAGAGCGCCTGCGCAGCTAGGTCGGCGCTTCACGCAACCGTAACGAAGGTGTGGGGCTCAGTACCCCATCTCCTTCATAGGCGGCGTTCCAAAGAAGTTGAGATCCTCGACCGCGATCCACCCGTAGACGTAGTTCAGATAGAACAGACCGAGGAATACGGCGGCGAGGATCGCGGCGCGCATGGCAACCTTGCCGGGGCGGAAGTTTACCGGGGCACTGTCTGCATGCCCTCTCTCCACCTCTTGCCCTTCTTCATCCGCCGTGCGCAGGCCAAATGGCAGGACAAGAAAGGCGCTCAGCACCCACAGTAAGCCGTAGATTGCCAGTATCGAAGTCCACTGCATCTGCGCGGCCTCAGCCTTCCTCAGCCATCATGACAATGACCTGCGGCTTCTTCCCAGTCCACCGCGCGGCTGCACGACGTGCGGCGAGCCGCACCGCTTCGCGGCGCCTGCCCTCGTCCGCCCGTGCCTTCTTGGCACTCGTGAGCGCACTTTCCACGTCGCGGCTCATCTCATCCAAAAAGCTGCCCCGCTCCATGTCGAGCGGAAGGCCCAGAGCATCGACCTGCACCCCGCCGCGCTTGTCAACGGCAACGGTGACGACGCCCGTCTGGGACAGTCGGCGACGCATGACCACAGCGTCTCCGTCGGCCGGCACGATCATGTCTCCGTCAAGAACAAGTCGGCCAGCGCGGACTTCGTCGATCTTGCCCGGCCTCCCAGGAGCGAGCCGTACAAGATCGCCGTTGGTCTGGAAGACCGCGTTGGGGATACCGCTGGCAAGACCCAGCCTGGCCTGTTCGCGCATGTGTCTAATCTCGCCGTGAACCGGAACGAGGATTTCGGGTCGAACCCAGCGATACAGCGCTTCCAGCTCTGGCCGACCGGGATGGCCGGAAACATGGATCATGCTCTGGCGGTCCGTGACAAGAACGATATCGCGCTCGGCAAGTCGGTTCTGTATCCGGCCGATCGCGATCTCGTTGCCTGGAATCTGCCTGCTCGAGAAGAGCACTACGTCGCCCGCCTCCAGGGAAAGAGGATGATTGCCGTCGGTGATCCGGGCCAGGGCGGCGCGCGGCTCACCCTGGCCGCCCGTGGCGACGATCAGCACTTCGCCGCGTGGCAAGCTCATGGCGGTGTCGAAATCTACCGGAGTGGGCAAATCCTGAAGGTACCCGCTTGCCTGCCCAGCCTCAATAATGCGGTCGAGCGAGCGACCCGCTACACAGAGCTTACGGCCCGTCGCTTTTGCTACCGCTCCCAGCGTCTGGAGGCGCGCCACGTTCGAGGCGAAAGTTGTGACCAGCACCCGGCGGCTCTTGTGCTTGGCGACTTCCAGTTGCAGCCCTCGATAGACCTCGCCCTCAGAGCCGGACGGTTCCGGATTGAAGACGTTGGTGGAATCACAGACGAGCGCCAGCACGCCTTCGTCGCCGATCTCGGTGAGCTCAGCAGCCGTGGCGGGGGTGCCGATCTGCGGCTCCTCGTCGATTTTCCAGTCCCCCGTGTGAAACACGCGGCCGAACGGCGTATCGATGAGCAGCGCGTTGCCCTCCGCGATCGAGTGAGCAAGCGGCACATAGCTGATTCCGAAAGGGCCGATCTCAAACTCGTCAAGATCGTTGACGACATTCAACTCCACGTCGCCGAGAATGCCCTCTTCTTCAAGCTTGGCCGCGACAAGCCGGGCGGTGAACGGGGTTGCGTAGAGCGGCACGCCCAGCTTCTTGGCGAAGTATGGCACGGCTCCGATGTGGTCCTCGTGCGCATGTGTCAGCACGATACCCAGCAGGTCCTTGCGCCGCTGCTCGATGAAATCGATGTCCGCGAAAACCAGGTCGACACCGGGGTATTCGTTGCCGCTGAAGGTCATACCGAGGTCGACCATGATCCACTTGCCGCGGCAGCCGTAGAGATTGACGTTCATGCCGATCTCCCCAGAACCACCAAGAGCGCAAAACAGAAGTTCTTCACCGGGTGTGTGTGTATTCGTCACTTAGAGGCACGCTCCGCAAGAATGGCTAGGCCTTCGAGCGTAAGATCGGGGTCGACGGCATCAAAAATGTCCGTCGCCTCGTCGAACAGCACCGCAAGGCCGCCTGTGGCAATAACTTTGGCAGGGCGGCCGATTTGCGATCGCATTCGAGCGATCAGCCCCTCCATCATGGCAACGTAGCCCCAGAAAACACCGATGAGCATCTGGTCTTCCGTATTCCGCCCAATCACGCTGGGGCTTTCCGGCACTTCGATAGCAATGCGCGGGAGCATCGCTGTGTTGCCGACAAGAGCGTCCAGCGAGAGATTGATGCCTGGCGCGATGATGCCGCCCTTGTAGGCTCCGTTGAAGTCGATCACATCGAATGTCGTCGCCGTTCCGAAATCGATGACGATGAGATCACCCGCGAACTTAGTATGCGCGGCGACAGCGTTCACGGCACGGTCTGCGCCGAGCGATCGCGGCTCATCCACGTCGATATCGATGGCATAGCTGGCTGCGCCCTGCCCCGCTATAAGCGGCTCGATTCCGAAATAATGGCGGGCAAGCACGTCCAGATTATGCAGGGCGCGCGGAACCACGGTCGAAATGATGATCCGGTCGATCGCCTTGCGCTCTACCCCGCGAATATCCAGCAACTGCATCAGCCAGACTGCGTATTCATCTCCGGTTCGCCGCGCATCGGTCGCAATGCGCCAGCGCCCTTTGACAATGCCTTCGTCGAAGAGGGCGAAAACGACATTGGTGTTGCCTGCATCAATGGCCAGCAGCATGGTGTGTTTGTCCCGGTCAGCGGCGGTCGAGAAGGACTTCGCCAGCGTGGATAGTGCGCCTCGTGCCGCCGGCGAGCTGCAGTTG
This sequence comes from Novosphingobium kalidii, assembly GCF_040534015.1. Classification (NCBI taxonomy): domain Bacteria; kingdom Pseudomonadati; phylum Pseudomonadota; class Alphaproteobacteria; order Sphingomonadales; family Sphingomonadaceae; genus Novosphingobium; species Novosphingobium kalidii. The sequence continues at coordinate 105,295 of NZ_JBEWLY010000019.1, forward strand.
CAAGGCCCCTTCGTTATCGATGCCCGCAAAGGTGCCGTGAACCATTTCACCGTTCGCACCGTGAACCGCCAAGGGCGTCCCAATGGGGTGCGCCCGTGCGAGCCACCCGCGACGCACTTCGGCCCATCCGCCGCAGCGCCACAGCCCCAGTGACTCGCCCCAACACGTGTCTAGCATGGCCGCGAACGCGTCCCGTTCCACAACGCATTCCAGTGCTGCAAGGCTGGCTACCGCCCTTCCCGACACTTCCGGCGCCTGCGCCAGATTTACGCCTATGCCCACGATCACCGCGTCACCAGTGCGCTCAAGCAGGATGCCTGCTAGCTTCGCCCCGTTCACCAAGACGTCGTTCGGCCACTTCAGCAGCAACCCGGCAACAGCAGGAGCGCTGCATTCAAGAGCTTTTAGAACGGCCACGCCCGCAACCAGCGAAAGCGTATGCGCAGGTGGGTCTCCGGCTCGAAGCCGAACCAGCGTGGACCCCATGAAGTTCCCCGCACCGTCGCTCCACGTCCGGCCTTGCCGCCCACGCCCGGCGGTCTGGCGGTCGGCTACGAGCCAATGCCCGTCATCCACCGCTTCGCCGGCCGATAGCCGACCGGTGAGGTCGGCGCTGGTCGAGCCCGTCTCGGCGACAACCTCGATCAATGCAAATGCATCAGAACGGTAGGAACAGCGCGGATGCGGCCACTGTCGCCAAGCCATCAAGCCAGCGGGTCAGGAAGTAGCCCAAGGGAGACATGAACAGCGCTGTCAACACCAGCAGCGTTGTGTGAGCCGCATCGCTACGCCCCGTCACCACACCTGCAGGTTCGTCGAAGTACATGATCTTGACGATCTTGATGTAGTAGAACGCGCCGATCACCGAAGCGGCGATACCGATGGCGGCAAGAGCAACGAAGCCTGCCTGAACCGCCGCCTGGAACACCACGAACTTGCCCCAGAAGCCAAACAGCGGGGGAATACCCGCCAGACTGAACATGGTGATCGCGAGCGCCAGGGCCAAGCCCGGTCGCGTGCGCGACAATCCGGCTAAATCTGCGATCGATTCGACAGGTTTGCCTTCCCCATCCTTAAGCATCAGTACCGCAACGAAGCCACCCAGCGACATGATCACGTAAATGACTAAGTACACCAGCATGGCCGCAGCGCCCTGCGGCGTCGCAACGGCAAGCCCGATCAGAACGAAACCGACGTTGTTGATCGAAGAATAGGCCATCAGTCGCTTGATGTTCGACTGAGCAATAGCGCCGAGTGCACCGACCACGATCGAGGCCAGAGCGGCGAAGATCACGATCTGTTGCCACGCGCCTGCCTGCGACCCGAACGCCTCGAGCGCAACGCGCATGGTCAGCGCGAGCGCCGAAGCCTTCGACGCTGTGGCGAAGAACGTCGTCACTGGCGTGGGTGCGCCTTCGTAAACGTCCGGCGTCCACATGTGGAATGGTACGGCGCTAATCTTGAAGGCAAGGCCGGCCAACATGAAAACAATGCCAAACAGAGCCCCGGCCGAGAGCCCGCCCGTCAGCGCCAGGTTAATACCCGCAAACGAGGTCGTACCCGTAAAGCCATAGGTAAGACTAACGCCGAACAGGAGGATGCCAGAAGCGAGCGCGCCCAGCACGAAGTACTTCAGTCCTGATTCTGCCGAACGACCGTCTGTACGCAGGAATGCCGCCAGCACGTACGATGCGAGTGAGTTCAGTTCGAGGCCGATGTACAGCGTCAGCAGATCGCCGGCTGAGGCCATCATCCCCATGCCCAAGGCACCGAAAAGCACCAGCACGGGGTATTCGGCGCGCATCGCGCCGAAGCGATCAAAGAAGGCGGGTGTCACCACCAGGGAGGCCGCTGCACTGCCGTAGATCAGCAGCTTGGCGAACGAGGCAAACGCATCAGCGCGGAACTGACCGCCGAACGCAGTCACGTCCGGGCCGATCGCACCATTGAACAGCGCCGGACCGGCCAGGAACATGCAGCCTACGAGCACGGTAACGGCAAGGATGGAGATCAGGCGCGAAGACTTGTCACCGCCCCACGCGGCAACCAGCAACAGGATCAGACCCGCGACGCTCAGCGTCACTTCAGGCGCGATCAGGCCCAGGGAATGGGAGAAATCCATTAGTGTGCCCCCTCCGCGTGGGACGCTTTTTCATGTGCAGCAGGCTGCGCTTTCCCCATCACCAGCTTCGGCTCCCATGTCGGCCTCGCTCGTGCCAAGCGGGCGTCGAGCGCTGCGATGTCCGCGCGCATCGGCGCAAGGAAGCTCTCCGGATAAACGCCCATCCAAAGCACTGCCAAGCCGAGCGGGATCATCATCAGGTATTCGCGCAAGGTCAGGTCAGGCATCGCCGCAGCATCAGCATTCCTCTGCTCACCAAAAGCAACGCGGCGGTAGAGGTAGAGCATGTAGGCAGCGCCGAGAATGATACCGGTCGTACCGACCAGCGCGACCCAACTGGACACCTGATAGATGCCTGCAAGGCTCAAAAACTCTCCCACGAAACCAGACGTGCCCGGCAGGCCGATCGAGGCCATCGTGAACAGGAGGAAGAAGAGCGCATAGCGCGGCATGTTGATGGACAAACCGCCATAACGAGCAATCTCACGCGTGTGCAACCGATCGTAAATCACGCCAACGCAAAGGAACAGCGCGCCTGACACAAGACCATGGCTCAGCATGACGATCACTGAGCCTTCGAGCCCCTGCACGTTAAACGCGAAGAGTCCCAGCGTCACGATCGCCATGTGGGCAACGGATGAATAGGCGATCAGCTTCTTCATATCGTTTTGAACAAGGGCAATCAGGGAGGTAATCACGACAGCCAGCATGGAAAGCGTGAAGACAAGCGGCGCGAACTGCGCACTCGCTTCCGGGAACATCGGCAACGAGAACCGGATGAACCCATAGCCGCCCATCTTGAGGAGCACGCCGGCCAGGATTACCGACCCAGCGGTGGGCGCCTGCACGTGCGCGTCAGGTAGCCAGGTGTGCACGGGCCACATCGGCATCTTCACCGCGAAGCTGGCGAAGAACGCAAGCCACAGCCAAGTCTGCACGCCGGGTGCGAAATCATACGCCATCAGCGTCGGGATGTCGGTGGTTCCGGCCTCGTTCGCCATCCAAAGCATAGCGATGAGCATCACCACCGAGCCGAGGAGAGTGTAGAGGAAGAACTTGTAGCTGGCGTAGATCCGGTTGTCGCCGCCCCAAATGCCGATGATCAGGTACATCGGGATCAGGCCGGCCTCGAAGAAGATGTAGAACAGGAACAAGTCCTGCGCTGCGAAGACGCCGATCATCAGCGTTTCCATCAGCAGGAACGCGGCCATGTACTCACCGACCCGCTTGTTAACAGAGGTCCAGCTCGCCCCAATGCACACGGGCATTAGGAAGACGGAGAGCATGATCAGCAGCAGCGCGATACCGTCGATACCGAGCGCGTACGAAAAGCTCGAGAAGATCGCCTGGCGCTCCTGAAACTGCCACTGCGCGCCGCCAATGTCGAAGTTGGCCCAGAGCAATACGCCCAAAGCAAAGTCGATCAGCGTTGCCGCGAGTGCAACCTTGCGCGCCGTCTGAGCTTGCAGGAAGAGGCAAGCTATTGCCGCGACGAGCGGCACCAGCAGCATCAGGGAGAGGATCGGAAAGTCTCCCATCACTCGTGCCCTCTCAAATCCACCACTTGAACCCCCTGAACCCCGGTAATCATGCGATCACCCAACTGACCGCAGCGACAAGCCCGATCAGCATAACCAGTGCGTAGCTATAGAGATAACCGGACTGAACCTTCTGAGCGTAGTGCGAGCCTTTGCTCACCACCCACGCCGCTCCGTTCGGCCCGAAGCGATCGATTATTCCCACGTCGCCGACAATCCAGAACATCCGGCCAAGCCAGAGCGACGGCACCACGAAAGCATAGTGGTAAAGCTCGTCGAACATCCACTTGCGGTACACAAACGTATAGACCGGCCCCAGCTGCTCTGCGAACGCGGCCGGAAAGCGCGTGTTACGGATGTAGCCGTACCAGGCCGTCAGCAGCCCGAGAGCCATGACCGTGAAGGGAGTCCACTTCACCCAGGTCGGTACCGCGTGCATCTCGTGGATGAGGTGCTCGGCAAAGACCAGGCTGTCCATCCAGAACTTGCCCGTGCCTTCACTGACGAAGTCGTGATGGAACACGAAGCCCGCCAACACTGCGCCAATCGACAGGATGATCAATGGAATCAGCATGACAATCGGGCTTTCGTGCGGGCGATAGCCGCCGGTGCCCTCACTCACATGCGCATCGGGAACATGGTGCTCGGCTGTAGCCCCATGGTCCTCGTGGCCAGAATGCTCCTGCGCAGGCGCATTCTCGGCCTCGCTACCATGGCCATGAGTGCCATGTGTATGGTCGTGGCCATGTGCATCGTGCACGGCATGCTGGATATGCTCCGACGCAGCCCACCGCGGCTTTCCGAAGAAAGTCAAGAACACGAGTCGCCACGAGTAGAAGCTCGTCATCAGTGCAGCCGCAATGCCCAGCCAGAAAGCATAGCTGCCCACTTGCGAGTTCGAGGCGTAGGCGGCCTCAAGGATAGCATCCTTTGAATAGAAACCGGCAAAGCCAAAGACGTCCACGATGCCGACTCCGGTGATCGCGAGCGTGCCAGCCGTCATCGCCCAGAAGGTGACCGGGATCTCCTTCCGCAGCGCACCGTAATACCGCATGTCCTGCTCATGGTGCATGGCATGGATTACAGAGCCTGCACCCAAGAACAGCAAGGCCTTGAAGAAGGCATGCGTGAACAGGTGGAACATCGAGGCGCCATAAGCGCCGACACCCGCCGCGAAGAACATGTAGCCCAGCTGCGAGCACGTTGAGTAGGCAATGACCCGCTTTATGTCCCACTGCGTGCAGCCAATCGTGGCCGCGAAGAAGCAAGTGGACGCGCCGATGAACGTCACGAAGCCAAGCGCAACCGGAGCAGCCTCGAACATCGGCGACAATCGGCAGACCATGAACACGCCAGCCGTGACCATCGTTGCAGCGTGGATCAGCGCCGACACCGGAGTTGGCCCCTCCATGGCGTCGGGAAGCCAGGTGTGCAGACCCAGTTGTGCGGACTTGCCCATCGCGCCCACGAACAGCAGCAGACATAGCACTGTCATCGTGTCCAGACGGTACCCGAGGAAACCCACCGTAGAGCCAGCCATACCGGGAGCAGCCGCGAGTATCTCCGGTATTGAAACGGTGCCGAAAACCAGGAAAGTGCCGAAGATGCCAAGCATGAAGCCAAGGTCGCCCACGCGGTTGACCACGAAGGCCTTGATGGCGGCGGCAGAGGCTGAAGGCTTGCGAAACCAGAAGCCGATCAGCAGGTAAGAGGCGAGACCCACGCCTTCCCAACCGAAGAACATCTGCACGAGGTTGTCGGCAGTCACCAGCATCAGCATGGCGAACGTGAACAGCGACAGGTAGGCGAAGAAGCGCGGCTGATCCGGTTCTTCCGCCATGTAGCCCCACGAGTACAAATGCACCAAAGCCGAGACGCTCGTAACGACGACCAGCATGACTGCAGTGAGAGTGTCCACCCGCAGTGCCCAGTCGAACGTCATCGTGCCCGACTGCACCCATCTGAGCAGCGGGATCACGTCAGCCGTGGCGGTACCGGCAAGGAACCCCAGGAAGATCGGCCAAGACAGCGCACAGGCGACAAACAGCGCGCCGGTGGTAACCACTTTTGCTCCGAAGTGGCCAAGTGATTTGTTGCCCAGGCCGGCGACGATCGCTGCCAGCAGCGGCAGGAAGACGATGATGATAATCGGATGCACGGTCTTATCCCTTCATCCGGTTCACATCGTCGACGGCAATGGTGCCGCGACCGCGGAAGTAGATAACGAGGATCGCCAGGCCGATCGCAGCCTCGCCTGCAGCGACGGTGAGCACGAACATCGCGAACACCTGACCGGTGAGGTCCTGAAGGAAAGCGCTGAAAGCGACCAGGTTGATGTTCACGGCGAGCAGTATCAGTTCGATTGCCATCAAAATGACAATGATGTTCTTGCGATTGAGGAAGATGCCGAGAACGCCGAGCACGAACAGGATCGAGCTGACGACGACGTAGTGTTCGATGCCGATCATCAGAGGCTTACCCCTTTGCCTACTTCCGGCCTGACATTGTAGGTGGCTTCCTCAGGCCGACGGGCGTTCTGCCGAGCGATGTTCTGGTTACGGGTGTCCGTTCGCTTGTCGTATGTCAGCACAATGGCGCCGATCATCGCGACGAGAAGAATCAAGCCAGACGCTTCAAACAAGAACAGGTACCGACCATAGAGCAGCGCGCCGATGGCCGCGATGTTGCTCACTCCCAGAGGGGAAGCCGCTAGTCCGTCCGGTGTGCCCAGTTGCAGTGCCCCCGCCCGGTAAGCACCGATGCCCAGAACGATCTCGGCCAAGAGGACGAGCGCGATCAACATCCCCAAGGGGAAGTGGCGCACGAAGCCGGAGCGAAGCTCTGCGAAATCGATGTCGAGCATCATGACCACAAACAGGAACAGCACGGCGACTGCACCCACGTATACGATAACGAGCAGCATCGCGATGAACTCGGCTCCGACGAGCACCATGAGACCCGCGGCGTTGAAGAACGCCAGGATCAGCCAGAGCACAGAGTGCACCGGGTTGCGCGCCATGATGGTGACGGCGCCCGAGGCGATCGTCAGCACCGCGAAAAGGTAGAATGCAAAAGTCTGAATCATGAGCCCGCGGCCCCCTAGCGGTAGGGCGCATCGGCTTCAAGGTTCGCGGCCAATGCCCGCTCCCACTTGTCCCCGTTCGCCAGCAGCTTGGCCTTGTCGTAAAGCAGTTCTTCACGCGTTTCGGTCGTGAACTCTAGGTTCGGACCCTCGACGATGGCATCGACCGGACAAGCTTCCTGGCAGAAGCCGCAGTAGATGCACTTCGTCATGTCGATGTCGTAGCGCGTCGTCCGGCGCGAACCATCAGTGCGCGGTTCAGCCTCGATCGTGATTGCCTGTGCTGGGCAGACGGCCTCGCACAACTTGCACGCGATGCAGCGCTCCTCGCCATTCGGATAACGCCGCAGCGCGTGCTCACCGCGGAAACGTGGCGATAGCGGGTTACGCTCGAACGGGTAGTTGATGGTGGCTTTAGGCTTGAAGAAGTACTTCAGCGTCAGCGCATGCGCCTTCACGAACTCGTAAAGTGTGAAGGACTTGACCAGTTGGGCGACACTCATGCGCCATACCTCGTAAGCATAAGCCATCCGGAAACGAGCACGACGAAGCCAAGCGAGACGGGCAGAAACACTTTCCAGCCCAGCCGCATGAGCTGGTCGTAGCGATAACGCGGCACGGTCGCCTTCACCCAAGAGAAGACAAAGAAGAAGAATGCGATCTTCAGCAGCAGCCAGACAAAGCCCGGGACCCAATACAGGAATGGGATCTCGAACGGGGGCAACCAGCCGCCGAAGAACAGCGTCGCGTTCAGCGCGCACATCAGCAACACGTTTGCGTATTCGCCCAACCAGTAAAGCGCGAAGGCCATCGACGAGTATTCGGTCTGATACCCCGCCACGAGTTCCGATTCAGCTTCCGTCAGATCGAACGGTGCGCGCTGCGTCTCCGCCATTCCAGAAATCAGGAACATCACCCACATCGGAAACAGGAGTATGTTGAACCAGAACCCGTTGACGAAGCCGAGGCCATGTCCGCGCTGCATCTCGACGATCGTGTTCATGTTGAAGCTGCCCGCCCAAAGAACGATGCAGATCAGAATGAACCCGATGGAGACTTCGTAGCTGATCATTTGCGCCGAGGCGCGCATGGCAGAGAAAAACGGGTACTTCGAGTTTGATGCCCACCCCGCCATGATCGTGCCGTAGACACCAAGCGAACTGATCGCCAGCACATAGAGCAAGCCTACGTTGATGTCGGCCAGCACTGCGCCCGAGTTGAACGGGATCACCGCCCAAGCAAGTAACGCGACAGTAAACGTGACAATCGGCGCGATCAGGAAGATGCCTTTGTTCGCCGCCGAGGGAACGATCGTCTCCTGCAGAAACACTTTCAGACCGTCAGCGAAGGACTGCAGCAATCCGAACGGACCCACCACATTAGGCCCGCGACGCAATGCCATCGCTGCCCAGATCTTACGGTCTGCGTAAATGACCATGGCCACGGCCAACATCAGAGGCAGAGCGATGAGCAGGATGCCACAAATCGTGGCAAGCGCCCATGCCCACTCATAGGACATGCCGAGTTCTACGAAGAACGCGGTCATTCCGCTGCCTCCGCGAAATCCTCACCATGCAGCAATTCCGCCGAACAGCGCTGCATGACCTCGCTGGCGCGGGCGATGGGGTTCGTCATGTAGAAGTCCTGGATCGGATAGGCGATGGCGCCTGAAGCGGAGCCGCCGCCGGACGGTAGGTCGCTCCCGTAGTCGGCCAGCCCCTCGATGCCAAGTGCCGGAACCTCCGCAATCATCGCTGCGCGCAATTCCTCGAAGCTGTCGAAGCCCACGGTGACGTCGAAAGCGTCCGCCAGGGCGCGCAGGATCGTCCAATCCTCGCGAGCGTCGCCGGGTCCGAATACTGCCTTGTCGGCGAACTGCACCCGGCCTTCTGTGTTAACGTACGTTCCCGCCTTCTCGACGTAGGCGGAGCCGGGAAGAATGACGTCCGCCGCATGCGCGCCCTTGTCGCCGTGATGCCCGATGTAAACGATCATCGAACCGGCAAAGCGGGTGTAGTCCACCTCATCTGCGCCTAGCGAGAGCACGACCTTCGGCTTGGCGGAGACCAGATCGGCGATCCCGCCCTGTTGCGCGAAGCCAAGCATGAGACCGCCCATGCGGCTCGCTGCCATATGGAGCACGTTAAAGCCGTTCCAGCGGGTGCCGTCTTCCAGCTCACGCACAAGATTGAGGCTGTTGCTCAGCGAAAGGGCTGCCTCCAGTCCCCCCCTGCCAAGCCCTGCTCCCCCGACGATGACTGCCGGACGCTTGGCATCACCGAAAGCACGCGTGACGGCCTCTGGAAGGTTTCCGAGCAAGGACAAGTCGTTGCCGATGAAATCGCCACCGAAAGTGGTCTCCCATTCCGGACCGATCAGGAACACCCTCGCGCCGCGCTTTGCAGCCTTGCGGATGCGGACATTCACCAGCGGCGCTTCCCAGCGGACCATCGAGCCCACGATGAGAATGGCGTCTGCCGTCTCAATGCCGGCCAGCGTGGAGTTGAAGTTCACCGCCGCCAAGCTGTCGGTGGCATAGTCCATGCCGGTCTGGCGTCCCTCAACCAGCCTGGAGCCAAGGGCACCAACCAGCCTCTTGGCGGCAAACATCGTCTCACAGTCGACGAGGTCACCCGCGATGGCAGCAATGCTCGCTCCGGGGTTGAGAGAAGCGATGGTGGAGAACGCCTCCTGCCAGCTGGCCGGCTGCAGCTTCCCGTCGCGGCGAATCCAGGGGCGGTCGAGACGCCGGCGCATGAGGCCATCGACCTGATAGCGCCCTTTGTCGCTAAGCCATTCCTCGTTCACGTCGTCATTATTGCGGGGCAGCACGCGCATGACTTCACGACCGCGGCTGTCGATGCGAATGTTGGCACCGGTTGCATCCGACACGTCGATCCCAAGCGTCTTCTTCAGCTCCCAAGGGCGTAACTCGAAGGCATGAGGCCGACTGGTAAGCGCGCCCACCGGACATAGATCGATCACGTTGGCCGAGAGCTCATGCTTGGCAGCATGCTCAAGGTAGGTCGTGATCTGCATGTTTTCGCCGCGATAAAGCGCGCCGATCTCGTCAACGCCTGCCACTTCCTCGGAGAAGCGCACGCAGCGTGTGCAGTGGATGCAGCGGGTCATCGCTGTCTTGATCAGCGGCCCCATGTACTTCTCGGTAACCGCGCGCTTATTCTCGTGATACCGCGAGCCGCCACGGCCATAGGCCATGGCCTGATCCTGCAAGTCGCACTCACCGCCCTGGTCGCAGATCGGGCAATCCAGCGGGTGATTGATGAGCAGGAACTCCATCACCCCCTCGCGTGCCTTGCGCACCATCTCCGAATCAGTACGAATCTCTTGGCCATCGGTCGCCGGGAGTGCGCAAGATGCCTGCGGCTTGGGCGGTCCAGGCTTAACCTCGACCAGGCACATGCGGCAATTGCCAGCGATCGACAGCCGCTCGTGATAGCAAAAGCGCGGGATCTCCTTGCCCGCGAGTTCGCAGGCCTGAAGCACGGTCACGCCGTTGGGAACGTCGAGTTCGACGCCATCGACTTTGAGCTTGGGCATTATTCGGCAGCCTGTTGCAGCGAACCGAGCCGTTCTTCGATACGGCGCTCGAGTTCGGGGCGGAAGTGTCGGATGAGGCCCTGGATTGGCCAGGCGGCCGCATCGCCTAGGGCGCAGATGGTGTGGCCCTCAACCTGCTTCGTGACTTGCTGGAGCATGTCGATCTCGTCAACATGCGCCTCACCAGTGCGCAAGCGCTCCATCACCCGCCACATCCAACCGGTACCTTCGCGGCATGGCGTGCACTGGCCACAGGATTCATGCTTATAGAAATAGGACAAGCGGCTGATGGCCCGCACGATGTCGGTGGACTTGTCCATGACGATCACGGCGGCAGTGCCAAGGCCCGAACCAAGAGCCTTCAGCCCGTCGAAGTCCATTGGGCAGTCCATGATCTGCGCAGCCGGCACCAGTGGTACCGAGGAACCGCCCGGAATTACCGCCAGCAGATTGTCCCAACCGCCTCGAATACCGCCACAGTGGCGTTCGATCAGCTCGCGGAACGGGATGCTCATTTCCTCTTCTACCACGCAGGGCTTGTTCACGTGCCCGCTGATCTGGAAGAGCTTGGTGCCACGATTGTTCTCGTTGCCAAAGCTGGAGAACCACGCCGCGCCGCGCCGTAAGATTGTGGGCGCGACGGCGATTGATTCGACGTTGTTGACGGTCGTCGGACAACCATAGAGGCCCGCACCGGCAGGGAACGGCGGCTTGAGGCGGGGCTGGCCCTTTTTGCCCTCAAGACTTTCGATCATCGCGGTTTCTTCGCCGCAGATGTAAGCGCCGGCGCCACGATGCACGAAGACGTCGTAGTCGTACCCCGAACCCGCAGCGTTCTTGCCGAGCAGGCCAGCGTCATACGCTTCCTGCACGGCGGCGAACAGCACCTCGGCCTCGCGGATATACTCACCACGAATGTAAATGTAGGCAGCGCGTGCGCCCATGGCGAAGCCAGCGACCAACGCACCTTCGATCAGCTTGTGCGGATCGTGGCGGATGATCTCGCGGTCCTTGCACGAGCCGGGTTCGGACTCGTCGGCGTTGATGACGAGGAAACTCGGCCTCGGATTACCCGCGGCATCAAGCGGCGGCTGCTTGGGCATGAAGGACCACTTCATCCCTGTCGGGAAGCCCGCACCGCCGCGTCCGCGCAGGCCCGAGTCCTTCATCTCCTGGATGATCGCGTCGCGTCCGCGAGCGATCAGATCCTTGGTGTTGTCCCAGTCGCCCCGCGCCTGTGCGGCGGAAAGCTGCCACGGCTGGTAGCCGTAGACATTGGTGAAGATGCGGTCCTTGTCGGCGAGGCTCATTGCCACTCACCCCGGTAATCGTGGTTTTCGTTGACCATTGCGGTCAGCGTGCTCAGCGCACCCGCAGGCTCCACTGTGTGACGGCCCGGCTCCTGCGTGCCAGCCTTCGGCGTCTCACCGCGAGCTAGCGCGTCGAGCACGGCGTCGAACCGCTCAGCGGTCAGATCTTCATAGTTGTCGTCGTTGATCTGCACCATGGGCGCCGAGGCGCAGTTGCCCATGCACTCCACCTCCGTGAAGGTCCACAGACCATCGCCGGTGGTGTGACCGTGATGCATCCCGCGCTTCTCGCAAGCAGCGATGATGTCGTCCGAGCCGCGCAACATGCAGGGCGTCGTGCCGCAGACCTGCACATGGAAACGACCGACGGGTACAAGGTTATACATCGTATAGAACGTAGCAACTTCGAGCACGCGCACGACCGGCATGTCCAATGCGCGCGCGACGAACTCGATCACCGGAATGGGAAGCCAGCCTTGCGTGTTCGTTTCTTCGCCGACTTGGCGCTGCGCATAGTCGAGCAGCGCCATCACCGCAGAGCGCTGCCGCCCTTCCGGGTAGCGCGCAACCGCCGCCTTCGCCTTGTCGGCCCACTTCTGGCTCCAGGCAAAGTTGCCCCACCGCGCCCGCAGCTCGGGCGAGTCGGGTTCGAGGTAGCGATCAGCCACTGACTTTATTTCCCCACAATTTCCGCGCGACTGCCACGCATGCAGTGGTCGCACCTATCACAAATAATATGCCTGCACCTTCGATGATCTGGCCAAGCCCGAAGGCGCCCAGAGCGATCGCAAGAGCGACCGCAACGAAAGTCCAGAGTGACGGCTTTTCAGCCATGCTTGCGCTGCTGCCAGACATCCTGGGCAAACAGGAACATTTCGAAGCCGCCGATTGCCGTCACCATCATCGGCAGCAGTTCGGACGCCTTGAAGCCCAGGTACGTGGCGGCGAAGTACCATGCGGCCAGAACTAGGCCGGTCAGCATCGCCCATATCCGCGTCATGTCGATCATCTGCGCACTCATCTCAAGTACTCCCGCGTTCCCGCTACGCCTCTTTCCGTCGCGAAAGGTCCCACCCCGTACACGCCGGCACTCCTTCTGTGTCTACCTGTCGCACTCACCGAAGACGACATCGATGGCGCCCAGGATGGCTGTCGCGTCAGGCAACATGTGTCCCTTGCACATCATATCCATCGCCTGGAGGTGTGAGAACGCTGTCGGCCTGATCTTGCAACGGTATGGCTTGTTCGAGCCGTCCGAGACCAGATAGACGCCGAACTCGCCCTTCGGACTCTCGGTCGCGACGTAGACTTCGCCTGCGGGAACGTGGAAACCCTCAGTATAGAGCTTGAAGTGATGGATCAGCGATTCCATTGAACTTTTCATCTCGGCACGCTTGGGCGGCACCACCTTCCGGTCCATCGATGCGACGGGGCCCTCCGGCATTTCCGCGATGCACTGCTTGATGATCTTGGCGGACTGGCGAACTTCCTCCACCCGCACCATGAACCGATCATAGCAATCGGAGTTCGTGCCGACCGGAATCTCAAAATCCATGCGATCATAGACGTCGTAGGGCTGGCTCTTGCGAAGGTCCCAAGGGATGCCGGCAGCCCGGATCATAGGGCCGGAGAACCCCCAAGCCATTGCGTCGTCACGGCTGACCTTGGCGATATCAACATTGCGCTGCTTGAAGATCCGGTTGCCAGTCACAAGGCTCATTGCGTCCTCGAACAGCTCGGGCATGCGCGTATCGAGCCAGTCGCCGATGTCCGTCAGCAGCTTGAGCGGCACGTCCTGGTGCACGCCGCCCGGTCGGAACCACGCAGCGTGCATGCGCGCGCCCGAAGCCCGCTCGTAGAAGTTCATGCAGTCTTCACGCAGTTCGAACAGCCACAAGTTCGGCGTCATCGCACCCACGTCCATGACATGGCTGCCGATGTTGAGCAGGTGGTTCTTGATGCGAGTAAGCTCCGCGAACATGACCCGCAGGTATTGCGCCCGCAGCGGCACCTCCAGATTGAGGAGTTTCTCAACTGCGAGCACGTACGTGTGCTCCATGCACATCGGTGAGCAGTAGTCGAGACGATCGAAATACGGCAGTGCCTGCAAGTAAGTCTTGTGCTCGATCAGCTTCTCGGTGCCGCGGTGCAGCAGTCCGACGTGCGGGTCGACGCGCTCGATCACCTCGCCTTCGAGCTCCATGACCATGCGCAGCACGCCATGTGCCGCAGGGTGCTGCGGCCCGAAGTTGATGGTGTAGTTGTCGATCGACTCGCCCTGGGTGGTGGGCGAGCTCTCAAGGGAAAGTCCGCTCATAATCAGCTACCTTCGGGAGTGGAGCCCGTTCCCTCGTCCGCGCTCGCACCGCCACTGGGTGGCCGGTCAGGGCGATCGGCGGTGGGTTTGGGCGCGCCCGGGTCGGGAATATCGCTCGTGATGGGTGTAGGTTCGCTCTGCCCCTGCCCGGCAACGGTGCCAGTGGCGGCAACGCTGGGAGCGACCTTCTCCGCCGCCTTCGCGTCCGTCTTCTCGCCAGCTCCGGTTTCTTCCGGTGATTCCGTGACCTTTACTTCCGCGACCGGCGAAGGCGCGGGTTTCGCTTTTTCATCGCCGGGAAGCTCGTAGTCTGCACCTTCCCAAGGGCTCAGGAAGTCAAAGGTACGCAAATCCTGGTCGAGGCGCACTGGCTCGTAAACCACCCGCTTGTCCTCTTCAGAATAGCGGACTTCTACATAGCCGGTCAGGGGGAAGTCCTTGCGGAATGGATGCCCTTCAAAACCGTAGTCAGTGAGGATGCGGCGCAAGTCCCGGTTACCAGCGAAGATCACGCCGAAAAGATCGAAGATCTCCCGCTCGAGCCACCCAGCCACCGGCCAAAGCGTCGTGACTGTAGGCACCGGCGTGTCTTCCGCAGCACTGACCTTCACCATCACTCGGTGGTTCTTCGTGATCGAGAGCAGCATGTAGATCACTTCGAACCGCTCGGCGCGCGAAGGATAGTCGGCGCCGGCGATTTCCATGAGCATCTGATAGTGATGCTCATCACGCAGCAGGCGCAGCGCATCCTCGATGCGTTCACGCTGCACGGTGATGATGATCTCTTCGAACTCCTCCTTAGTGTCGAGCACCATCGCCCCCAGCGCTGCAGCCAGGGTTTCGCGCACACCATCGTTGGGCGCGTACTTCGGAGCGGAATGCAGGACGGCCATTTTCGCCTTACCTCTCGAGCGTGCCGACGCGGCGAATCTTCCGCTGCAACTGCATCACACCATAGAGCAGCGCTTCGGCAGTCGGCGGACAGCCCGGCACATAGATGTCGACCGGCACGATGCGGTCACACCCGCGCACCACGCTATAGCTGTAGTGATAGTACCCGCCGCCATTGGCGCACGAACCCATCGAGATCACGTACTTCGGGTCCGACATCTGATCGTAGACCCGACGCAGTGCCGGAGCCATCTTGTTACACAGCGTACCGGCAACGATCATCACGTCCGACTGACGCGGCGACGCGCGCGGAGCAACGCCGAACCGCTCCATGTCGTAGCGGGGCATATTGACGTGGATCATCTCGACCGCGCAGCATGCGAGGCCAAAGGTCATCCACCACAGCGAGCCGGTTCGGGCCCACTGGAATAGCTCCTCGGTGCTGGTAATCAGGAAGCCCTTGTCGGAGACCTCCTGATTAAGACCGTTGAAAAAGTTCTGATCGGGAAGCGTCACCGCGCTCTCTGGCAGATGACCGTCCTTGCGAAATTGCATAACGTCGCTCATGCCCAGTCAAGAGCTCCCTTCTTCCACGCATACGCCAGGCCGATTGCCAACTCGCCGAGAAACACCATCATGGTAATCCAGCCGGGCCAGCCCGTCACGTCCAGCGACACCGCCCACGGGAAGAGGAAGGCGGCCTCAAGATCGAATATAATGAAGAGGATAGCAATTAGGTAGAAGCGGACGTCAAATTGGCTGCGCGGGTCCTCGAAGGCGGGAAAGCCGCATTCGTACTCGCTCAGCTTGTCGGCCGAGGGATTGTGCGTGCCAGTCAGCCGCGCCACCCCCATCGGCAGGAAGACGAACGCGCTGGACAGCGCAAGCGCGATGAACAGGAATATGAGGATCGGAAGGTATTGCGAGAGGTCGACCAAGGCTCTGACTCGTTGCGTAATCCGGTTGGAGCGCCCTAGGCCTGCAACCATCGCGGCGCAAGCCCGGCCGGCCTCTTCCCGAACGGGTAGCGCGACCGCGGCGAACAATTACGGAGTTTTCTGGCCCGTAAGCCCTTAGCTGGCAACCAAACCTTACAACCGCGCCACACCGCATTGCCATTGCCGCATCGCAGCATTATGCGGATCGACAACTCCTATCGACAGCAATCACCGAAAGGCATCCCCATGGCCCAGATCTCAGCCGGCGATCCGATCGTCATTCTCTCGTACGCACGCACCCCGATGGGGGGCTTACAAGGCGCCCTCGCCGATGTGAGCGCGACCGATCTCGGCGCTACCGCGGTCAAGGCCGCAGTTGAGCGGGCCGGCGTCGCAGGCGAAGACATCGAACGCATCTACATGGGGTGCGTGCTTCCGGCTGGCCTGGGACAGGCTCCGGCCCGACAGGCTGCGATCAAGGCGGGTCTGCCGAAGTCGGTGCAGGCCACCACGGTCAACAAGGTTTGCGGCTCGGGCATGCAGACGGTGATCATGGGCGCCGAGGCCCTTGCAGCTGGCTCTATCGACGTTGTCGTCGCCGGCGGCATGGAGAGCATGACCAACGCGCCCTACTTGACGAAGAAGCACCGTGGCGGCGCACGCGCCGGCCATGACACGCTTTATGACCACATGTTCCTCGACGGCCTGGAAGACGCCTATGAGGAAGGCCGTGCCATGGGCGCCTTCGCTCAATGCACTGCAGACGAGTACCAGCTCACTCGCGAAGCGCAGGACGCCTATGCCATCGAGTCGCTGCGCCGCGCTCAGGCGGCGATTGCCACTGGCGGCTTCGCCAGCGAAGTAGTTCCCGTGACAGTCAAGACGCGCAAGGGTGAAGTCATCGTCGATACCGACGAGGCACCTGGCAAGGGTCAACCCGACAAGATCCCGCAGCTCAAGGCAGCCTTCGCCAAGGAAGGCACCATCACTGCAGCAAGCTCCAGTTCGATCTCCGATGGTGCGGCCGCGGTCGTCCTAACGCGCCAGAGCGTGGCAGAGCAGAAAAATGTGCAACCTGTCGCAACTATCGTCGGTGTTGCCGCCCATGCGCAGGAGCCAGCCAAGTTCACAACCGCTCCGGCCGGAGCGATCACCAAGCTGCTGAAGAAGATCGACTGGGAAATCTCCGACGTCGATCTGTTCGAGATCAACGAGGCGTTTGCTTGTGTCGCGATGTTCGCGATGCACGATCTCGGCATTCCTCACGAGAAGATAAACGTCCACGGTGGCGCCACTGCGCTTGGCCATCCGATCGGTGCATCCGGTACGCGGATTATCGTCACACTGCTCGGCGCTTTGAAGGAAAAGGGCCTGAAGCGCGGCATCGCCTGCCTCTGCATTGGCGGCGGTGAAGCAACTGCTGTGGCGGTCGAGCTTAACTAAACAAGTCCACCCATGTACGATACCCGAACCCCTCGCCTCTTAAAGGCGGGGGGTTTTCTTTTGATTGTCTAAGGCGCGCCCGCCCCCCACAAGCGATCAGCTTGCGCGAAGCCCTTGTGACCGCCGGCATCGAACTGGCACCACCCGGCCTCGCACTCTCCCAATAGTCCGACGACACCGGGCTCCACTCGCCACTGGAGGTGAGAGCCGGATGTCGGAGCGGCGCGGATCTCCGCGAGCCCCTCGCCCTTCACGATCGCGGCTCGCTGGCGGGAAAGTAGCAAGTCGCGCATCCAGCCACGATCACCTGCTGGATCCTCAATCAAGCGCCAAGGGCCCTCGCGCCGGACGACCTTCACCGGCAGATGGGGGCGTCGATAGACCCACGATATACGGTAGCTATCGCCAGGGCCGACCCGCATGTTGGCGATTTCGGCGTCAATGGATGCCCAATACGGTACGCCTTCGTCATCTGCCCTCGCAGGCGTGACCAGGGCAAACAACATCGCAGCGAAGAGAGAGCAGGCGCGCAGGGCAGTCATACCCAGGTGCATAGCGCTGCTGCGAACCTGCCTTCAAGGTTTCTCATACCTAAACCGACCAGAACAACACCGACGAGCACACGCGTGCTACGCAGAACGCGTCGATACGATCGGGCTCGATGCGAGGCCTCAATCGCCGGCCAGAATGCGGTCGACAAGTTCTTTGACGGTCGGCGTGAAGCCGTTTGAGTAAAACGGATCCTGCTTGAATTTATAAGCAGCATGGCCTGCGAACATGAGGTTCTCGTCAATAGGGCCGTCGTGCGCGATGTCCTGCAAAGTCTTCTGGATGCAGAAGCTGCGCGGGTCTGCCAGACGCCCCGTGGTGTAGTCGTCGTGGTCTTTCCAGGACGAAAAGCCGCAATGCGAAAGGCAGCCCATGCAGTCCGCCTGATCTTTGCGGATCACATCGCGCTCGATCGGATCGACAAAGACGATAGTATCGTCTGGGGTGCGCAGACCTTCGGTGTAACCCTCCGCCGCCCATCCTCTGGCGCGATCAAGGCCCTTCGGCGCAACCCAGAAGCTCTTGCCTTTCACACCAACGTCGAGCCGCTCGGTGTGCTCGCCCGCCTCGACCTTGGAATAGGGAATTTGTCGCTCGGAACGAGCTTCCAGGTTGCGCAAGAATGGGTTGCGGACAGCGGATGAGTAAAAGCCGGTGGGCGAGAAGCGATGCAAGAGCACGTCGCCCGGCTCCAATTCGCGCAGCGCGTCCTTCCACTGCTGCGGGATCGGACTCTCGTGCGTGAGCAAGGGTCGCGTGCCGTACTGGAAAGCGATCGTCCCGAGTTCAGGATTGTCGATCCAGTTCTCCCAGTCGCGCAAGAACCAGACCCCGCCAGCCATCACGATGGGCACGTCGTCCGCAATGCCCTCCGCGCGCATGGTGTCGCGCAGCGCCTTGACGCGCGGATAAGGATCCTCTGGCTTGGTCGGATCCTCGGCGTTGGAAAGGCCGTTATGGCCTCCAGCCAGCCACGGGTCTTCATAAACGACCGCAGCCAGCAGGTCCGGCACCTTGTGGTAGGCACGCTTCCACAGAGCACGAAATGCTCGCCCGGAGCTTACAATCGGCAGATAGTTAACGTTGAAGCGAGCTGCGATCTCCGACAGCTTGTACGGCATGCCCGCGCCACACGTCACGCCGGCGACCATTCCGCGAGTCTTCTCCAGCACGCCTTCAAGAATGGTCTGGGCGCCGCCCATCTCCCAGAGCACGTTGATGTTGATCGCACCCTGCCCGCCAGAGATCTCATGGGCGCGGCGCACCTGCTCAACGGCGCCATCGATAGCATAGCGGATGAGTTGCTCGTGACGCTCCTTGCGGGTCAGCGCATCGTATACCTGAGGGACAATCTTGCCCTCCGCGTCGTAGCTGTCGGCATTTACCGCACTGACAGTCCCGATCCCGCCTGCAGCCGCCCAGGCGCCAGAGCTGGCATGGTTCGTCGCGGAAACTCCCTTGCCGCCTTCGACCAATGGCCAGACTTCCCGGCCGCCATAAACGATCGGCTTGAGACCCTTGAAACTCATCTTTTTATCGTCTTTCCTCTGGAGCGCGCCTGCTCAGCTTGCTGCGGCCGGAGCGCTGCCAGCCAAACGGCACGGCCGTATGGCGTCGGGCGCGGGTATCGGCCCGGCAGCCTCGAAGCGCGCATAATAACCTTGCATTTGAGGCTTACGCACAAATTCGGCCAAACGAAAGCCCGCGGCTTCGAATTCGCAGAAAAGCAATGCCGGGGGAATACCATGGCTATCCGTAGGTCGATCCACATCAACAACGATCACGCTGCCGCCCTTGCGCAGCGCGGGACGCAGCCGCCACAGGAACGCGTAGGGCTCTTCCACCTCATGATACATGTGGACCAGGAATACCCGGTCGAAGCTGTTCGCCGGCAGCCGAGGATCATCTTCGGCGCCCAGCTTGATTGAAACATTATCAAGCCGCTCGCGCTCAATGCGGAGGCCGAGATCACGCACGGCGTCGGGATCGATGTCCTGCGCCAGTACTCGCCCCTCTGACCCGACCCGCTGCGCGAGACGCACTGTATAATACCCCTCGCCCGCACCGATGTCCGCAACGGACATGCCCTCACCGATGTCGGCAAGGTCCATGACGGTTTGCGCTTCATTGACGCTGTCCCGCTCCGTTTCCGAGGAGAAGCCGTTTCCGCTCAGATTGGAGACGGGGCGGTCCGCACGGGGGAACCCACGCGCACTCTCCGGACGACCATCGTCCTGCTGCTTGTGACAGCCGGCAGAGACGCCAGCGAGTGCAAGCGCGACAAAAAAAGCGAAGCGTCTAGGCGCGGACATGCGGCCCCTTAGCGATTCGTCTGCTGGTTGGCAAAAAAGCCTCACACACGAAAGTTTCGTCGCGGCTACGTCCGGCCTCAGTCGGCGTCCTCGACCTCAACCTTCTCACCCGAGACTCGCTGCGAGAGTGCTGCCGCCATGAACGCGTCCAATTCGCCGTCGAGCACATCACCCGGAGCTGTTGAGACGAGTCCGGTACGCAAGTCCTTCACCTGCTGGTAGGGCTGCAGCACGTAGGAGCGGATCTGGTGTCCCCAGCCGATATCGCTCTTGCTGGCATGCTCAGCGCTGGCTGCTTCCTCGCGCTTGCGCATCTCTTCCTCAAACAGCCGCGCCTTGAGCATGCCCATGGCAATCTCGCGGTTCTTGTGCTGCGAGCGGTCGATCTGGCTGGCCACCACGATGCCGGACGGCTGGTGTGTAATACGCACGGCCGAATCGGTCGTGTTCACGTGCTGACCGCCGGCGCCCGAAGCGCGATAAGTATCGATTTTCAGGTCAGCCGGGTTGATGTCGATCTCAAAAGTATCGTCGATCACCGGGTAAACCCACACGCTGGAGAAGCTGGTATGGCGGCGCGCGGAGCTGTCGTACGGACTGATGCGGACCAAGCGGTGCACGCCGCTTTCGGTCTTCGCGTAGCCGTAGGCGTTCTCACCTTTGATCAGCAGTGTCGCGCTCTTGATACCGGCCGCTTCGCCCGCATGATAGTCGACCAGTTCCACCTTGTAGCCCTTACGCTCGGCCCAGCGCGTGTACATGCGCTGGAGCATCTCGGCCCAATCCTGGCTCTCTGTGCCGCCCGCGCCGGCGTGAACTTCAAGATAGGTGTCGTTGCTGTCCGCTTCGCCTGCGAGCAAAGCCTGCACTTTGTCGCGGTCTGCCCGCTCGGCAAGTGCGGCCAGTGTCGCGTGGCCTTCGTCGATGGTGGGAGTGTCGTCCTCCATCTCGCCCAGCTCGATGAACTCGATTGCGTCGTTCATCTCGCCCTCAATCTCTTTGACCGCACCGATCGAAGCTTCCAGCCGGCGACGCTCTTTCATCACCGCTTCGGCCTCCTTGGGCTTGTCCCACAGCGTCGGGTCTTCGACGCGCGCGTTGAGCTCGTCGAGGCGACGCACAGCGCGATCCCAGTCTAGAAACTTACGGACGAGCGCCATCGCCTTCTGGATACGCTCAATATGGGCCTGCCCTTCGGCACGCATGACGGCATAACTCCGGAACAAAGGGGGTCGCCTCGCTTAGCGAAGCGGCTGCGATTGTAAAGCGACGGTGCAGCGCGTGGTTGCGCCTATGCGAGCTAACGGCTCTTCGACTTAAGCGCTTTGACCGCGTTAAGCGTGAGTTTCACGTGATCACGGTAGTCCAGGTCGGAGTGAACAAAGGCGATCCGCCCGTCCGGCGCGATGACATAGCTAGTGCGGTCGGTCATTGCCGCAGCCATGCCGGGGCGCTTGAGTGCCACGTCGTAGGCCTCGACGACCGACGGGGTGGCTATTCCGACAGCAAACTTGTCGCGGCATGCCTCGGTCGAGAATTTCCGTAGGGTCGGCAGGTCGTCGGCTGACATGCCCACCACAGAAGCGCCATATTTGGCGAACTCAGGCGCCGCCTCAGCGAAGGCATGAGCTTCGAGCGTGCAGCCCTGAGTAAACGCCTTGGGGTAGAAGTACAGGACGACGGGCCCTTTGCGCAGGGCCCTACGCAAATCGAACGCAAAGTCCCTTCCGGCCAAGGCAGCCTTCGTGCTGAACGGCGGAGCCTTGGCACCAACCGGTAGATTGGCAAGCGCCGCACCAGGCAGAGCCAGCGCGACGAGAACAGCTGATACCGTCAGAACATTCCGCATTTCCGCAGTCTGGACCCGGTCGGCAGCCGAGTCCAGCCCTGGAGAGTCTTACTCGATGTAGCCGAGAACCGTGCCGACTTCGTAAGTCTCGCCCGTGGCTGCGGTGATCTTCAAGGTGCCCGTAGCCGGTGCCTCGACCTCATTGGTCGACTTGTCGGCCTCCAACGAGAACAGTGGCTGCCCTTCGGTCACCTGATCGCCATCCTTGGCGAGCCATTCGGCGATCTGGCCCTCCTGCATCGAGAAGCCGATCTTGGGGAGCAGGATTTCAACGGCCATGGTCTGTACGATCCTCTTGTGACGAGTAGCGCCGGCGATTGATGCCCGCCGACAGATGTTTGATCGTTGCCTAGCGCATAGCGCCAAGCTGGCAAGCCCCGGATGATGCAAGGCGAAGAAGGCAAGCGAAATTACGGTGCGGCGATGTTACGGAAGGCCCAAGGTTGAGACCGTCCCGTCCTCATGTGCCATCCAGTGTACGAACCGGTGTAGCGGATACATTGCATCATGCGGATTGCCGATTGTCGAAGGACCGGCTTCTCCAAGATGAACGATGCGCTGGGCGCCGCCCGCTGCAAGCCGGTCACGATAGTCCGCCATGCGATCGAAGGGGTAGAAGCCCACCGTCTGGGTCGCCACGTTGATCCACCTCACGGCGTCGTCCAATGAATCGACCCGCACCACATTCGCGGTTTTGTTGATCGGATGAAAGTCGACTGGCTCCTCGGAGCGGATGACCAGCCCCTTCCCGTCCGCGCGCCCCCAGACGCCATACTCGTCGTCCATCAAGAGCATCGATTCGACCTGCTCGCGCATGTCCATCTCGAGCGGCCGAACATCGCCACTGGCTTCCGCTCGGCGCGCAATATGGAAGTGCAGCCGTTCGCAGAAGCGATCAACCTGCTCCTGTGGGCCTTCGACGAACTGGTAGCGACTGGCGACGCACGCCTCCTGGTTCAGCGTCATCACGTCGGCCGAGCACAGGTCCGCGACCCGGTCCATCGTGTCGTAGTCAGCAAGTGCCTCCTCGCCAACCATTGAGACTGACGTTTTCGGATCGAAGGAAACGAGCTGAAATCCCGGCCCCAGGTATTTGATAACGTTGTTGATTGCGTCTCCACCACCCCAGGCAACAATCTTGTCGAAGTACTGCGGGCGGTAAAGCACGCGCTCCACCGCGTCGTCGCCTCCCCGCCAGTAAACCGCCGACATCGAGCGCACGATGGGATGGTTTGGGTCGATGTCCGCCATGGTGCGCAAGATCGCCACCATGGTGAACGGATCGGCCGATGGCATCTTGAACAGGTTCACCGCCTTCACCATTGCCCCTTGGGCGATCGACTTCACTGCAACTCCTGGCGAGTTGCCGGGCATGACGTGGATGAGACGCGGAGCGAAGGCACGCACGAAGCTTTTGCGCCCCATGAAGTCCTGCTTCGGCACCCAGGTATCGAGCGCGCGCGGGTCGGGGAAGCTCTGCTCGACTTCCGCCGTCAGCACGCGATTGTCGAGGTAACCAGCCGCGTGGCGCACTGAGTTCTCTACGACAGCGCGGGGCAGGACGTGTGTCGTGCACATGCGTTCGACACATTCCTGCATGTACGTGTTGTCGGACGCTGAAAGGCGCTGCCCTGTCTCGACCAGAAAGTCGATGATCTCGGCAAGCGGCACGTTGAGCAGCGGCGGCACTTCGGTGCGCGGAGCCACCGCCTTGTCTAGCGGGATCTTCGGCGTCGCGAAGGTGACACCCAGGTCGCGCGACTTCTGGATGATCTCGCTACCGAACAGCACTTCGCCTCGCAGGAAGAAAGGAGCCGAAACGATCGCCTCGGCCGGCTCGACTTCACCGATCTGATTCACGACAAGCCTCTCACGTATGCGTCCACGGTACCGGCGCAGCCAATCTTATCGTCGCCCTCCAGGTCCGAGTAGCGAGCGATGTCGTCGCGGATCGAAGGCGACTTGGCTCCGCAAGCGCAAGGGCTGAAGTCGACATGTATCCGGTCGCCGGAGATCACACCGCCCCAGCGTCCGTCGAGCGAAAGGTCGAAGAAGGCCGCGCGACATTCAACTTCGCCTCTGCGCTCGATCAGTGTATCGCCCTCCTTGTTGAGCGGCAGCACCACCACCCACGGCGGCACGTGGTAGCGTTGACCGGCCTCGCACCGCGGCATCGCAGAGTTCAATTCCTGCATCCCGTACATATGGTAAGTGTAGCCAGGGTGCAGGTTGAAGGTTTCGTAGATGAACTCGCGATAGTTGTCAGGCAGTTGCGCCCGCTTCAGCCCGCCGCCGACGTAGAGGCCATTTTCGGGATGAAAGTCGCTGCCACTAAAGCCTCGCTCGCGAACGGCCTTTGCGAGGGCATAGAGCGAGCCCCACATGCCCGTGATGTAAAGGCGCTGCCCGCGTTTGGAGATGATATCCTCAACCGCACCGGCTTGAGCGGCATCAAGCGCAGCCTGCCTTGCGGCAGATTCAGCCTCGAAAGCAGCCACCTCGTCAGGCTTCGCAGTTCCATCTGCGATGGCTTTGCGCAGCACGACCATCCCGGTCAGCGCGCCCACCGTCACTGGCGGAAGGCCGGATTCGAACCTTAAGGCAGACGGATCGACGAAGGCGCGTAACATGGCCTGGCCAGTAGCGGCGTTGCGGGGGGTATAAGCCACAGCGCTCGCGGGACCGGCCGGAGTGCGCATGTCACCCGCTCGCATGTTCGATCCCCACTGGACCGCATGAATGCTGTCGCGGGTCAAGAAGTCCAGATCAGCTCTCGACGCAACCAACATGGCCGACTTGCCGGTCGTACCGCTGGAGCAGGAGACGAACAGACCCGCCTTGCCACAGGCCTCCACCCACTGATCGATGGTCTCGAGGTCAGTCAGGTCAACGCCGTCCGTCGGATAGCTCGACACCGTAGCCAGCCACTTCGTCAGCTTGTCCCATTTGCCCCCGGAGAGGAAGCTCTCGGGATAGGATTTGTAGGCGGTGTGCGGAAGCAACAGGGGAACCACGTCCTCAAGACGCGTGATCGTGGAAACCTCAGCGTCGCGAGCGCGAAATTCGACCAATCGGATGCGCTCCAACCGACCCTGCAGCCGTTCGTTCAGAGCTGCGATTTGTGCCTCCTGCAGGCTCTCAGCGGAATGATCATAGCAATCCTCCGAATTGAGCATGGCGAGCAGCCGTTCCACGTTCTTCTCCATGGCATCCTTCCTTTGGCAGGTCCGACTTGCGAACTCGCCTCGACTCGTTAATGACACCTCATGAGTTTCGTTATTCATGATTCGCAGCGAGGCACAAGGACTTTCGATGGAAGCGGTCTGTGCTCGACCGCGTCCGCATGCCGCGTCACCCCCGTTGCTCTTGGCAGCGCCCCCTGCCGCATCCATACCCCAGAACCTGTTTGAGGAGATCTTCACGATGAGCGAAGCCACTTCCGGCCGAGTGGTCGTCATCACCGGCGCAAGCTCCGGGATCGGCCTTGCCAGCGCTCAGGCTTTCGCTCGCGATGGTTGGCGAGTGATCGGCACCGGGCGGGATCCGATCCGCAGCGCCGAAGCTGAGGCGGCAATCCGTGCAGCCGCTCCGCCCGAGGCGCAGATCCATTTCCTGCGCGGCGACTTTTGCGAAATGGCAGAGGTTAAGCGGATGGCTGGAGAGATCGCAGCCCTGACGGACCGGGTCGACGCGCTGGTCAACAATGCGGGCGGCGTACGGGACGCCATCTATACGACTGGCGAGGGGCTGGAAGCCACCTTTGCAGCCAATCACCTCGCGCCGTTTCTGCTGACAAGGGAACTGCTGCCTCTGCTGGAGCGCGCCGCGCGCGACAGCGAACCGGGCGCGGTCCGCATAATCGCCGTTTCCTCGTTGGCGCATGAGTACTGCCCGGGCATGAACTGGGACGACCTCATGTTCCGCAACGGTCCCGCTGGCGCTGCATACTGTCAGGCGAAGCTCGCAAACGTCCTATTTACGCGAGAGTTGAACCGCCGCTTCGCCGACCAGGGCATCGTAGCGCAGGCCATGCATCCAGGAATGGTCCACTCCAACTTTGCCAGCCATGGTGACAAGGCCATGCAAGATCACTTCGCCGCCAACAAAGGTCTTCAGCCCGCCGATGCAGCGCGGACGATCTTATGGCTCGCGACCTCTCAGGAAGGCGGGAAGGAAGGCGGACGTTACTTTCACGATCTCGCGGAAGCTCCTCTTGCCCCGCAAGGCCGCGATGACGACGCTGCAGCGCGCCTCTGGACAGAAAGCGAAACACTGCTGAGCACGCTTGGCGTGTAAGCACCGGGTTCTAGTTCGCGTCCGATCGCGCTAGCACATCGCCATGGACTCGAACTTGCGCCCGCGCCGTAGCGCGCTGTACCTGCCCGCCTCCAACGCCAAGGCCATTGCCAAGGCGCGGACGCTCCCGTGCGACGTCGTCATTCTCGACCTTGAGGATGCCGTCGCGCCTGAGATGAAGGAGGCGGCGCGGGAGGCGGCTGTTGCCGCCGTCAATGAAGGCGGCTTCGGCCATCGAGAAGTTGCGATCCGCACCAATGGTCTCGATACAGATTGGGGGGCAGCAGACCTCGCGGCCATCGCTACTGCGAACGTCGATGCGGTGCTGGTGCCAAAGGTCAACGGCCCTGACGACGTCACCGCTTACGAAGGCGCTCTATGCGCCGCTCCACCGAAGGTGCAGCTCTGGACGATGATCGAGACCTGCGCCTCAGTCGCTAACCTTCCGGCAATCGCTGCAATGGCCGGACCCACGCGGCTGTCGCTGTGGATCATGGGCACGAACGACCTGGCCAAGGAAATGCGCGCGCAACTCACCCCGTGTCGGACGCCATTCCTGCCGTTCCTGTCAATGTCGGTGGCTGCGGCCCGTGCGAACGGCATCGCGATCCTCGACGGCGTGTGCAATGAATTCCGCGATCTCCCGACGTTCGAAGCGGAAGCGCGGCAAGGACTTATGTTCGGCTTCGACGGCAAGAGTCTCATCCACCCCGCGCAGATCGAACCTTGCAACACGGTGTTCTCGCCCAGCGAGACAGAGCTGGCTTGGGCAAGAGCTGTCATCGAAGCCTTCGCGCTACCGGAGAACGCCGGCAAGGGCGCGATCAAGGTGGAAGGCAAGATGGCCGAGCTGCTTCACCTGGAACAAGCACAGCGGTTGGTCGCCGTTGCGGAACGTATCGCGGCAAGCTGATCTTAGCCGCTGAGCCGGAGGCGCTGCGTTCTGGCGCACCGCCACCCCTCCAGTGCAATCCCCCTCAGTGGCGCTCGCCACTGAGGGGGCATAGGCTCTAGGCGCTCAGCTTGCCGAACGCCTTGGCGCCCGCATAATGTGCGGCCTTGCCCAGCTCTTCCTCGATACGGATGAGCTGGTTATACTTTGCAAGCCGGTCCGAACGCGCAAGCGATCCCGTCTTGATCTGACCGCAGTTGGTCGCAACGGCGAGGTCAGCGATCGTGGCGTCTTCAGTCTCGCCTGACCGATGCGACATAACCGCAGTGTAGCCGCTGCGCTGCGCGATGGAGACCGCCTCAAGCGTTTCGGTCAGCGAGCCGATCTGATTGACCTTGACCAGCAGCGAGTTGGCCAGGCCCTTCTCGATGCCCATCGTCAGGCGCTTGGGATTGGTGACGAAAAGATCGTCGCCGACCAGCTGCACTTTGTGCCCGATTTTCTCAGTGAGCGCCTTCCAGCCCGCGAAATCGTCCTCGCTCATGCCATCCTCGATGGAGATGATCGGGTAGGCATCACACAAATCGGCGAGGTAGTCGGCAAAGGCAGTCGGCTCAAGGCTGAGCCCTTCGCCACTGATCTCGTACTTGCCGTTCTTGAAGAACTCGGTCGATGCGCAGTCGAGCGCAAGTTGGATCTCGCTGCCGGGTTTGAAACCGGCCTTCTCGATCGAAGCCATCACGAAGTCGAGCGCGTCCCGCGTGCTGGCAAGGTTAGGCGCAAACCCGCCTTCGTCACCGACTGCAGTAGCGAGACCCTTCTCATGAAGACCCTTCTTCAGCGTGTGGAAGATTTCAGCACCCCAGCGCACGGCCTCGGCAATCGAGTCCGCGCCTACGGGCATGATCATGAATTCCTGGAAGTCGATCGGGTTATCGGCATGCTCGCCGCCGTTGATGATGTTCATCATCGGAACCGGCAGCACATGAGCGGAAACGCCGCCAACATAGGCGTAAAGTGGTAGCCCGCGTGCATTAGCAGCTGCTTTGGCGACAGCGAGGCTGGTACCCAGGATCGCATTTGCGCCCAAGCGCCCCTTGTTCTCCGTTCCGTCCAGCTCGATCATCACCATGTCGAGGTCTCGCTGGTCCTCGGCATCCAATCCCACGAGCGCCTCTGCAATCTCGTCGTTTATCGCGTCCACAGCCTTCGTGACGCCCTTGCCGAGATAGCGGCTCTTGTCCCCGTCGCGCAATTCGACGGCTTCGTGAGCCCCGGTCGATGCACCTGACGGAACCGCTGCCCGCCCAAAGCTGCCGTCATCGAGCAGCACGTCGACCTCGACGGTGGGATTGCCGCGGCTGTCGAGGATCTCGCGACCATGGATGTCGATGATGGCGGTCATGCGGCTCACACTCCTTGTTAGGCACCCGGCCTGGCTTCGCGCGAGGGTCGCGCGGTGGAACTGCGGCGGTCTTAGCAGGGGAACTTTCGCTGACAAGTTGCGTTGCAGCAGGGAAGCACAGTTGTGTTACTCATTGCACACAGACTGCCCGCGTTTCTATGTGGGCGGCGTGAAAATAGGAGGATGAACCATGGTCGAGACTACAGCGAATCCCGGCGGAGCCGTCGGCGGAACTGATGCCGCCAAGAACCACTTCGCCAAGGCCATGGAAGAGGCTCTGGCCGGCGCCCGCGCACTCGGCGAAGAGGCGCAGAACCGTGCAGGCGGGTATCGCGAGAAGCTATACCAGAAGAAGGACGGTCTCTCCGGCGAAGCAAAAGTGCGTTCGGACGAGTACAAGGATAAAGCGTTTGGCTTCGCCGCGGATGGCAAAACCAAGGCATGCACCGCCTTGTCCGGCCTTGGCCAGGCGATCAACGAGAATGCTGGCGCTCTCGATGAAAAGGTCGGGGTCAAGTACGGCGACTATGCCCGCACTGCCGCCCAGTCCGTGCAGGATATGGCCACTCGCCTGGATGAGAAGAGCCTGGATGAGCTGAGCGAAGACGCGGTTGAGTTCGTGCGCACAAGGCCGGCTCTTGCCGTCGGCATGGCGGCGGCGGCAGGTTACCTGCTCGGTCGCGCGTTTAAGTAAGCTGAGCAGCTAAGCTAGCCGGGACATGCAGGAGAACGAACAGGCGATCGCCCCCTTGCTGAGCGAGGCCCGGGAGCGCTCGCTTAACGAGGACCTTCAACAGCTCGCGCAAGATGCGCGAGCTTATGCGGAGGCAGAATTCCAATTCCAGAAGTCTCGCGCTGCTTACACCGCGAGTGCGACGAAGAGCATCGCAGTCTTCGCCATTGCGGCGCTGGTCCTGGTGTTCTTCGCAACCATGGCACTGGTAGTAGGCCTCGTGATTGCGCTTGCGCCCTTAATCACCGCCTGGGGGTCTACCGCGGTGGTCACGCTGGCACTGCTTGGTGCGGCGGTCTTTCTGTTGATAAAGGCGAAAAAGCGCTTCGATCGCATGATGACTGTCATGGGCGGGGAGAAGGCACAATGACGGCCACTGCCGAACGCAAGTTCCTCGCGGATCAAGCCGTGCGAGACGAGACGAAGCTGGCGTTCGATACGCGCCTCAAACAAGTGAAACTCGACCTTGAGGCTCGAGGCGTAGCTGGACGCGTCGCGGATGAAGCCGTCGAAAAAGCGAGAGTGGTCTTCGATGAAGCAGCTGACGTGGCGCACGAACACCCCGGCGTCATCGGCGGAACCATCGCGGCACTGATGCTTTGGATTCTGCGAAATCCAATTGTTGGCTGGCTCGACGAACTGCTCGGGCCCCGTAACCGCTAAATCAAAGGTGTCCCTATGGCGACCGAAAATACAGCTCTTCCTGCCGCAAGCGGCGAACCGACATCGACCAACGTTGTCGCACTGCCCACGCGACCTGAGCCCGCAACACCGTCGGAGAAGGCGCTAAGCTTCGTCAAGCGACACCCCGTCATGACCGTCGCTGGCGGTGTGGCCCTCGGCTTTGCCATCAGCGCGATCATCCCTCGCAGCTTCAGCCGCAAGCTTGCGAAGCGCGCCTATCACATGGCCGAAGCAGGCGCGGCAGCCGCCCTTTCACTGGGCGAGGAAGCAATCGACAAGGTGGAAGACGGCGGCGCTCTGGCCCGGAAGAAAGCCAGCGTCCTAGCCGACCGAGCAGAAAGACTCGGCGAGAAGGCAGCGCAAAAGGCGGAGAAGCTGAGTGTCGCGGCGATTGGCACCGCAAGCGTCTGGGGGCACACGGCGGCAGAACGCGCTGAGCAACTGGGTCATGCCGCGGCAGAGCGGGCAGAGAACCTGGGCGGCCGGGCATCTCACCGGCTCAGCGAGCTTGGTGACAAGGCCCTGGTGCAGTCGAGCAAGCTGATCGGCTATCCCAAGCCACCGGCGAGCGTTGCTGACCGCATCATGGCGAAGGCGCACGGCCTTAAAGCCAGAGTTCGCGCCTAGGTCTTGCATCACCACTGCGAATGGCTAGGGGATCAAATTCATCAAGATAGGAATTCGGTCCTGCCATGCAGAAGCTCCACCTCGTTTTAGGCGGTCGGGTCAAGGATCCGCGAACACTCGAGTTTGCCGACCTTAGTGCACTCGACCTCGTCGGTGTCTTCCCCGACTACAACTCGGCCGAAGATGCATGGCGCGCCAACGCGCAGCGCACGGTAGACGATGCCGAGATGAAGTACGTCATCGTGCATCTGCATCGGCTGCTCGAGCCCGATCTGCCCAGCGAGTGATCCGCACATTCGAGCCGGGCGACGAACACGCGCTTCGGGAAATCCACCTCGCGTCTATCACGAGGGTTGGTCCGCTCGCCTATAGCCCGGCGCAAGTCGCGGCTTGGGCTGGGCGGACCCGCGAAGCGTGGGAATGGCTGGAGTGGCACAGCTTCGGTGACCGCATCACGATCGCACTCGGCGACGATGGCATGCCAGTGGCGTTCGCGCTTCTTGAAGCGGACGGGCACCTCGACATGCTATACTGCCATCCAGGCCATATCAGGCAGGGGCACGCCTTACGTCTCGTAAAGGAGGCGAGTGCCTACGGGCGCGCTCAAGGCCTCTCGATGCTCTACACGGAGGCCAGCGAACTGGCCCGCCCGGTGTTCGAGGCAGGCGGCTACGAGGTAGAACACCGCCAGGACTTCGCCCTCGACGGTGTTCCTATCCATAACTATGCGATGTGCAAAGTTCTGTCGCTTGCCCCGGCACCAGAGCTGACGACGCTGGTCAGATAAACTCGATTTTCTCAACCACGAAGAACTTGTCACCGGACGGCACAGTCACTTCGACTTCGTCCTCAACCTTGCGGCCGATCAGCGCCTTGCCCAGCGGCGAGTTATAGCTGATCCGGCCTACCTTGGCGTCAGCCTCATAGGGGCCGACGATCTGGTATTTCACCGGCTTATCGTCGTCGTCGAGCAAAGTTACGGTCGCGCCGAAGATAACCTTGTCGCCAGAAAGAGTCGCGGGATCGATGATCTGCGCGCGGCTGATCTTGTCCTCGAGATCGGCAATCGTGGCCTCAACCTGCCCCTGGCGCTCCTTGGCGGCATGATACTCCGCATTCTCAGACAAGTCGCCATGCGCGCGAGCTTCCTCGATCGCATCCACGATGCGAGGCCGCTCTTCACGCAGTGCCTTGAGATCAGCGGTCAGCCTTTCATAGCCCTCCGCGAGCATAGGCAACTTTTCGATACTGGCCATCGCTTCGCTTTCGTCCTTCTGCTGCCGCCCACTGCGACTAGTTCCCTGTCCCACCCCGAACGGAGCGAGCCGGTCGCTATTATTGTGGGGAGGCGAAATTGGTTCAGCTATAATAATCTTGTAGTGAGCGCACTTCAAGCTGGCTCCCGCGCAATGCGGCAATCGCCTCGCTCGCAGCAAGGCTGGCCGCCGCCGTCGTGAAGTAGGGCACCTTAGCGGTAAGCGCCGATCTGCGAATGGATTGAGAGTCCTGCAGGCTTTGCCAGCCCTCCGTCGTATTGAAGATCAGCGCGATCTCCCCGTCGACGATCTTGTCGACGATGTGCGGACGACCTTCGGCCACCTTGTTTACGAGCTCGACAGGAATGCCGGCGTCGGCAAGGTACTTCTGCGTACCGGAAGTGGCGATGATGCGGAAACCTTGCTCCACCAGCACTCTCACGGCGGGCAGGATCACGGCCTTGTCGCTACTCTTGACCGACACGAACACAGTGCCGCCTTCAGGCAACCGCATGCCCGCACCAAGCTGCGCCTTAAGGAATGCAGTGGCAAAATTGGTGTCGATGCCCATGACTTCGCCAGTCGACTTCATCTCGGGGCTAAGAACCGGATCAACGCCGGGGAAGCGAGCGAACGGGAAGACCGCCTCTTTCACCGCCATGTAAGGCAGATCGCGCTTGAACGGCGGGAAAGTGGACAGCTTTTCGCCAGCCATGACCCGTGCTGCCACCTTCGCGACTGGCTGCCCTATCGCCTTTGCGACGAACGGCACGGTGCGGCTGGCGCGCGGGTTCACCTCGATGAGATAGACCTGGCCGTCCTTCACGGCGAACTGCACGTTCATCAGACCACGCACGCCCAGGCTCATCGCCAGAAGCTCCGCCTGCCGCTCCATCTCAGCGATGATCTCCGCAGGCAAACTGTAGGGAGGCAAGGTGCAAGCGCTGTCGCCGGAGTGAATGCCCGCCTCCTCGATGTGCTGCATGACGCCGGCAACGACGACCTGCTCCCCATCACACAGCGCGTCGACGTCGCACTCGATCGCGTCGCGCAGATACTGGTCGATCAGCACTGGACTCTCGCCGGAAACCTGCACGGCAGTGGCGATGTAGTTGTCGAGCTGCTGCTCGGAATCGACGATCTCCATTGCCCGTCCCCCCAGCACGTAGCTTGGACGCATCAGGACCGGGTAGCCGATGCGGTTCGCGACCGCGACGGCCTCATCGCGGCTGCGGGCGATACCGTTTGCGGGCTGCATGAGCTTGAGCTTGGTGATGAGGGCCGCGAAGCGCTCGCGATCTTCAGCCAGATCGATTGCGTCGGGCGAAGTGCCCAGAATGGGGATTCCTTCGCGTTCCAGCGCCGACGCCAGCTTCAGCGGAGTCTGTCCGCCGAACTGCACGATCACACCCACCAGTTCGCCGGACTGCTGCTCCACGCGCAGGATCTCCAGCACGTCTTCCGCGGTAAGCGGCTCGAAATAAAGGCGGTCCGAGGTGTCGTAATCCGTGGAGACAGTTTCAGGGTTGCAGTTGACCATGATGGTTTCAAACCCAGCTTCGGAAAGCGCGAAGCAGGCGTGGACGCAGCAGTAGTCGAACTCGATGCCCTGGCCGATCCGGTTAGGGCCTCCACCAAGGATGACGATCTTGCGCCGATCGGACGGCATCGCCTCGTCTTCGGGCTCGCCGTAGAAAGGAGCCTCGTAGGTCGAGTACATGTAAGGCGTGATCGCCTCGAACTCGGCGGCGCAGCTGTCGATGCGCTTGAACACGGGCAGAACGCCTAGCTTGCGGCGAAGGGCTCGCACCTCCTCCTCACTGGTGGCGCCCGCCATGGCGCGCAAGGCGTCGTGCAACAGCCCCGAGCGCTTGGCCTGCGTTTCGGCCAGACCGCCAGCAACGTGGACAGAACGCACCGCCAGCGTGGCCAGGCGCTTGTCCGAGAAGCCCATCGCCTTGAGGCGTCGCAAGCCGGCAGCGTCGATCGGCAGGCCGTCGGCCATGATCTTCGCTTCCTCGCTCACGATCTCTTCTATGTGGCGCAGGAACCAGCGATCGTAGTGCGTGATCGCATGGA
The DNA here is from genome assembly GCF_040534015.1 of Novosphingobium kalidii. Lineage (NCBI taxonomy): Bacteria > Pseudomonadati > Pseudomonadota > Alphaproteobacteria > Sphingomonadales > Sphingomonadaceae > Novosphingobium > Novosphingobium kalidii. The sequence goes on from NZ_JBEWLY010000019.1 coordinate 139,179, forward strand.
TCTCCTCGACGCTCAGACCTTCGCGCATCGCCTGCGCTGCTACGAGCAACCGGTCAGGCGTGGCTTTGGCGAGCGCTGCGGTGATCACGTCCTTGCCGGCGCCTTCCAGTGCCTGCACGCGGTTGAAACCGTCGAGGCCGGTCTCAAGGCCGCGGAGCGCCTTCTGCATCGACTCCTTGAAGTTGCGGCCGATCGCCATGACTTCGCCGACCGATTTCATGGCCGTTGTCAGTTGCGGGTCGGCTCCCTTGAACTTCTCGAACGCAAAGCGCGGAATCTTTGTGACAACGTAGTCGATCGTCGGCTCGAAACTCGCCGGAGTGGCCCCGGTGATCTCGTTCATGATCTCGTCGAGCGTGTAGCCAACGGCCAGCTTGGCGGCGACACGTGCAATCGGGAAGCCTGTTGCCTTGGACGCCAAAGCCGAGGAGCGCGACACGCGCGGATTCATCTCGATGACGATCAGGCGGCCGTCCTCTGGGTTGACCGCGAACTGGACGTTGGAGCCGCCCGTTTCCACGCCGATCTCGCGCAGCACCGCGATGCTGGCGTTGCGCATGATCTGATATTCCTTGTCGGTCAGCGTCAGCGCCGGCGCAACAGTGATGGAGTCGCCCGTGTGGACGCCCATCGGATCGACGTTCTCGATCGAGCAGATGATGATGCAGTTGTCGTGCCGATCACGCACGACTTCCATTTCGTACTCTTTCCAGCCGAGCAGCGATTCCTCGATGAGGACCTCGGTCGTGGGCGAAGCATCCAGGCCGGAGCGGACGATCGTCTCGAACTCTGCCTTGTTATAAGCGATACCGCCGCCGGTCCCGCCCAACGTAAAACTGGGACGGATGATGGAAGGCAATCCAGTCCTCTCCAGCACTGCGAACGCCTCTTCCAGAGTGTGCGCTACGCCAGAGCGTGCCGATTCCAGGCCGATCTTGTCCATCGCCTCGCGGAAGCGCTGGCGATCCTCGGCCTTATCGATCGCATCGGCGTTAGCACCGATCATCTGTACGCCCAGCCGGTCTAGAGTGCCGTCATTGAACAGCGCCAGCGCGCAGTTGAGCGCAGTCTGCCCGCCCATCGTCGGCAGCAGCGCGTCTGGTCGCTCCTTCTCGATGATCCGAGTAACCACCTCAGGCGTGATCGGCTCGATATATGTCGCGTCCGCCATGTCCGGATCGGTCATGATCGTCGCCGGATTCGAGTTCACGAGGACCACGCGATAGCCCTCCTCGCGCAGCGCCTTGATCGCTTGCGTGCCCGAGTAATCGAACTCGCAAGCCTGGCCGATGATGATCGGGCCAGCGCCGATGACGAGGATGGTCGAGATGTCGGTGCGTTTGGGCATGGGATCTGTTGACCTTGGTAATCAGGAGTGCGGGCGATCAGGCGACGAGTTCGGCGAACGTCTTGTCCCAGAACTCGGGGCCTTCGGCTCGGGCCTTCGCAACAATAGGTTCGCTTTGCTGCCAATCTTGAAGCGCAGCTTTGTAAGCGGGCGCCTGAAACTGGTGCATCTGACCTCCGAAGTCGTTCGCCTTGGTCTCCCAAGCGCCCTTGGCGATCATTCTTTCGAGGAATACGGTTCCTGCCACCTTGGATTTGCCGCGCACGTTCGAACCGAACTTGCGGGTGGCGACTGAAAACTTGTCCTCAATAATCAGCACAAGCTCGCCGTAGGGATACCAGCGGGTAGCGATGTTGAGGTCGTTCGCGGGCCCGGCGATGTAGTAAGCGATGATGTGTTCGGTCAGGCTACTCTCGATCATGCCGCACCTTCCTTCATCATCTGGACGAACTTCTCGAACAGGTAGAAGCTGTCCTGCGGGCCAGGACTGGCTTCGGGGTGATACTGCACTCCGAACGCCCGCTTGCCGCGGATGGCGATGCCGCAGTTGCTGCCGTCGAACAGAGAGACGTGTGTCTCCACGACATCTTCAGGCAAGTCGCTGTTATCGACCGCAAAGCCGTGGTTCATCGACGTGATCTCAACCACGCTGTCATTCAGGCGCTTGACCGGGTGGTTTGCGCCGCGATGCCCCTGATGCATTTTCAGGGTGCGCGCACCGGCCGCCAGGGCCAACATCTGATGGCCCAGGCAAATACCGAAAATAGGCAAGTCCCGCTCCATCAACTCCTTGATAACGGGTACTGCGTAAGCGCCTGTCGCCGCTGGATCGCCGGGGCCATTCGACAGGAACACGCCGTCGGGCTTGAGTTCCATGATCGTCTCGAGAGAAGCTTCTGCCGGCACCACTGTCACACGCGCGCCAGCCTTCACCAGGTTGCGGAAGATGTTATCCTTGGCACCATAATCGATCGCCACAGCATGGGGGCGTCCGCCACTTGGCAAGTGACCATAGCCCTCGCCGAGCGTCCAGGTGGAGCCTTCCCAGCCTTCCTGGATCTCGCGGCTGACGATCTTGGCGAGGTCCATCCCCTCCAGACCCGGCCAATCGCGTGCGCGTTGCACCAGCGCCGGGATATCGAAGTTCCCGTCGGGATGATGCGCGACAACTGCACTTGGCGCGCCTGCAAGACGAATGCGGCGGGTCAGCGCGCGAGTGTCGACACCCGCAAGGCCAATCTTCCCCTTGTGCGCCAGCCACTCACCGAGTTCGCCTCGCGCCCGGAAGTTGGATGCACTGGTGACATCCTCGCGCACGACGCAAGCAACCGCGCTGTCGACCTTGGACTCAAGGTCCTCTTCGTTGATGCCCACATTACCGATGTGCGGAAAGGTAAAGGTGACGATCTGACCGGCGTAGGAGGGATCGGTCATGACCTCCTGGTATCCGGTCATGGATGTGTTGAAGCACAATTCGCCTACGGCTTCACCGATGGTGCCGAAACCGCGGCCCCATACCACGTGTCCGTCGGCAAGGACGAGAACGCCAGTGGTGCCATCTGGTTTGGGCGCGTGCGAAGGTGCGGCGTCGGCCATAAAGGGTCGCTCCGGTAGGCGGTTCGGACAATGGGTGCTAAGGCGCTGCGGCTAATCACCGTTGTGCATCACGTCAAGGCGCACGGTGGAAAATGCGTGCGCCAGCGCCTACTTTCAAGCGCGCACCATCACCTATTTTTCCAAGGAACGCATCAACCCATGATTCGCGACTCGATCAAGGCCGCTCAAGTTGCAGCGATGAAATCCGGCGACAAGCAGCGCGTTGCCGCGGTGCGGCTCATCCTTGCAAAGATCAAGGACCGCGACATTGAGCTACGCACCGCCACCAGCCAGCCCGACGACGACGCCATGGTCATCGAAGTGCTCCAGAAGATGGTAAAGCAGCGCCGCGAATCGATTCAGCTTTTTGAACAGGGGGGGCGCCCTGAGCGGGCCGAAGGCGAAAAGGCTGAGCTGTTGGTCATTGAGGAATTCCTGCCGCAGCAACTCAGCGAGGCCGACACGAAGGCTGCGATAGAGGCGATCAAGGCCGAGACTGATGCTTCGGGCATGAAGGACATGGGCAAGGTCATGGCCGAGTTGAAGGCACGTCACGGCGCACAGCTCGACATGGGCAAGGCGAGCGGCTGGGTGAAGGAATCCTTGAGTTGATCCAGCCCCTGCCCCTTCCTGCAACAGCAAGGGGCACGGCATGCTGAGTCCGCAATGGCTCGATCAGCTCCGCTCGCATGTCACGCTGTCGGCACTGATTGGCCGCAGCACGCGGCTGCAGAAGGCAGGTCGCGAGTTCAAGGCCTGCTGCCCGTTTCACGACGAGAAAAGCCCAAGCTTCACGGTCAACGATGAGAAGGGCTTCTATCACTGCTTCGGCTGTGGCGCTCACGGCGATGCGATCCGGTGGATGACAGACCATCAAGGCCTGGCTTTCATGGACGCAGTCAAGGAGCTCGCAGCCGAAGCCGGGATGGATATCCCTGCACCCGATCCACGGGCAGCGCGCGCCGCCGAGAAGCGCGACTCGCTGCACGACGTCATGGCAGCGGCGCAGGAGTGGTTTGTCTCTGCCCTCGCCGCCCCCGCGGGCGCGGATGCTCGCGCCTACCTTGCCACGCGAGGATTCGATTCGCATACGGTCCAGCGCTTTGGCTTCGGCTATGCGCCCGAGGGCCGGCAGGCCTTGAAGCAGGCACTCTCCCGTTTTCCGGAAGCCATGCTGATCGAAGCGGGCTTGCGGATCACCGTGGATGACAAAGAGCCCTACGACCGCTTCCGCGGGCGCCTTATGCTGCCGATCGAGGATACGCGCGGCCGAGTAATAGCGTTTGGCGGGCGCATTCTCGCCAAAGAGAAGACAGATGCGCCCAAATATCTGAACTCCCCTGACACTCCGCTCTTCGACAAGGGGCGCACCCTCTACAACTTGCACCGCGCCGCGCCTGCCGCGCGCCAATCAGGTCGCATGATCGTTGTCGAAGGGTATATGGACGTGATCGCACTGGCGGCGGCAGGCATCGGCGAATGCGTTGCGCCGCTTGGTACTGCCCTCACCGAACAGCAAATCGAGATGCTTTGGCGCCACGTGGAAGTGCCGATCCTGTGCTTTGACGGGGATGCAGCGGGACAGCGCGCTGCGATGCGGGCCGTCACGCGTGCGCTCCCTCTTCTCCGCCCTGCCCACTCGCTGGGCATCGTGCGACTTCCCGAGGGGCTTGATCCAGACGATCTCCTCAAGGCGAAGGGGCGTGCGGCGCTGGATTCGCTACTCGGCAGCGCGAAGTCGCTGGTCGACGTTCTCTGGGAGACTGAACGCGATGCAGCCCCGCTTGCCACGCCCGAAGCCAAAGCAGGTCTGAAAGCGCGTCTGCTGGCGCATGTCGAGGTAATCGGGCATCCCGATGTCGCTAGCCTCTACCGACGCGATCTACTGGACCGCTATTCGAGCCTCGCTTTTCCCAAGCGCGAGGAACAGCGCCGCGCCCCCTTCCGCAAGTTCTCCCCCCGGAACGGTCGAGATTACGGGACAGCACCAGCTGCATCGGCCCCCGAATCGATCGCGCGCCTGAACCGCGCCATGGACGGCGGTACCGATGCGCTCTCCGCAGCGGTATTGGTGGGGCTGGTCCGCTGGCCAAGCGAAATCGCGCGACACGCCGAGGCCCTCGACGCCACGCACGCACTCGACAGCCGATTCGCTGCGCTGGTGGACTGCTGCGACTCAGCTCACGTGCTTGAAAGCGACGATGTCGCAACCATATTGTCGCGACGAGGCGTGGAACTGCCAGGCCCCGGTGCTTGGTCGGACCTTCGCTTCGGGTTCCTGCAGCAGGACACGGCAGAGAGCCAGGCCAAAGCGGAACTGGCCCAGGCTATAGAGCTTCTGGTGGAGCGACCCGCGTTGGAAGCGGCGCTTTCCAGGGCGACCGCCCGGTTCGAAAGCGAGTTGTCGGAAGAGGCATTTGGCGAGCAGCAGAGGCTACTCAAGAGAAAGCTGGAATTTGACAATCGTCTAAGGCAAATGGCGACCCGGCACGCAGCGTCGTCCTGATGTTTACCATTAAGCGACTACACTAGAACAGCGCGGCACGAGTTAACGGCGGTAGAATGAGCAAGAACGACACCAACGGCGGCGACATTGGCAATGAGGGCAACGATGCTCCGTTGATTGACCTCAACGAGGGGGCCATCAAAAAGTTGATCGCCCGCGCCAAGCGCCGCGGCGTGATCACGTACGACGAGCTCAACGAAGCCCTTCCGCAGGATCAGATGTCCACCGACCAGATCGAGGACATCATGGCCGCGATCTCCGAAATGGGGGTCAACATCGTCGAAAGCGACGAGGATGGCGCCGCGGAAGACGACCGCGAGGCGGACGACCAGGAAAGCGACGGCGAAGAAGATGGCGCCGCGCCGCGCCAGAACGTCGATCCGGCCAAGAAAAAGGAAACCATCGAGCGCACCGACGATCCGGTGCGCATGTACTTGCGCGAGATGGGCGCCGTCGAACTGCTCAGCCGCGAGGGCGAGATCGCCATCGCCAAGCGCATCGAATCCGGTCGCGACATGATGATCCTCGGGCTGTGCGAAAGCCCAATCACCTTTCACGCGATCATCCTTTGGTCCGAAGCGCTCAACAACGGTGAAATGCAGCTGCGCGAGATCCTCGATCTCGACGCCATGCTGTCCAAGGAGCCCGCCCCTGAGACACTGACCGACGATGCCGAAGGCGACGGCGAGATCAGCGAGGCGACCGCCGGGCCGTCTTACAAGGAAGAAGAGGAAGTGGAGGAGGAACCAGAATCCTCTGACGACGATGAGGACGGTGTTGAACGCCGTGCCAAGCGCCCCGCCGAGGAAGAGGAAGAGGACAACACTCTCAGCCTCGCCCAGATGGAAGCGGCACTCAAGCCGGAGGCGCTCGATAAGTTCGCTCAGATCACTGAGATGTTCCAGACCTTCGAGAAGCTGCAGTCGGAGCGGCTTGATGCTTTGGGCCTCGGCATCGATTTCCCCGCCGCTAAGGAAGCGCAGTATCATCAGCTGCGCGAGGAACTGACCGCCCAAGTGGAGTCGGTGAAGTTCCACGCGACCAAGATCGAGTTCCTGGTCGACAATCTGTACGCGTTCAATCGGCGCCTCACGGCTCTTGGCGGCCAGATGCTACGCCTTGCCGAGCGCCACAAGGTCAAGCGCACGGACTTCCTGGCCGCTTATGTCGGCAACGAACTGGACGATACCTGGCTCGCAGAGATGTCCAAGAAGGACAAGAAGTGGCTGCAGTTCGCCCAGAGCGAGGCTGACGCCGTTGAGCGCATCCGCTCCGAAGTGGCCGATATCGCCGCCGCGACCGGCATGGCGCTCCCTGAGTTCCGCCGCATCGTCAACATGGTCCAGAAGGGTGAGCGCGAAGCACGCATCGCCAAGAAGGAAATGGTTGAGGCGAACCTGCGGCTGGTGATCTCGATCGCCAAGAAGTACACGAACCGCGGCCTGCAATTCCTGGACCTTATTCAGGAGGGAAACATCGGCTTGATGAAGGCGGTCGACAAGTTCGAGTACCGCCGCGGCTATAAGTTCAGCACTTACGCAACGTGGTGGATTCGTCAGGCCATCACCCGCTCGATCGCCGACCAAGCCCGGACCATCCGCATTCCGGTTCACATGATCGAGACGATCAACAAGCTGGTGCGCACATCCCGCCAGTTCCTTCACGAGCAGGGCCGCGAGCCCACGCCTGAGGAAATGGCCGAGCGTCTCTCGATGCCGCTCGAGAAGGTGCGCAAGGTGATGAAGATCGCCAAGGAGCCGATCTCGCTCGAGACGCCGATCGGCGACGAGGAAGACAGCCACCTGGGTGACTTCATCGAGGACAAGAACGCGATCATTCCAGTAGATGCGGCGATCCAGGCGAACCTCAAGGAGACCGTCACTCGCGTCCTCGCGTCGCTCACGCCTCGTGAAGAGCGCGTGCTGCGCATGCGCTTCGGCATTGGCATGAACACCGACCACACGCTTGAGGAAGTGGGGCAGCAGTTCTCCGTCACCCGTGAACGCATTCGTCAGATCGAAGCCAAGGCGCTTAGGAAGCTCAAACACCCCAGCCGTTCGCGCAAGATGCGCTCGTTCCTGGATCAGTAACAACGAAAACCCCGCTTACGCGGGGTTTTCTTTGCGGCACAAAACGGGCTGTTACCAAGGGCGCCAGTCAGGCGCCGCCGATGCCGCGTATCACTTTTCCGGTACCGCCACAGTTCTCGCACTCACCTGCTTGCAAGCGTCCGCTGCCGCCGCACTTAGGACACACGTCTTCGCCAGTTCCAAGGGTGCCCGGAGGAGCCTCGTCCCCGGGGTTCATCGGCACTTCGCTCATGAGTCGTCCCGATTCCTTTTGAGCCTCGGAGCGCCGTCACTTTCGGTTGTTGCCCGATCTTGCGGCTGTATCGCCGGGAGGAAGGTATCGTCCTCGTTATCGTGATTTGGCTCACCGGCGTAGGCCGAGTTATCGATACGGCCGCTGCTCACCATTTGGCGCATGTGATCGACGATGTCCTGAACATCGCCTCCCTCTTCACCGGTGGGCACCTTCTCGCTGTCCTCCAACCCGTAGTCGTCGGCGCCTTCCTCTAGCCTTTCACTGGCGAGCGTCTGCGCCTGGAACTCTTCATCTTCCTGCTCGGAGTTGTGAAGTTCCGGAGCTACGTCGTTGGTCTGGCGACCCTCGCCATCGAATTCTTTAGGGCGATCAGTCATCGGGAAATCTCCTTCTCGCCTAATGAACAGATCGACGGCGGGCACGGTTCCCTCCTCGTCTCAACGCCTGCTGCGAGGGATGAAGGTCTACCGCTGCTGCAGCACGCTACGGCACCAAGGGGCATCCGATGACCGCCCGCAAGGCCGAGGCTGGCCACAAGACGATCTCGCGACTAAGGGGACCGCAAACGACTCCTTCGGAAAAAGGACAGGCCGCCCGCCATGCGCATCGCAATCGCCTCGGACCATGCCGCAATCGACCTCAAGGCTGAGTTGCGCGAGTACTTGCGCGGACTCGGACATGAGGTCCTGGATCTTGGTCCTGAAACTGCCGACCGGGTCGACTATCCCGACTTCGGTTACAAGCTTGCAGAAATCGTTGCCAGCGGCTCTGCCGAACGAGGCGTGGCTCTATGCGGTTCTGGCATCGGCATCTCTATCGCGGTAAATCGCCATCCCGAACTGCGCTGCGCGCTCGTGTCAGAGCCGCTCTCCGCTGCGCTCGCTCGCGAGCACAACGATGCCAATGCGGTTGCTTTGGGCGCGCGGCTGACCGGAATCGACATGGCGAAGGCTTGTCTCGATGCCTTCCTTTCGACTGAATTCGGTGGCGGGCGCCATGGCCCCCGCGTCGAAAAATTGTCGAACCCTCAAATCACCTCCCAGAATACCAAGGAGTCCGTCGCATGAGCACCGTCACCGATGCCCCGATCCGCTCGGCGGGTTTCTTCAGCGCTTCGCTGGCCGAGGCTGATCCCGAGGTCTTCGCTGCCGCCCAAGGCGAGCTCAAGCGTCAACAGACCAAGATTGAACTGATCGCCAGCGAGAACATCACCAGCAAGGCAGTGCTCGAAGCAACTGGGTCGGTCTTCACCAACAAGTATGCCGAAGGGTACCCCGGCAAGCGCTACTACGGCGGCTGCGAATACGCTGATGTCGTCGAGACGCTCGCCATCGAGCGCGCGAAGAAGCTGTTCGACTGTCAATTCGCGAACGTTCAGCCCAACTCGGGCAGCCAGATGAACCAAGCGGTGTTCCTTGCGCTTCTGGAACCTGGCGACACCTTTATGGGGCTGGACCTCAACTCAGGCGGTCACCTTACCCATGGCTCGCCCGTCAACATGAGCGGCAAGTGGTTCAAGCCGGTGCCTTACGGCGTTCGGCCCGATGATCACTTGATCGACATGGACGAGGTTGCCCGCATCGCGCGCGAGAACAAGCCAAAGCTCATCATCGCGGGCGGAACGGCCTATTCACGCGTCTGGGACTTCCAGCGCTTCCGTGAAATCGCCGATGAAGTGGGCGCCTGGCTGCTGGTGGACATGAGCCACTTCTCAGGCCTCGTGGCTGGCGGCGCGCACCCGTCGCCGTTCCCGCATGCCCATGTCGCCACCACGACGACGCACAAGTCGTTGCGGGGGCCGCGGTCGGGCGTGATCCTGACCAATGACGAGGGGCTCGCCAGGAAGTTCAACAGCGCGGTGTTCCCCGGCATGCAGGGCGGTCCACTCGTCCATGTGATCGCAGCCAAGGCAGTCGCCTTCGCGGACGCGCTGCGGCCCGAGTTCAAGAACTACGCGCGCCAGATCGTCGACAACGCGCGCGCTCTGGCCGCCAGCGTGGAAGAACAAGGCCTGTCTATCGTCTCTGGCGGCACGGACAACCACCTGATGCTGGTTGACCTGACTGCCAAGGACGTCACCGGCAAGGCAGCCGAGAAGGGTCTCGATCGCGCCTGGCTGACTTGCAACAAGAATGGCATTCCCTTCGACAAACGTTCGCCGTTCGTTACCTCAGGCATTCGCCTCGGCACCCCTGCGGGCACCACCCGCGGCTTCGGGACAGACGAGTTCCGGGAAATCGGCCAGCTCATTGCCCAAGTCGTGGATGGCCTCTCGCGCAATGGTGATGAAGGCGACGGCCAGGTGGAACAAGCAGTCCGTGCACGCGTAGAAGCTCTGTGTGAGCGTTTCCCCATCTATGAGGATCTATGAGCATGGACAATTCGAACGCGCCCAAGGGTAACGGCGACTTCATGAGGGATGCGCGGCAGGAGCTGGCGGGCATGTTGCAGGACGGCATGAGCCACCCGTCTACCAAGCCGGTTCTGCTCTGGGGCGCAGCCGGCGCGGCAGCAGCAATCGTTCTGCCCTTCGTCACCATTCCCCTCGGTTTGGCGGCAGGCGCCGGTTACAAGTTCTACAAAAGGGTACGCCCAGATTGAGCAAGCCCTTCTGAATGCGCTGTCCCTTTTGCGCCCACGAGGATTCGCAGGTCAAAGACAGCCGACCGACCGAAGATAACACCGCTATCCGCCGCCGCCGGCAGTGCGGCAGCTGCGGCGCACGCTTCACCACCTTTGAGCGCGTCCAGCTGCGCGATGTCACGGTCGTGAAGAGCGACGGCTCGCGCGAATTGTTCGATCGCTCCAAGATCGAGCAATCCGTCGCGCTTGCCTGCCGGAAGCGGAACGTCGATCGCGACCGAATCGACCGTCTTGTCTCCGGCGTACAGCGACAGGTGGAAACGCTTGGCGAGTCGGAAGTCTCCTCAGTCGCCATCGGCGAGATGGTGATGGACGGCCTGCGCCAGCTCGATTCTGTCGCCTACATCCGCTTTGCATCGGTTTATCGCGACTTTAGCGAAGCGCGGGACTTCGAGGCTTTTGCCAGCACAGTTCGCGATATTAGCCAAAGCTAATGCCTCAGCAAAAACCTGTTATCGTTCTCGTTCGCCCGCAGCTTGGCGAGAACATCGGCAAGGCGGCGCGGGCGATGCTCAATTTCGGGCTCACTGAAATGCGCCTCGTGACGCCCCGGGACGGTTGGCCAAACCCCTCAGCAGGTCCGGCAGCAGCTGGCGCTGACGTGGTACTCAACGGTGCCGAAGTATTCAGCTCCCTGGCGGACGCAGTCAGCGACTGCGGGAATGTCTATGCGACCACCGTGCGCAAGCGCGGCGTCACGAAGCCCGTGGTCACGCCCGAGGAAGCCGCGAGCGAAGTGCACACTGCGTCTGGCCGCTCCGCCTACGTGTTTGGGCCGGAGCGCTCAGGCCTTGAGACTGAAGATGTCGCGCTCGCCCGCGCCATTCTTACAGTGCCGATCAATCCCGAGTTCGGCTCCCTCAACCTTGCACAGGCGGTGATCCTCTGCGCCTACGAATGGTCAAAGCAAACCGAGTTGAGCCAGCCCACTATTGAGGACCTCCTGCCGCCTGCGCCGCAGGAAGACCTTGAGGGTCTCATCGGTCATCTCGAGCGGCTGCTCGAAGCCAAGAACTACTTCTGGCCCGAACCGCGTGCCGAGACGAACCGGTTAACGCTGCGCAACCTGCTAACGAAGCCAGCGTGGAACCACCTGGAGGTGCGAACATTTCGCGGCATCCTCAGCTCGCTCGAACGTGACCGGCGCGAGCGCTAGACCTCGTCCAACTGGTCTCCGAGCCATCGAATAGCTTTGGCCAGGTGTGCACGGCCGAGCATGGTGTCCCGTCCCCATGCCTCGAAGCCGTGCGGGGCGCCTGGCACCACTTCCAGAGTGACCGGAACCCCCGCCGCTTCCAGCCGTTCTGCGTAAGTGACTCCTCCTCGCGGAATAGCTCGATTGAGGTTACGCCTATCCACGTCGGCGGAAGGTTGCTGAGGTCTCCGCACCGAGCGGGCGACGCATAATCGGGCAGCGTCGACGCGCCCGGCTCGTAACCCAGGTAGCTGCGCCAGCCGAACCTGTTCAGATCATTGCCCCACATCGGATGAGCGATTTCATCTAACTCCCGGCGTGCCGCGGTAAGGTCGTGGAGCATGGGCGCCATGAGAAGTTGTGCGACACGTTGCAGGCCGCCCTCGTCCCGGAGGCGGTGCACCAGAGCGGCTGCCAGCCCTCCTCCCGCGCTCATACCACCGAGCGCGATATGGTGTCTGTCGATGCCCAGCGCGTCCGCCTCTCGGAGCATCCACCGCCAGACCTCGTGACAGTCGTCCAGCGCTGCGGGATAGCGATGACGAGGCGCCAGCCGATACTCAGCGGATACGACTTGGATGCCAAGCTCACGCGCGATCTGCCCGCATAGGGCATCGTCGATCGCAGCACTTCCGATGATGTAACCGCCGCCGTGTATCCAGAGCAAGGCACCTCGTGTGCGTACCCGGTTAGGACGATAGAGACGGTTCGATCTTCGAACTGAGACGCTCACCTCCGGCAGTTCGGGTGCCGGCCGAAGCTTCATCAAGTAAGGTGCGATCCGGCGAAACAGCGCCGACTTCAGCGGCACGCGAGGAACCTTCGCCAGAGCGTCGCGCAATTCCGGATTGATCATCTCCGAGGTCACGCGCGCGCTCATGGCTTCCCTTGCTCGATCAGCCTTGCCGCTGCCCATCCCAGTGCGACAGCTCGTAGGCGATCGACGCCTCGACCAAGTCATCCCACATTGCCGCGACAGCCTCGCCCGGCAGCCCGAAAGCCTCCGCCCGAGACCGGGCGTTGGCGATCACTTGCGCCTTGCGGCCCTCATCGCGCACTTGCGTGCGCTCCGGCTTGATCCGTGCGGCCGCACGCATATACGCGAAGCGGGTTGCAAGCATGTCCACCAGACGGGCGTCGAGTTCATCGACCCCGGCGCGGACATCGGCCATCGTCTGGCACGCTTCAGGAGGTAGCGAAGTGTCTGGCATGCCCCTGCCCTAGCCGCGCCTCCGCCCTGCGTCGAGAGTACGGAGAAGCTTGACTTTCTTGCATGCGCCGCTAATTGCGCGCGTTCACTTGGACCCCGCCTTCACAGGTGGGCTTGTCCGTTCGGCCCCGCACCCCGGTGAAGCGACGGCCGCATCATGCTCCTTTTCACAAGGGACGGCGTGGTGGTGCACCCCGGGACATCGGCGACGCCACGGTGGCGGCGCCTGCAGAAACGGAGACTACGCATGTCGAAGCGCCATAGCGCCAAGCACAAACTCGATCGCCGCATGGGCGAAAACATCTGGGGCCGTCCCAAGAGCTCGGTGAACCGCCGCAGCTACGGTCCCGGACAGCACGGTCAGCGCCGCAAGGGCAAGCTGTCGGACTACGGCATCCAGCTGCGCGCAAAGCAGAAGCTCAAGGGCTACTACGGCGATGTGACCGAGAAGCAGTTCAAGCGCACCTACTTCGAAGCCTCGCGCATGAAGGGCGACACCGGCCAGAACCTCGTCGGCCTGCTCGAGCAGCGCCTGGACATGGTGGTTTATCGCGCCAAGTTCGCGCCGACTATCTGGTCGGCTCGCCAGATCGTTTCGCATGGCCACATCCGCGTCAATGGCGTGAAGTGCAACATAGCCAGCCGCCGCGTCGTGGTCGGCGACGTCATCAGCCTGGGCGACAAGGCCAAGGAAATGGCACTGGTGATCGAAGCGCAGGGCCTCGCGGAGCGCGAAGTGCCTGACTACGTCGCTCAGGACGGCACCGACAAGATCACCTTCGTGCGCGTTCCGACCCTCGACGAGGTGCCCTATCCGGTTAAGATGGAGCCCAATCTGGTCGTCGAGTTCTACTCGCGCTAATCCACTTGCTGGGCGCATAACAATCGAAGGGCGGCCCTTTGCGGCCGCCCTTTTCGTATCTGCGAACCACAGCAAATAAATTGACGCGGAAGGGTCGGATGGGGAACCAAACGGGCACCTTCAAAGTTGTTTCGATGCCATGTCAAAGTATCGTTTCATCACCCCTCACCGCGCCGGCAAGTGGTACTCCGATCTTACGCTTGCCCAGAAATTTGCCCACGTGATCGGTGCCGGTTTTCTCGACAGGCGCAGCGGCGAATTTGTCGCCTACCCTGGCACGAGGCTGGAAGTAGCGAAACTCGCCGGCTGAGGTAGACGCGCCGGGCGCGTGTGCCCGACGCGTGACGATCAACTGGCCGGTAGGCCAAGATTCCGCCGCAAGAAGTCGTCGCTTTTCTTAAGCATTTGCGCGCGGGCGCTGCTCTCAACCAGTGAATGCTGGAGACCGGCGAAGGTGACAAGTTCAACCTCCTTGCCGGCGGCGCGTAAGCGGCTCTCCATGCGACGAGACTGCTCGATGTCGACATTTGTGTCCCAGTCGCCATGGAACATCAGCACCGGAGCCTGGATCATGGGCGCGTTCTGCGCGGGCGACCCTTGCGACACGTGTGGTCCGTTGCCGATCATCTTGTCGACGATCACATAGTCGGAATAGTTCCTTCGCTCAGAGCGCAGGAGGGCCAGGTCCGTAACTGGAGCAATGGCGATGATTGCCTTGAACAAGCCGGGTTCGAGCACACCCGACTGCAGGGCCGCGTAGCCGCCGTAGGACCAACCGACGATCGCCAGCTTGTCGCCAGCCGCAATACCGCTCGACACGAGCCACCGCCCGGCATCGTTGACGTCGCCAATCGCTGTGCGCCACGATTGAAAGCCATTCTTGCCGAACCACGCATTTCCGTAGCCGGCAGATCCGCGGAAGTTCGGCTGCAGCACCGCAAAGCCGCGCGCTGCAAAGAACTGCGCCAACCAGTCGAAGCCCCAATCGTCGCGAGACGACGGTCCGCCATGCGGCATGACAATGGCAGGTAACCCCTTCCCGCTGCTGCCCGGCGGCAGGGTGAGGTAGCCGGGAATCTTGGTGCCATCGGTCGCTGAAATTTGAACAGGCTTCATCTCGGCCAATTCGCGGTCAAGCAGGGCCGAGCGCACGGGCAGCACCTCCGCGAGCTTGCGGGTCGCCTTGTTCAACGAGTAATACCGGCCCGGGTCGATGTCGCTGCCGATGAACATGAGCAGCCTGCCCTCATCTGCGCTGGCATCAAGGAAGCTGACTGCGGGATCGCCAGGCAACGCCTTGGACAGCGCAGTCCTAAGCTTGGCGAGTTCCGGGTCGAAAAAGTCGACAGTGCGGTATTCGGTGGAATAGGATGCGCCGACCACACGCCGGGACCGGCCGATTTGAACCAAGCCGTCCACATCGGTGCCCGCCCGCGCCAAGACACGCTCCTCCTTGCCTGAACCATCCAGCTTCACCCGGTACAGCGCACTGAACCCATCGACATTCTTGAAGCCGTAGGCCACATCGAGCGCTGGATCGACCGCAACTGGCTGGAAGCCGCTGACCGTTCCAGACGAGTTGTATGTCACGCGACCTAACGAGGCCCACTCGCGCTCGCCTGCCTTTCGATAAGAATAATCAATGAAGTTCTTGGCGTAACCTGTGTTCATATCCGGGTTGATGCCCATGATGCGAACGTTGCCATGTCCATCGCTGATGTACTCTACAGCGTTGCCGACCCCACGCTCGACGATGCTCCGCTTGCCGGTTTTCGGATCGATGCTCTCTACACCAAGTCCCTTATCAGAAGAACCTATGTGCGAACCGGTAAAAGTGTCGGGCACGAATTGTCGCAACATCAGGACTTCACCGGGCTTAGAGCCGGCAAAATCTATCACGCTGCCACCAAACCAGGTAAAGCCCTGCGAGTACATGTTCCCATCGTGCGTGAGGATGCGCGCCGGCTTGCCATCCAGAGTCACGCCAACAACCCGGGAATAGCCGAGGACCTCACCAGCCTTCTTTTGCCTGACTGTCACGATGCAGAGCAGTTGCTCGTCACTTGCCCATGAGCACCGAGAAATGCGCTGCCCCGGTCCGGTAACCGCAAGCACCTGCCGCACGTCGCCACCCTTCACAAGATCAGCAATTCCCACCGCATCGCCCGTACCATGCAATGGCATGACCATTGCGACCTTGACCCCGCTTGGAGCCATGCTGATGTGGCTGATATCCTCGCGTGCACCGAACGCGGCTGCAACAGCATCGACGTTCTCGGCATGCGCACTGCTTGTTGCCACCGCAACCATCGCGACAGCCAGGCTCAAGTGCCTTCCTAACTTCATGAGATTGCCCCCTGCAGCATACCCGTACCCTGCAGCAGTAGGAAGTTAGCGGCACCGCACCAAGGAATATCGTCGGCCTTTCAACGCAGATAGTCGGACCTGAACTTCGCCGCGAACCTCTCAAATCCCTGCGCTGAGATCGCGTCCCTCATCGCCTGCATGAGTTGCTGGTAAAAGCCGATGTTATGCTCGGTGAGAAGCATGGCTCCCAGCATCTCACCCGACTTGATGAGGTGATGGAGGTAGGCGCGACTGTAAGTGCCACAGGTCGGACAGTGGCAGCGCTCGTCGAGCGGGCCGGTGTCCTCGGCATGGCGGGCGTTGCGCAAGTTAAGGGGCCCGTGCCAGGTGAAAGCCTGCCCGTTGCGGCCGGACCGGGTGGGCAACACGCAGTCGAACATGTCGACCCCGCGCTCTACCGCGCCGACAAGATCGTCCGGTTTGCCCACGCCCATCAGGTATCTTGGACGATCGGCGGGAAGCTGGCTTGGCGCGAAGTTCAGCGTCGCAAACATCGCCTCCTGCCCTTCGCCTACCGCCAGCCCTCCGATCGCGTACCCGTCGAAGCCAATCTCGGCCAAAGCGTCTGCGGAGGCGCCTCGCAGCTCCTCATCCAGTCCGCCTTGCTGGATGCCGAACAGCGCCGAACGCTCCGCGTGCTCGCCCCCGGCGTCGAAGCCGTTACGGCTGCGACGAGCCCAGCGCATCGACATTTCCATAGAGCGCGCAATGGCATCGCGCCCCTGGTCCACCTTCGGGCACTCGTCGAACGCCATGACGATGTCCGAGCCCAGCAGTCGCTGGATCTCCATCGAGCGCTCGGGCGTGAGCAGGTGTCGCGAGCCATCGAGGTGGCTTGCAAAGGTAACGCCCTCCTCCGTGATCTTCCGCAGGTCCGACAAGCTCATGACCTGATAGCCGCCGCTGTCCGTCAGGATGGGCCGCTCCCAGTTCATGAAGCGATGCAAACCACCCAGGCGCGCCATCCGCTCGGCACCTGGGCGCAACATAAGGTGATAAGTGTTGCCAAGGATGATGTCCGCCCCTGCCGCGCGCACTGACTCCGGCTTCATGCCCTTCACTGTGGCGGCAGTGCCGACCGGCATGAAGGCAGGCGTGCGGATCTCCCCGCGTTGCATCCGGATAACGCCGGTGCGCGCGCGGCCATCGGTCGCATGAATGTCGAATTCAAAGCGGGTCATGAGATCAGAAGCCGTAAACAAGCGTGAAACGCGAAAGGGTGTCCGTCTGGCGCGAAGCGTCAGGCGGGGCTGTCTCATGCTCATAGCGGTATGAGAAACGAGCCTTGAGCCCTTCCATCATGCCGGCTTCGATAGAGGTGGTAGAGGAAAAGGAAGTGTTGATGGTCTCGACATAAGCGCTGGCCTGCTGGGTCACACGGATCATGGACAGAGGCCGCCAGGAGAAGTCCAGCAAGCCAAGGCCAGACACCGTCTGGCGCGACGGCTGGTCGACGAAGTTCGTATAGCGCAATGCAGGTCCGCCCTCCACCGACAGGCTCAACTCGTCACCTTCGAAGATGCGGTACCCAAAGCCGGGCGAGAGTGAATATCGGCTGCTGTATCCCTGGAACCTGTCCTGCTCATACTGGGCAAGGCCATAGACATAGAAGCTGTCGTTCAGCGTGTACCGCGGGCTGTATGCGCCTGAGTACTGCTCGCGCGTCACCGAGCCGTCGGATTCCTGATAGTCCGCTTGCAGTTGAAGCTTGTGCCGCCAGTACACGCTCTGGCGCTCAAGCTTGAGACCTGCGGAGATGCCGACGTTGCGCGTGTTGCCGGTAGTACGGAAAGCGCCGATCTCTCCCTCACCCTTCCAGAGCTCCAGCGGGCCGGCTGCCAGCAGGCGCTCGCGCTCATTCTGGGCTTTTTCGGCCACGACGAGTTTGTGAGTGTCGTCGTACTTCTGCTTCATCGCATCAATTTCGGCACTGTCCTGTGGCTGCGTTTCCTTCGCCGCCTTAACCACGGCCTCCACCGCCTTGGGATCGCCAGACTGCATCGCGGACTCAAGCATCGCCCGAACCGGGCCGGGCAGCTCGGCATGAGCAGGAGCGGCGGCGGCAGCAAGGACGCAGGTGAGGACAGCGGCGCGGGCAAACATGCGCGGCGCTCTTAGCGGCTTAGTTCCTGAGGCGCCAGCCAGTGCGGAATACGAACGCGATCACTGCCACACAAGCTGCGAGGAACGCCAACGTCAGCCCCAGCGAGACCCAGATGGAGACATCTGAATCGCCATAGAACGTCCATCTTAGGCCGTTGACGAGGTAGACCACGGGATTGGCGAGCGCGACCGTGCGCCAAGGCTCCGGCAGCATGTCGATCGAGTAGAACGTACCGCCAAGGAACGTGAGCGGCATGAGGATCAGCATTGGCACGATCGAGAGCTTTTCGAAGCTGTCGGCCCAAATACCCAATATGAAGCCGAACAATGAGAAGCTGGCGGACACGAGGATGATATAACCCAGCGCGTAAACCGGATGCGCGATCGTGTAGTCGACGAAAAGGGTCGCGGTCCCCAGGATGATGGCCGCGAGCAGGAGCGACTTGGTGGCAGCCGCTCCGACGAAGCCCACGAGCGTCTCGGCGACACCAACGGGGGCCGAAAGCAGTTCGTATATCGCGCCGGTGAATCGCGGCATATATATGCCAAAGCTGGCATTGCTGGTGCTCTCGCTCAGCAAAGTGAGCAGCAGCAGACCCGGCACGATGAATGCGCCGTAGTTCACTCCGTTCATGCCGCCTTCCATGCGCCCGCCAATGGCCGCGCCGAAGACGACGAAGTAGAGCGACGTGGTCAGCACGGGCGCCAGAATGGACTGCATCGCGGTCCGGAAGGCGCGCAGCAATTCCTGCTTGTAGATGGTCCATGCGCTGCGGGCGTTGAAGAGGCTCATGCGCTCGCTCCTGTCACTGCACGTCCTTCGACGAGATCGACGAAGATGTCCTCCAAACTCGATTCCCGCTGGTCGATCGCGGTGTAGTCTATGCCCGCGAGCGTCAGCGCCTTGGTGATCTGCGCTACGTCGGCTTTGCCTTGGCCCGATCCGTCGCCGCCGCGGTAGGTCAGCATAGTTCCTTGGGCGCCAAGCGTCACGGGAAGTCCGGTCAGCGCGTCCGGGATTGCCGCCAGCGGCTGCTTGAGCGTGATGTGCGCCTCAGTCCGGCCCAGGCGCTTCATCATCGCATCCTTTTCGTCCACCATCACGATCTCGCCTTGCCGGATGATGCCAACGCGATCGGCCATCTCCTCGGCTTCCTCGATGTAGTGAGTGGTGAGAATGACGGTCGTTCCGCGCTCACGCATGAGTGCGATCTGCTTCCACATATCGCGCCGTAGCTCAACGTCGACGCCGGCGGTCGGCTCGTCGAGGAACAACAGTTCGGGTTCATGTGCCATAGCCTTGGCGATCAGAACGCGCCGCTTCATTCCGCCAGATAGCGCCCGGATCTGTTCGTTGCGCTTGTCCCACAAAGTGAGCGACTTCAGGATCGCCTCGATGCGAGCGGGGTCCGGCGCCAGACCGAACAGGCCTCGCGAATGACCGACGGACCTCAACACCGGCTCAAACATATCCGTGGCGAGTTCCTGCGGCACGAGACCGATGCGCGCTCGCAGGGAGCGCCAGTGGGTATGCATATCCTGGCCGAAGGCCCGGATCGTCCCGTCACTCGGCCGCACCAGTCCGCACACGGCGCCGATCAGCGTCGTCTTGCCTGCACCGTTAGGGCCCAGCAGCGCGAAAATCTCTCCCTTGCGTATGGAGAGATCGACGCCTTTCAGCGCAGTGAAGCCGCCCTTGTATGTCTTCACCAGGCCGCGAATCTCGAGAATGGGTTCCATGGGAGCATAGATGTATGCCGGCAGCTCTCCTGCCAAGCCCGAGCCGCTGCGCACCCCCAAGAACGAGCCGACACCAGCAGGCCGCTACCGCACCTCCTGTTCGAAGTGATGCGACGTCCCAATCAGCACTAAGCCCTCAGGTTACGCGTTGCCAAGCAAGGGCATCCGCCAGGCTTTACAAGCGAACGCCTACCTTCGATCAGCCAACTGCTGCATATTTCTAAATGGGGATGCTGAGTTCAGGCAAGCTCTGAAAGCTGGGGCGCGCGAGCAGATAGCCTTGGATGTATCGCACTCCGATTGCTCTCAGCGCATCAAACTCGGCAAGAGTTTCAATTCCCTCTGCGATTACCGCAATGCCGAGAGACTCTGCCAGCCGCGCCACCCCTTCGACGATGAGGCGCCGAGGCATGCTGGTATCGATCCCTCGGATCAGCTCCATATCGAGCTTGATGATGTCGGTCTGGAACTTGGCCAGCAGGCCGAGGCCTGCGTGCCCCGCCCCGAAGTCATCAAGCGCAGTCGCGAACCCCATCGCCTGATAGCTCTCGACAATGTTGCGAACGTGCTCGGTGTCGGACATGTGCTCATTTTCGGTGAACTCGAAAATCAGGCGATCCTCGGGGAAGCCCGTTGCCCGCGCTGTCTTTAACGTCAGCTGGATGCAGGCAAGCGGCGAGTAAACAGCGTTCGGGAGGAAGTTGATCGAGAGGCGAGCGCCAGTGTCCAATATGCCTGCCGCAACCGCACCTTCTATGGCAGCTACCCGACACTGCTGATCGAACGCATAGCGGTTTTCCGGCGTCACCCGGGCCAATACTTCGCCCGCGCTCTCTCCCCGACTACTGCGTACGAGCGCCTCGAAGGCGAACACAGCACCAGTCTCCACATCAACGATAGGCTGAAACGCCATGGCGATGTCGAATTGTTCGATGTCAGCCTTACAGCCTTGGCATCCCGCACTCATGATACGTCCCCTGCTTCGCGCCACCCGTTAAACGGCAAAAAGACTAACCCGCTGCTAAGCGCCGCAGAAATAAGTTAAATTTTTAACACTTCAGCCGTTCTGCTGTGTGCTTCGGCTGACTGGCACACGGTTCAGGGGATCAGCAGCGAAGAGTCACCGTAAGAGTAGAATCGGTACTCGCTCTCAATCGCGTGGGCATACACCGCTTTCATACGGTCCAGCCCCATCAGCGCCGAGACCAGCATGAACAGCGTCGAGCGCGGCAGATGAAAATTGGTCATCAGCCCGTCCACGGCCCGGAGGCGGTAGCCGGGTGTGATGAAGATGGAGGTGTCGCCCTCGAAGGGACAGATCGTGCCATCGGCGGCAACGGCGCTTTCGAGGAGGCGTAGGCTGGTGGTACCCACCGCGATCAGTCGACCGCCCGCAGCGCGCGCCGCGTTGAGCCGGTCAGCCGTCGCCGCGTCGATCCGACCCCACTCGGCGTGCATACGGTGCTCGTTCGTGTTTTGTGCCTTTACAGGGAGGAACGTCCCGGCGCCCACGTGAAGGGTCAGCGTCTCCCTGGCAACTCCCGCGGCGTCGAGGGCGGAAACGAGTTCGTGCGTGAAGTGCAGCGATGCAGTGGGTGCGGCGACGGCGCCATCCTCGCGCGCAAACATCGTCTGGTAGTCGCTCCGATCGTTCTCGTCGGTCGCCCGCTTTCCAGCGATGTAAGGAGGAAGCGGCATCTGTCCGGCACGCTCAAGCAGGACTTCGACGGGTTCGTCACCTTCAAACGCCAGAGTCCAGCTACCATCGTCATGTCGCTGCTCAGCGATGGCGACGACGTCGGCGGGAAAGGCGATCCGATCGCCTTCTCGCAGACGCTTTGCATTGCGCACGAAGGCTTGCCAGCGCCTCAGGTCGAGCCGCTTGTGCAACGTCGCTCCGATACGCGCGTCTCCGCGCCGCCCCTCCAGCTGCGCCGGGATCACCCGCGTGTCATTGAACACAAGCACGTCGCCCTTACGGAGCAGGTCCGGAAGGTCGCGAACATGCCGGTCCACAAAAGGAGTATCTGCCCCATCCGCAACTAGCAGGCGCGCGGCATCGCGGGGGCGGACCGGGCGCAATGCGATCCGCTCCGAGGGCAAGTCGAAGTCGAACAGGTCGACGTCCATGGCTGGCCTGAGCTCCGGCGCGGGCTTTGCGCTCAGTCCGACTGCGAAGTGTTGAGTTGGGCCGCACCGATCGGAGCGGCTGGGCTCACAGGTGCGACAGGCGCTGGCTTGTTTTCGCTCGCCAACGAGGCCTGAACTAAGCGAGTAGGATTTGCCGGCGGCTCGCCACGTTCAATCGCATCCACGTACTGCATCCCGGAAATCACGCGTCCGAAAACCGTGTATTTATGGTCGAGCGCAAAACGGGGATAGAAAACGATGAAAAATTGGCTGTTCGCGCTGTTCGGATCGTTTGTTCGCGCCATCGAGACCATGCCGCGCAAGTGCGGAATGTCGTTGAACTCGGCGGTGAGGTCCGGCAGCTGCGAGCCACCTTGTCCGGTTCCCGTGGGGTCGCCGGTTTGTGCCATGAAGCCATCGATCACGCGGTGAAAGATGACGCCGTTATAGAAGCCTTGCTGGGCAAGTTCCTTGATGCGCGCAACGTGCTGCGGCGCCCACTCCGGCTTCAGTCGAATGGCAACCCTTCCCCCATTCGACAGGTCGAGGATCAATACGTTCTCAGGCTCATGCGCCAGATCGGTATTGACGACGGTGGACACCGGAGCCGAATCGGCTGCAGCCGGCCCTTCGCTCTGAGCAAATGCTGGCGAAGCGGCAAGCGCCAGCCCCATCATCGCAGGGACAAGCAGGCGAAATTTCATCGGCAACTCTCGGTAGGACGGGACGCGCGGAGCGGCCGCCGCAGGGGAAAAGCAGGGTGTAGGCGCGATAATGGCAGTCCGCTGTCCTGGCAATGAACGGTTACGCTCAGTATTCGCCCCGCACCCCGATCTTCGCGATCCGGGCGATCACGTCCTCTCGCACGGCGGGGCTTACGAAGTTGGCGATTTCACCGCCGAACAAGGCGATCTCCTTTACCAGCTTTGAAGCGATCGGCTGCAGGCTGACGTCTGCCATGAGGAATACCGTCTCGATCTTGGAATTGAGCTGCTGGTTCATGCCCGCCATCTGGTATTCGTACTCAAAGTCAGCGACCGCGCGCAGACCTCGGATGATCATGCTCGCGCCCTGCTTTTCGGCGAACTTCATCAGCAGAGCGTTGAACCCGACGACGTCCACGTTGCCCAGGCCCATGGTAGCAACTTCACGCTCTACCATGGCGATCCGCTCGTCCGGTGTGAACATCGGATCCTTGGACGGATTGGTGGTCACGCCCAGGATCAAGCGGTCCACGAGCTTCGCTCCTCGCCGAATGATATCGGCATGACCAAGCGTGATCGGATCGAAAGTGCCGGGATAGACCCCGATGCGCTCACCGACTGCCATCAATGATCCCTTTCGATGATATAGCGAGCAACTGCACGCAGCAGGTCAGCTTCGTCGCCGTGATTCGACAGATGCGCGATCGCCTGATCCACCAGCATGCGCGCCTGCTCGCGAGCTCGGTCAGGGCCGAGGAGCGACACGAAGGTTTCCTTTCCGGCCTTTGCGTCCTTGCCGACGGCTTTTCCGGCCACCGCCGCATCGCCTTCATGATCGATGAGATCGTCAACGATCTGGAAGGCCAAGCCAATGTCGCGGGCATAGCCGCGCAAGTGGATCCGGCCCTCCTGCGGTACGCGCCCTAGGATCGCGCCCATTTCTACCGCCGCACCCAGCAGCGCGCCGGTCTTCAACTGCTGAAGGCGAGTCACCGTTTGCAGATCGAATTCGCTCTGCTCGGCCACCAAGTCCATCATCTGTCCGCCCGCCATCCCGGAAGAGCCACTGGCCTGCGCCAGCGTGCGAATCAGCTCAACGCGCACGAAGGGATCGGTGACAGTGGCGGGATCGGAGAGCACTTCGAACGCAAAGTCGTGCAACGCATCCCCCGCAAGGACAGCAGTCGCCTCGTCGAAAGCCAGGTGCACGGTCGGCTTCCCATGGCGCAGAGCGTCGTTATCCATGCAGGGCAAGTCATCGTGGATCAACGAGTAGACGTGAATCGCCTCCACGGCTGCACCGGCGCGCAGTGCAGCCCCGCGATCCACTCCGTACATGGCCGAGGTGGCGCACAGCAGCAGTGGCCGCAGCCGCTTGCCGCCTCCGATTGCCGCATATCGCATCGCCTCTACGAGACGGGCGCGGGCGTCGGCCGGGACGGGAAGCAGCACATCGAAGACGGCATCCACGTCCCGTGCAATCGCGGCCTTCGCTTCGCTGAGCAGAGAGCCCGCCGTCACGCCGGGAACCTCGTGCGCAGAGGCCACGCCTCAGCGGTCCGCAGCATCAAAGGCCTGCGTCGCGGACGGGAGACCATCAGGGCCGACGACGATCTTCTCGATGCGCGCTTGCGCAGCGTCGAGCCGCGACTGGCAGTGCCGTCGCAGTGCTTCGCCACGCTCATACAGCGTGATGGAATCGTCGAGCGGCACGTCGCCGCTCTCCAGAGCACGAACAACATCCTCAAGCGCGCGCAGCGCATCCTCGAAGCTCATGGCGGCGATATCGACGCTTGTATCGGTCATCGCCGCAGCAATGACGCCGCGCAGAGCCTCGGTCAAGCGCGGCCTCAAGGCGGCTGATCCGCGCCGACCCTAGCGCGCGCGCCATTGGCTCGCTAAGGCGCGTCTATGTCCGGAATCACCCCTGAAGTCGTCGAGGCACACGGCCTCAATCCCGAGGAATACCAGCGCGTGCTCGACGCGCTCGGCCGCGAGCCGAACATGGTGGAGTTGGGAATCTTCTCCGTCATGTGGTCGGAGCACTGCTCGTACAAGTCGAGCCGGGTGCACCTCAAGAAGCTGCCGACGAGCGCGCCTTGGGTGATCTGCGGCCCCGGCGAGAACGCGGGTGTCATCGATATCGGCGACGGTCAGGCCGCCATCTTCAAGATGGAGAGCCACAACCATCCCAGCTACATCGAGCCTTATCAGGGGGCGGCCACGGGCGTGGGCGGCATCTTGCGTGACGTGTTCACGATGGGCGCTCGGCCGGTCGCGAACATGAACGCGCTGCGCTTCGGGCGGCCCGATCACCCGAAGATGAAGCATCTCGTCCAAGGCGTTGTCTCCGGCATCGGCGGCTACGGCAACTGCGTGGGCGTGCCGACTGTCGGGGGCGAGACTAACTTCCACAAGGCTTACGACGGCAACATCCTCGTCAACGCGATGACGGTGGGCGTCGCCGATGCGGACAAGATATTCTACTCGGCAGCGACGGGCCTCGGCAATCCGATCGTCTACGTCGGCTCGAAGACAGGTCGCGACGGTATTCACGGCGCCACCATGGCCAGCGCCGACTTCGACGAGCATAGCGACGAGAAGCGCCCGACTGTCCAGGTGGGAGATCCCTTCACCGAAAAGCTGCTGATCGAAGCCTGCCTCGAACTGATGGCGACGGACGCCATCGTGGCCATTCAGGACATGGGCGCGGCAGGTCTCACCTCGTCCTCTGTCGAAATGGCGAGCAAAGGCGGCGCGGGCATCCGGCTGAACATGAATGCCGTGCCATGCCGCGAAGAAGGCATGACGCCTTACGAGATGATGCTGAGCGAGAGCCAGGAGCGCATGCTCATGGTCCTCAAGCCCGGCAAGGAGCCGATGGCCGAAGCAATCTTCCGCAAGTGGGAGCTAGACTTCGCGGTGATCGGGGAAGTCACCGACACCGGGCACATGGTGCTCGAGTTCGACGGCGAAGTCGTTTGCGACATTCCGCTCGGACCACTGGCTGACGACGCGCCGGAGTATGAGCGTCCTTACATCAGCCGTGAGGAATACGCCGACTGGGCGGCCGTGCCGAACATCGGCGATGTGCCCGACGCCACTGACGTCGCCGCTGACCTCGTCAAGCTGGTGGGCACGCCCGACCTCGCCTCGCGCAAGTGGATCTGGGAGCAGTACGACAGCCAGGTCGGCGCCGACACGCTGCAAAGACCCGGCGGCGATGCGGCCGTAGTGCGCGTGCATGGCACCCGCAAAGCGCTGGCGATGAGCACGGATTGCGCGCCGCGCTACGTCTACGCCGATCCCTACGAAGGCGGCATGCAGGCTGTCGCGGAGACATGGCGCAACATCTCCGCGGTTGGCGCGAAGCCGCTGGCGATTACCAACTGCCTCAACTTCGCAAACCCGCAGCGACCCGAGATCATGGCACAGATCGTCCATGCCCTGCACGGCATGGGCGATGCCTGTCGTGCACTCGATTACCCAATCGTGAGTGGAAACGTCTCTCTCTACAACGAAAGCAAGGCGACTGGCGGCGGGTCTGCGATCCTGCCGACACCCGCGATCGGCGGCGTGGGCTTGCTCGACGACTACGAAGCGATGGCGACGATAGCCTTCAAGAAGGCTGGCGAGACGATCATCCTGATCGGCGGCGAGAGCGGACACCTTGGCCAGTCGCTCTGGCTGCGCGAGATCATGAGCCTTGAGGCCGGACCGCCGCCGCCGGTAGGCCTTTCGCTTGAGCGGCTGGCGGGTGAGACCGTTCGCGAACTCATCGCCCGCGGACTCGTGACCGCAGTGCACGATTGCGCTGACGGCGGCCTGGCCGTGGCTCTAGCCGAGATGGCGCTGGCCGGAGATATCGGCTTCGCTGTCGCCGGCCCGGAAGACACAGTCAGCCAGCCGGCGTTCTGGTTCGGCGAGGATCAGGCTCGTTATGTGGTGACCACAAGCGATCCCGCAGCGATCATCGATGCCGCCGAAAGCGCCGGCCTCGTCGCCGTGGCACTGGGGGAGACGGGCGGGAAGACGCTGACGTTCCGCGGCGTTGGCGGCGAGAGCTCAACCGAGCTCGCCATCTTGCGCGAAACGAACGAAGCCTTCTTCCGCGACTGGATGGATGCTTGAGGATTGAGCCGGCCGTCGTTGCGCGGCCGGCTATCGCAGCGACTTAGGAAGCGACAAAGGTCCGCTTAGCGGACCCAGTCGTGACGATTGATCCCCAGCAGCTTGAGCACACTGGTCAAGTCTCCGCGGTCGACGCGGCCATTGGCGGCGGCGCGTGCTTTCGGCTTTGCATGGTAGGCAAAGCCGTAAGTCGCCGCTGCGATCATCGGGATATCGTTGGCACCGTCACCTGTGGCGAGCGTCACCGCCCCCTCACCCACCGCTTCGACTTCCTCGAGCAGCGTCGCCTTCTTGACCGAGCTATCCACGATGGGACCGTCCAGGCCACCAGTGAGCTTGCCCGAGGCGACTTCCAGACGGTTGCCGACCACGCGATCGAAGCCAAGCATCTCACCCACGGGATCGGCGAAGTGATGGAAGCCGCCGGTGACCAGAACGGTGTGGCACCCTTGCGCCTTTAGCGTCGCTACCAGCGTGCGAGCACCCGGCATGGCCCTGATCCGCCCCTCGAGGCACTCGGCGATGGCGCTCTCCGGCAAGCCCGCCAGCAACCGTACGCGCTCACGCAGCGCTGCCTCGAAGTCGAGTTCGCCCTGCATCGCACGCTCGGTGATCGCGGCAACCCGCTCCTTGAGCCCTGCGAAATCGGCCAGTTCGTCAATGCACTCCTGCCAGATCATAGTGGAGTCCATGTCCGAGATGAAAACGCGGGGGACCGCCGGCTCATCCCGAGCGACCAGAATGTCCGCTGGCTTGAAACAGGCGTCCAGCACTTCCAGCATGGCTTGCACGTCGTCGTCCGGCGACGTGATCTCCAGGGTCTCGCCGCAGAAGTCGAGCATTGCCGCAGCCGCGATGCGCACTCCGCGCTCTTCCAGCGCCGCGCGAGCCGCGTCGATCCTTGCGGACAGGCCGTCCGGGTCTGCTATCAGCCGGGCGATGAGCACGAGAAATTCCTCTGATTGGTTCCTGGAAACGGACGCAGACCGCCCGCCACTGGCGCTCATCGCAGGGCCGACCGCGAGCGGCAAGAGCGATTGTGCCGTTGCTCTGGCGCAGGCGATTGAGGCGCAAGGCAAACGCGCCGTCGTCATCAATGCCGATAGCGCGCAAGTCTACGCGGATCTCGCGGTGCTGAGCGCCCGCCCCTCAGCCAATGAGATGGGCGGCATCGAGCACCGCCTGTTCGGCACTTGGGACGGCGCGCAGAGTTGCTCGGCCGCGGACTGGGCTGCGGCGGCACGTGCCGAAATCGACGCAGCACACGCTGCGAATGCGGTTCCCGTGCTGGTCGGGGGTACCGGTCTCTACATTCGCACACTGATCGAGGGGATCGCGCCGGTACCACCGATTGATCCCGCCATAAGAGAAGCCGTGCGCGCCCTTCCGGTCGAAGCTGCCTACCTCGCGTTGCGCCGCGAGGACCCGGAGCGGGCGTCGCGGCTCGCCCCAGCCGACGCGGCTCGCATCGCCCGCGCCTTGGAGGTCGTGCGGTCAACCGGGGTTACCCTGATCAAGTGGCAAGGTCGAAGTGAAGGCGGGATCGGCGGTCGCGTAGCCGTCCGCGCAGCCATTCTTCTGCCTGCCCGCGAGGCGCTCTACGCCCGCTGCAACATGCGCCTTTCCCGTATGATCGAGCGCGGCGCGGCCGATGAAGTCACAAGGCTTCTGGCGCGTAAACTGGACCCCAATCTGCCCGTCATGCGCGCCATCGGCGTGCCCGAGATCGCAGCCTACCTTCGCGGCGAGATCGATCTTGAGCAAGCCAACGCCTTGGCCGCTCAGGCAACGCGCAATTACGCGAAGCGCCAGTACACGTGGCTACGTCATCAGCCTCCTTCGGACTGGGCGCGGATCCAATTCGAAGATTTCTCCGCCACATTACCCTCGGAAACTTTATTACAGCATTTCGGCTTGACCGGACATAAACGATAACATAGGGCGCTTCACATCGTCGGGGGCAACTCCGATGGTGCGAAGCATGCGACCCGGCCGCCATTGTGGTGCCGGGTCCATTTCTTTAGAGAGCCCCTGCAAGTCAGCAGGAGACCAGATGCGTGCACCTGTGCGTGTCTCAATCGTAAGGAACGTGTTGTGACTGAAGAGCGCAGCGGCGCGAACATCCTGGTCGAGAGTCTCGTTCGTCAGGGTGTCGAATTCGTATTCGGCTATCCCGGCGGTGCGGTTCTGCCGATTTACGATGCCCTGTTCGACGACGAGCGCATTCGCCACATCCTCGTCCGCCACGAAGCAGGCGCGGCACATGCCGCTGAAGGCTACGCGCGCTCGACCGGCAAGCCCGGCGTCGTCCTCGTAACCTCCGGCCCCGGCGCTACAAACGCCATGACCGGCATTGCCGACGCATTTCTCGATTCGATCCCGCTCGTGGTCATCACGGGACAAGTTCCGACGGCGCTGATTGGCTCGGACGCTTTTCAGGAGGCCGACACCATTGGCATGTCGCGCCACTGCACCAAGCACAACTACCTGGTGCGCGATCCAGCAGAACTGGCGGCGACGATCGATGAGGCCTTTCAGATCGCCATGAGCGGCCGACCGGGTCCGGTGCTGATCGACATTCCCAAGGACGTCCAGATCGCTTCCGCTCTGTGGCACGAAGGCGCTCCTCAGCGCCGGAACCGCTACACCCCGTTCGTCGAGGCTCCTGCAGCCGAGATCACTCGAGCGGTCGAGATGATCGCGGCTGCGACAAAGCCGGTGTTCTATACCGGGGGGGGTGTGATCAACTCGGGCCCTCGCGCCTCGGCGCTGCTGCGTGAGTTGCAGGCCAAAATCGGCGCGCCAGTCACCTCGACATTGATGGGTCTGGGCGCATTTCCGGCCGACAGCGAGGACTGGCTTGGAATGTTGGGCATGCACGGCACCTACGAAGCGAACATGGCCATGAACCAAGCGGACCTTATCGTCTGCATCGGAGCCCGCTTCGACGATCGCGTCACCGGTCGACTCGACGCCTTCGCGCCCCATTCGCAGAAGATCCACATCGACATCGACCGGTCGTCGATCAACAAGACGGTTCACGTCGACCTGCCGCTGGTGGGCGACTGCGCGCAGATCCTCGACCAGCTGCTGACCGAGTGGGGCGGGCGCAATGGCCGGGACCTCACCGAGTGGAAGGCGAAAGTCGAAGAGTGGCGTCTGCGCAAGAGCCTCTCGTTCCCCCGCTCCGAGCTGGCGATAGTTCCGCAGCTAGCCGTGCAGCGCCTGTTCGAGTTGACCAAGGATCTGGACCCGATCATCTCGACCGAGGTTGGCCAACACCAGATGTGGGCGGCCCAGCACTTCCACTTCTTCTCGCCGAACCGTTGGCTCACCTCCGGGGGGCTGGGTACGATGGGCTATGGCTTGCCCGCTGCCATCGGAGCGCAGTGCGGCAATCCGGACCAGCTCGTGATCGATATCGCGGGCGATGCCTCGATCCAGATGAACATCCAAGAATTGGGCACCGCCACTCAGTATCGCCTACCGGTGAAGGTCTTCATCCTCAACAATGAGTGGATGGGCATGGTCAGGCAATGGCAGGAACTGACGTACGAGAGCCGTTATTCCAACTCCTACTCCGACAGCCTGCCAGACTTCGTGAAGCTGGCCGAAGCTTATGGGTGGAAGGGTATCCGGATCGAGAATGAAAGCCAGCTCGACGATGGTATCCGCGCGATGATCGCACATGATGGTCCGGTCATTGTTGACTGCCAGGTCTCCAAGGCGGCGAACTGCTTCCCGATGATCCCGAGCGGCGCATCGCATACGGAGATGATTCTGCACGGCGATATCGTGACGGGCATCATGGACGATCACGCCAAGGCGCTGGTCTGAGGACGATCGAATCATGAAAATTCAGAAAGCTGCATCCGAGCGGCATGTCCTGACCGTCACTGTCGACAACGAAGCCGGAATTCTGGCGCGCATTGCCGGCATGTTCACCGCTCGCGGTTACAACATCGACAGCCTTACTGTGGCGGATATCACCGAGAACCACTCGGTCAGCCGCATCACGATTGTCACGCATGGTCCGCCCAATGTGATCGACCAGATCCGCTTCCAACTCGAGCGGCTTGTGCCCGTCCACAAGGTGGTCGACCTGACGGAAGTCGGGCCTTACGTGGAACGTGAGCTGGCGCTGATCAAAGTTGCCGGCACCGGTGAAAAGCGAGTCGAGGCATTGCGCGTTGCGGAGATCTTTCGTGCCCGCCCGGTCGACACGACCACGGAAAGCTTCGTGTTCGAACTGACGGGGGCGCCGGAGAAGATCGACAGCTTTGTGGCGCTGATGCGCGAACTCGGCCTGGTCGAAGTTGGACGTACCGGGATCGTAGGCATGATCCGGGGAGCGACCGAAGCTTAAGTTTCAACAACCACCGGCATCCCAGCGCGAGCGGGAACCCATCTCCGGCGGGCGGTTCAAGATCAATGTCAGGAGATGGATTCCCGCACTTGCGGGGATGACGAACCAAGGGGTTACTCGATGAAAGTCTATTACGACGCCGATGCCGATCTCAATCTGATTACCGGCAAGAAGATCGCTGTCCTCGGCTACGGCAGCCAGGGTCACGCTCACGCTCAGAACCTGCGCGATTCCGGCGTCAAGGACGTGGCCATTGCCCTTCGCGAAGGTTCCGCCACGGCCAAGAAGGCGGAAGCCGCCGGCTTCAAGGTGCTCTCCAACGCCGAAGCCGCCAAGTGGGCCGATATCCTCATGATCCTTGCTCCTGACGAGCATCAGGCAGCGATCTATGCGGATGACCTGCACGCCAACATGAAGCCGGGCGCCGCCCTCGCCTTCGCTCACGGCCTCAACATCCACTTCGGCCTGATCGAGCCGCGCGCCGACATCGACGTGATCATGATCGCGCCCAAAGGTCCGGGCCACACGGTGCGGTCCGAATACCAGCGCGGCGGCGGCGTGCCTTGCCTCATCGCAGTGGCGCAGGATGCGACCGGCAATGCGCACGATGTCGCCCTCGCCTATGCATCGGCTGTCGGTGGCGGCCGCTCCGGCATTATCGAGACCAACTTTCGCGAAGAGTGCGAGACCGACTTGTTCGGTGAGCAGGCCGTGCTTTGCGGCGGCGCCACGGCGCTGGTCCAGGCCGGCTTCGAGACGCTGGTCGAGGCGGGCTACGCGCCTGAAATGGCCTATTTCGAGTGCCTTCACGAGCTGAAGCTGATCGTCGACCTCATGTATGAGGGCGGCATTGCCAACATGCGCTACTCGATCTCGAACACCGCCGAGTACGGCGATATCACCATCGGGCCGCGCATCATCACGGATGAAACCAAGAAGGAAATGAAGCGCGTGCTGGAAGATATCCAGTCGGGCCGCTTCGTGAAGGCGTTCGTCTCCGACAATCGCGCAGGCCAGCCTGAACTCAAAGCCGCACGCAAGGCTGCCCAGCGACACCAGATCGAGGAAACCGGCGCTAAGCTGCGTGGAATGATGCCCTGGATCGCGAAGAACGCCTTGGTGGACAAGGCAAAGAACTAAACTTTGACAAGAAGCCTCCCGGGCACCACGTTGCGCAGCAACTTGGCTCCCCGGGAGGTTCTCCATGCGTCGCATTCTCGCTTCGGTCACCGCACTCGCAATCGTCGGCACTGCTCCGCTGTGGGCGCAGGGCGGACCGTCCGGGCCTCCGGGCCAGCGTAACGCGTCGCTGATAACCGGCGGCACCTATGAGGCGGATCCGGACCACACGCTGGTAGCGTGGGAAATCGACCACCTCGGATTTTCGCCGTACTACGGGCTGTTCGGGGACGTCAGCGGAACACTGCAGCTTGATCCCACGGCACCGCAGAACGCCAAAGTGGCGGTCACGATCCCCGTAGCCAATGTCACCACCGCCAGCTCTGGCCTGACCGAGCACCTTCTGCGCGCACCCAAAGAAGAAGGCGGCAAGCCCGATTTCTTCGGCGCTTCTCCTGCGCCCGCGACTTTCGTCTCCACTTCGGTCAAGCCCAAGGGCGAAGGTGAGGCCGATGTCACCGGCAACTTGACGCTGAATGGCGTGACCAAGCCCGTCACGCTGGATGTTGACTTCTACGGGGCTGGCAAGATGCCTGCCCAGATGGGTGGAGCCGAAAACGTCGGCTTCGAAGCGGAGACCACGATCAAGCGCAGCGACTTCGGCATGGGCACGATGGTGCCGATGCTGTCGGACGAGGTGAAGCTGAAGATCGCCGCGGCCTTCACCAAGAAATGATCGTGCGTTCTCCAAGAAGCGCAGTCGCGAACATGGCAGCAATCGCCATGCTCGCCGGCTGCACTCCGCCAAGTGGCGCTCGCCCGGAGCCGGCGCCTCCACCGGAAGCCGCGCCAGCGAACGAACAGGCTTCCTGCGGCGCCGACAAGCTTGACGGCTACCTAGGGGCGATCCCCTCGCCAGACGTCTTGGCAAAGATCAAGGCTGCCTCGGGCGCCGCGATGACTCGGGTCGTCGGCCCGGACGACATGATGACCATGGACTTCAGGCCTGACCGCCTCACGATCCACACCGGGGATGATGGCCGCATCATCCGGTTTCGCTGCATCTGACGTTCGGCCGTTAGAATTTGCGGGGCTTTACTTTTTCGCCCGCGATGGGCATACGCGCCACCATGTCTCTTCGTCTTGGCCTTATTCTGCGACTTACCCGCCCTTGGGCGTGAGATGACGCGTCGCCTTGGCGGCGCGCTCGGCGCCCAGGGGATCCAGACCTAGTCACCCAAGGCACGACGCAGAATACCCGAGCGAGACAACTTCATGACCATGCTGAAAGACCCCTCGGTCAAGTACCGATCCTTCCCGCAGATCACCCTGC
The DNA here is from genome assembly GCF_040534015.1 of Novosphingobium kalidii. Classification (NCBI taxonomy): domain Bacteria; kingdom Pseudomonadati; phylum Pseudomonadota; class Alphaproteobacteria; order Sphingomonadales; family Sphingomonadaceae; genus Novosphingobium; species Novosphingobium kalidii. The sequence goes on from NZ_JBEWLY010000019.1 coordinate 172,857, forward strand.
CCGACCGGCAATGGCCCGGCCGCGTGATCGACAAGGCGCCGCGCTGGCTCTCCACCGACTTGCGCGATGGCAACCAGGCATTGATTGACCCGATGGGCGCGGAGAAGAAGACGCGCTTTTTCGATCTTCTGGTCAAGGTTGGCCTCAAAGAGATCGAAGTCGGCTTTCCCAGCGCCGGGGCGACTGAATTCGACTTCATCCGCGGCCTCGTTGATGACAACCGTATCCCTGAAGACGTGCTCGTTCAGGTGCTGACTCAATCGCGGCAAGACCTGATCGAGCGATCGTTCGAGAGCCTGGCGGGCGCGCAGGCGGCCATCGTTCACCTGTACAACGCGGTGTCGCCGCTGTGGCGCCAGGTCGTGTTTGGGATGGAAAAGCCGCAGATTCGAGCCATCGCAGAGGAGGGCGCCAAAGTCCTGCGCGACCAGGCGGCGAAGTACCCGCAGACCAAGTGGCATTTCGAGTATAGTCCGGAGACCTTCTCCACTGCCGAACTCGATTTCTCGATCGAATGCTGTGAAGCGGTCATGGGCATTCTCCAGCCCACGCCGGAAAACCCGATCATCCTCAACTTGCCGGCGACAGTCGAGGCGGCGACCCCCAATATCTACGCCGACCAGATCGAGTACTTCTGCCGCAACCTGCCCAATCGCGAAAGCGCGGTCATCAGCCTGCACACGCACAACGACAGGGGCACCGGAGTCGCAGCGGCCGAACTTGGCCTGATGGCAGGTGCCGACCGCGTGGAGGGCTGCCTCTTCGGCAATGGCGAACGCACCGGCAATTGCTGCCTGGTGACTGTCGCGCTGAACCTGTACACGCAGGGCGTCGATCCGGAACTGGACTTCTCGGACATTGACGAGGTGATCCAGACTGTCGAATATTGCAATCAGCTCAAGGTGCCGGAGCGGCACCCCTACGGCGGCGAGCTGGTGTTCACGGCCTTCTCGGGCAGCCATCAGGACGCGATCAAGAAGGGGTTCGCTGCGCAGGAACAGCGCAACGATCAGCTCTGGGCCGTACCGTATCTGCCAATCGACCCTGCCGACCTGGGCCGCAGCTACGAGGCGGTCATCCGTGTCAACTCACAGTCCGGCAAGGGCGGCTTCGCCTGGGTGATTGAGCAGGACCAGGGCCTGAAACTGCCCAAGCGGATGCAGGCACATTTCTCGCGTCATGTGCAGGAACTGGCCGATAAGCTTGGCCGCGAACTGCAGGCAGCGGATATCTGGGACGTGTTTCGCTCGACGTATCGGCTGGACGACCCGCAGCACTACCACCTGATCGACTGGGACGAGGCGAAGGCCGCGGACGGCACTCGCATGTTCTCGGGCAAGATCGGTGTCGACGGGCGGGAGCGGACCGTATCCGGGCGAGGCAATGGCCTAATCTCATCGGTGGTGGCCACGCTCAAGGACAGCTTCGGTGTCGAACTCGAAGTGCGTGACTACGCCGAGCACTCGATGGGCCACAGCTCGGACGCACGCGCGGCAGCTTATGTCGAGTGCGTGCTGCCGGATGGCCGTACCATCTGGGGCGTTGGCATCGACGAGGACGTCGCGACAGCCAGCGTGCGGGCAGTGTTGAGCGCCGCGAACGCCGCCTAACTCGCGAAAGAACAGCGTGCCTCCTTGCATCGCCTTGGACGTGCGCCCCGCGCGACGGTTCTTGACGAAACGTTGATTGCTCCAAACAAGACGGGCGAGGCTTGTCAGCCTCGCCCCGCTCAAGCCCTCCCAAGGGAGTGCTGTGGGTTACCCCGCCTTTTTGGGCAGCTTGATCTCGGCAGTGCCCGTGCACATCGTGACGCCGCGCTGGTTGACCATCTTGTGCTTCACATGCACCAAGTGGCGGCCTTCCTCGTCCACTGTCTTGTCGACGACTTCAGCGGTCTGGATGGTGACGTCGCCCGTCAGTGCGGGACCGCGATAGTTCGCGACCGAATGGACGACCATTCCGTGCTCGCCGGCCCAGCCCGACAGGAAATCCGTCACCCAGCTGCCCATCGATGCTCCGTAGCCGTATCCACGCGGCATACCGATGCGACGCGCGTACTTGGGGAACAGGTGCCCACGCGAAGGACCGTAATAGGCGCCGTCCGTCAGTTCCGGGTTGATCAGCATCATGTCCGGATCATTCTCGTATCCGGCCATTTCCTTGGTGAAGCCGAGAGCTTCCAGGTCGTTCTTACGGAAGCTCAGTGCACCCCATGTGTTCATCAAGAAGGCACGCCATTCGGTCGTAAAGCTCGCGATGGAGTGCGGACCGAACACGCGCTCAGGTAGTTCGTCACCGACCTGTACGTCGTCCCACCAACGCTCCTTGTGGCCGAGGTCATGAAGCATTTGCACCCAGGAGAACTTGCGGTCCTCAAGCGAAGCGAGCTCCTCGTCCGTCCAGGTGGGCTCTTCGAAATCGGCCTCGTTCACCTTCTCGCCACCGGCAGCGGCAGAATAACGGATCGAGGTAGAGCGCTGCTTGGCGACGGGTTCGCCGTTCTGGTTCGCGTAGTTGTTGTCACCGCGCTGGAACACGGTCGGCCCGAAGCCGGTATCCTTCACGGCATAGTCGAACGGCACGCGGGTGTTGGTGATGGTGTCTCCGCCAAAAACCTTAGTGTCGTAGAACCACCACTCGTCGCCGCCGAACAGCAGGTGCGAGTTGGGAATGCAGCCTACGCACGCCGGCGCAGCACCGTGTCCGTCGTCGGTCGCGATCGCGAAGCTCTGCGGGGCGACCAGCTTGCCCCAACGGCTCTCAGAGGAGAACTTCGGATCGAAGTGCAGGAGGTTGGGGTAGTGCATCGCGTGCACCCACCGGCGAATGTCGTTGTTACCGATCGGCTCCCGCAGAGGCGAAAAGTCCATCGTCTTTCCGAGGTACTGATCGATGTCCGACGTATCGAGCTTCGTGGGCGCAGTTGCCATGCATTCTCCCTTTCCATAACTCACTAATAGACAGCGGTGTTTATTACATCGCGTGCAGCAGGTCACCCCCATTTGGAAGAGCGACGTACGGCAACGCGGGAGCGGAGAACTGCGGCTCGACAGCGCTGGCTCCCCGCACTATGCCGCTGGTTAACCGCTCGCTTAAACGGACCTTCCGATGCCCCTGCCCGCTCCTTTCGAAGCTCTGCGACTGCCGGTGATCGCCGCTCCCATGTTCATCGTGTCGAATCCGGCGCTGGTGATCGCGCAAGTGCAAGCGGGCATCGTAGGCAGCTTTCCGGCGCTTAACGCACGACCGGCCAGCCAGCTGGATGAGTGGCTGCATGAGATCAGCGAGGGTACTGCTGGCTATGACGCGCCCTTTGCCGTCAACCTGATCGTGCACAAGACGAACACGCGGCTCGAGCAGGATCTTGAGACTTGTCGCAAGTGGCGCGTCCCGCTCATCATCACCTCTCTGGGCGCACGGTCGGACGTTAACGATGCGGTGCATGAATGGGGCGGTGTGGTTCTCCACGACGTGATTGACGACGCCTTCGCCCGCAAGGCAGTCGAGAAAGGCGCCGACGGACTGATCGCGGTAGCGGCTGGTGCCGGTGGCCATGCGGGGGCCCAATCGCCCTTCGCGCTGATGCAGGAAATCCGCAGCTGGTTCGATGGCTTGGTTGCGCTTTCAGGCGCTATCGCCTGCGGTCGATCGATCCTCGCCGCGCAGGCGCTGGGTGCAGACTTCGCTTATGTAGGAACACCTTGGATCGCCACGCCCGAGGCCAACGCCGCGGAAGGGTACAAGCAAGCGATCGTGGAAGGCCACGCCTCTGACATCGTCAACTCCAACCTCTTCACCGGTGTCCACGGCAATTACCTGCGCTCCTCCATCGCAGCCGCGGGCATGGACCCCGACAATCTTCCCCAGGGCGATCCCAGCATCATGAACTTCGGCTCCGGCGGAAACATGGATGCGAAAGCCTGGCGCGACATCTGGGGCGCAGGTCAGGGCATCGGAGCCATCCGCGCGGTCGAGCCGGTCAGCGCGCGGGTCGATACGATGGAGAAGCAGTACGAGGCCGCAGTTGCCGCTCTCGCCGCTCGAACGGGCGCGAGGCAGTAAGCTAAGCCCGCGAACGTTAGCCGGCGGGCCAGACCAGAACGCGCGTTCCAAGCTGGGCCGGCTCCGCGCAGAATGGCACGTTCTGGATACGCAATTCCGTGAGCGCTTCGAGCGGGGCGGCTTGCGCGAGGTGCCCCACGACTTGCGCCACAATCCTCAGCGTGGCCTCTGGCGTACTTTGCTCCATTCCGGACACAATCGCCTCCTGCCCTGAAAAGTGCCCCAGGCCGCGGCTGATAACAGTCCCGTCAGCGTGGCACGAGAGCGCAGTGAGGCTTTGAGTTGGGAAAGCACCCCCTGCAAGCCAGGCGAGCACCGAGTGCGAAAAGGCACGCGGCTCGGTTGCGGCATGGGCGGGATGCCACAGCACCGCTCGCACCGGCAAGCCCACTGCAATTTCGGCTGCCAGTGCGAGAAGCGCTCGCACAACGGGAGATAACGCCATGCCCCCCGAAAGGTGATGGCCCGGGTAGAGGCGGACACCTTCAAGCAAGCGGAAGTCCGGCAGATCAGCGAAGCCATGGTGGTCAAGCGGTGAGTCAACGGCCTCTCCGCGCGTAGGCGCCAGACCATCCATGTCGAACGCCAACCCGCCTGCGACGATCTCGACAGCGCCAGCTGCCGGATCGGTGCGCGTGATTGTCGCGTAAGTCTGGCAGGCATCCAACATGGCAGTCATCGCTGAAACGTCGGGCCGCTCACCTGGAGCGAAGAGCAACGACAGACCAGCGCGCGAGCGCTCCACACTGGTGATGTTCATCCGTGCTCCAGCCATGATTGCCTCTTCAGCACCATGCACTGCCGGTATGCTGGCGTCACCCTTCAAAATATTCCCATACGCAGACCTTCGCCCATCGCGGCTCCCAGTTCGCGGCAGGCGGCTGCGTCTGCCTCCCTCAGGCGCTTCGGCGCCAGGATGGCTTCGGGGGTCTGCGCCTCAAAGTTGGCGATCAGCGGCTCTGCGACTCGCCTCAAGCGCCAGCCGGTGACGATCCGGTCGATCTGCGCCTGTGCACCGCGCCCATCTGATCCAGCGGCGATGGCGGTTGCGTAGGGACGACCTTCGACGCGGCTGAGCAACGGGTAATAGCAGCGGTCGAACATCTCTTTCATCATGCCTGAGGTCGAACCGAGGTTTTCGGGACAGACAAAGATGTAGCCCCTCGCCGCAAGCAAGTCCTCCGGTGCGGTGTCCTGGGCGGGCAGCAGCCGGCAGTCTCCGTCTGCCCCGTCGAACACGGCCGCAGCCATCGCAGCCGCAGCGCAGGTCCGGCTATGCCAGATGACAGCGAGCATTGGTGATGTGCGCCTTTCTTCATGCATGCGCCCTCACCCTACACCAGTTTGCCGGCGACGCATCAGTCCGTCGAGCGCGGATGTGCAGCGGACTTTGCGCCTTGGGCTCTGTGGGTTAGATGCCCCTCATGACATCATCGCTGTCTCTTCCCGTCTTCGGAATCGAACGCTCGCTGTCCGGCAAGGCCTGGCGCTGGCGCGGCGGCAACATGGATCTCAGCACCGGCCCTCATGGGCTTGAGGATGACATCGTGACTCAACTGCTCCTTTCGCGCGGGGTGGCGCGAGAAGATCTGGAGCGCAACCGCAAGCCCTCGCTTCGCGCATTCCTGCCTGATCCATCGGAGTTTAGCGACATGGACGCCGCGGCCGAGCGGCTTGCGCAAGCGGTCATGACGAATGAGACCGTCACCATTTACGGGGACTACGACGTCGATGGCGCGACCAGCGCCGCATTGCTCATCCGGGTGCTGAGGGCGCTCGGTCACGATGCGCGCTACTACATCCCGGACCGCCTGCTCGAAGGCTATGGTCCCTCGGGGGAAGCGCTGGTCCGGCTCGCCGAGGAAGGCTCGAGCTTGATCGTCACGGTCGACTGTGGCGCAATGGCTCACGAAGCACTGGCGATGGCGCACGAAGCCGGCGTGGACGTGATCGTCGTGGATCACCACAAGTGTGCCGCCGAGCTGCCTCGCGCGGCTGCGCTCGTCAATCCGAACCGCTTGGACGAAGGCATGATCGCTGCCGCCCACGGCCATCTCGCCGCGGTAGGCGTGGCGTTTCTGCTCGCGGTCGCGACCGTACGCGCGCTGCGGCGGCGGGGCTGGTTCGAAGCCCGGCGTGAACCGGACCTGTTCGCTCTTCTCGACCTTGTCGCACTTGGGACCGTGGCCGACGTGGCGGCCCTTCATGGTCTCAACCGTGCAATGGTGGCGCAGGGCCTGAAGGTCATGGCCCGACGTGAGAACATCGGCATGTCGGCCCTTATCGATGCAAGCCGGCTTTCGCGCGCTCCGACCTGCAGTGATCTCGGCTTTGCGCTTGGCCCCCGCATCAACGCCGGCGGGCGCGTTGGCGAATCGACACTGGGCGTCCGTCTGCTGACCACGCTGGATCCCGATGAGGCGCGTGAGATCGCCGCCCAGCTCTCCCGCTTGAACGACGAGCGCCGCGCCATCGAACAGGCCGTGCAAGAGGCAGCGGAAGAACAGATGCAGCGCCAGCACAATCGCTCGGTGCTGATCCTCGCCGGACGCGGCTGGCACCCTGGCGTGATCGGCATTGTCGCGGGCCGAATCAAGGAGAAGACGGGTAAGCCGGCGTTGGTGATCGCGCTGGACGCAGACGATAACGGCCACGGCAAAGGTTCAGGTCGCTCGATTGCGGGAGTCGACCTTGGCGCCGCGATTATCGCGGCACGGGAGGAAGGTCTGCTCATCGCTGGCGGAGGCCATGCCATGGCCGCAGGTCTTACGATCGCCCCCAATCGCGTTGAGATGCTTGGAGACTGGCTGGACGCCAAGCTGGGGCGTGACGTAACCGCCGCAACAAGTACTCGGTCGATGCTTCTCGACGTGGCGCTCGCTCCGGGAGGGATGACCCCTGATCTGGTGGCGACGCTCGATAGCGCCGGCCCCTTCGGCATGGGGTGGCCGGGTCCAAGAGTCGCTGTTGGTCCCGTCCGCCTGGTGAAGGCTGACCTGGTAGGTAATGACCACGTGCGCCTCATCGTCAGCGGCAACGATGGGGGGCGTTTCAAAGCCATCGCCTTCCGCGCCGCCGAGAGCGAGATGGGGCAGGCGCTGCTTCATGCATCTCAAGGCCGCCGGCTCTGGCTGGCAGGCCGCGCAAAGATCGACGACTGGGGCGCTCGGCCGCAAGCCGAACTGCTGCTTGACGATGCAGCGTGGGCCGACTGAGGAACTTCATGAGATGAGCGGCAGAAAGATGCTTGACCCCCCTGCCCACCTTGCCTAAAGGCGCGGGCCTGCCTTCGTCGCATCACGACAGATGGCCCCTTCGTCTAGCGGTTAGGACGCGGCCCTTTCACGGCTGAAACACGGGTTCGATTCCCGTAGGGGTCACCATATAGTGCTACTAGGCACAAAGCATGGCTATAACGGCCCCTTCGTCTAGCGGTTAGGACGCGGCCCTCTCACGGCTGAAACACGAGTTCGATTCTCGTAGGGGTCACCATGGTTCATCGCGAAGCCGATATGCGGCGCCCGATCAAAGTCTCTCTTCAAGTCTGATACTGAATGGTTGCCGTGCAGCCGGTCAGCTCTCCGCAGGCGATACGTCCCTTGGTGACGGTGACTGCGGCTCTCCTGTTACCCGCTCCACCGCAATGCCTGCGGTCAGGCCGTGAACAATTGTCGACAACAGAATGGTAAAGGCAATTGTTGCCCATAGCTCGGGCTCATCGATCAACTCGATGTGGTGACCCGCGTAGGCGAGGTAATAAACCGAACCGATGCCGCGCACGCCATAGAACGCTACCACCAGGCGCTGGCGAGTGGGCAGCGAAGTGGAAGCCAGCGAAGTCCACGCCACCAACGGCCGGATTACAAACACTAGACCAAGCGAGACGAGAGCGTGCCTGAGGTCGAGATGAGGCCATAGGATCGGGAACGCTGCGCCAAGCCCCACAAGCAAAATTGCAGTGAGCGCGTGCTCCAGAGACTCGGAGAAGTCATGGAGTCGATTGTGAAACTCGTTGTGCACCTCCGACCGGCGAAGCGTGAAGCCGGAGACGAAAGCCGCAATGAAGCCGTAACCCTCCAGTATTTCGGTAATGCCGTAGGCGAGCAGGACGCCCGCCAGCGCAATCACTCCGGATTGGGTCTTGCTTAAAGCGTTGTCCCGGGGCCAGTCGAACAGTGTTCGCCCCAGAAGCCAACCAACGCCGACGCCGGCAGCCGCGCCCATCGCGACCCTGTATATGACGTCCCGGGCGAGCCACTCGCCAATCAGGCCCAGGCTCACAGCTCCGGCGCCAGCAATAGCTACTCCCAAGTGCACGAAGGGAAAGGCGAGCCCGTCGTTTAGCCCGGCCTCAGCAGTCAGGATGTAGCGCACCGGGTGCTCGCCGCCTTCAGAGGGCGGACCGACTTGTACGTCGCCCGCCAGCACGGGGTCTGTGGGAGCGAGGATCGCCCCCAAGAGCAAGGCGCCAGCTATCGTCATCCCGGCCATCAAGGAGCCCAGCAGCGCAACCGCACCGATGCACAAGGGCATGGCGATGAGCAGCAAGCGCAGCGTGGGCATCCATTGCTCGCGCGGAGCCAGCCTGTCTATCCGCAGACCAGTGCCGAACAGGCCAACGATGACGCACATTTCGCTAACCAGTTCCCAGGCGCGCGGGGATTGGGTTGGGTCAAGCGCAGCGGGCATGCCCGGAATAAACGAAAACACGGCAAAGCCTGCCAAGATCAGCAGCGCGGACGCGGCAGGTTCTCGCCCTGAAAGGAAGCGGGGCATCCAGTAGGCCCCGATAATGGCCGCGCCGATCGCAGCGAGAAGGACGTGATAACTGTCAAAACCGTACATGATCAGGGGCTTCCTAGCAGGCGCTCAGAAGAAAGCCGGTCAATGCGGATTTGTTCGCGATCGCATCCAATAAGATGGCGCATAGCCGGACATCGGCCACCTGCAACAATCAAGAACGCCATTTGCACAAGCGCCCCGCATGCGAGGCACCGCCAAGCCTAAGACGCTCGCGCGGCTCTTGTGGCCAGACGCTATGGCCGCTTTCGACGCGAGCCTATGACCACCGCGCCGATAAGCAACGCGGCTCCGACCGGTGCCAAGCGCAAAGCCCAGTCGGCCCAGGGTTTGGCCGACACCGGCGGGGGCGTAGTAGGCGTGTTGGGCGTAGTAGCCGCAGCGACGCGGGACTGGTCTTGGGTTTCGGTGGAAACCGGAGCCTGCCCCGAAAGCGCGATGGCGAACAGCGGAAGAGCAAAAGCGACGGTTCGACGCATTAGCGCCTCCTTGCGGAATGGATTCAGTTTCTGCCGCCAACCGGGGCAGCCGGCATCAATGCTTACAGACAGGAACAGCGGTGAGGAAGAGGCTTCGCCCCTCAACCCAGTAGAGCATCGTAGGTCAGCCGCATCTGCCCCCACCAAGCAATTACCACGAATCGTGAGGGACGACGCCCATTACCTGATTAACGCTGCTGCTGACGCCTATGGTGCTCACGCCCTGATCCTCGACCCGCCCCGCCCCAACCGGGTCGCTCTTGTTCAGGGCCACGTCGCGGCGAGACGGCTCCCGAACCGCGTCTCCGCCCTTCACCGGCAGCAGAGGGCTGACCCTCCTGAAGGCGAACTCCAGGGCGTCCGCGAAAGTCTTCTTTCTCACGGTGCCGCGAGACGGCGGGGCGTCGATCGCCCCGGCCTTGCCATACTTGGCGATCGCGCCGGCCATACCCGCGGTGATCGGACCGCCGGATATGGGGCCGCGCCTGCCGGCTATAGTTTTGCCAGTAGCGACGCTGCCCATCATTCCACTGCGACCGACGGCCGCTGCGATCAAAGACGTAGATGCCGGTCCCGGGATAATAGAAGTCGTTATACCAGCCGCCTCGCGGATAGCCGTAGGGCTCAGCGTATGAGTAACCCGGGCCATAGCCATCGTAGTAGCCGGAAGCGTATCCGACGTTTCCGTATCCATAGTCAGCCATGCATCCACCCAAAGCCATGCTCATGCCCAGGGTCGCTACTGCGATCAGACCGTTTTTCAGCGAAGCCATTGCTTTTATCCTTGTTCCTGCCGCAAGACATGGCGCGAAGCCTTTGAACTTCCCCTGAACCCCTTGTGTCCGGATGCGATCGCCGCTGCCCCCGGCAGCATAGGTGGTGTGGCGGCAGATCCGGCGCTTTGACACGGTGCCTTCTGCCTTTCGCCAGAGTGTGCTAGAGGCGCCACAGATGCGGCTTATCAGGTCAGAAACACGGGATTTGATTTCTCACTCACAGTAGAGCCGTAGAACGTACCCTTTACCGCAATCCCCGCAGGTGCGGTCATACCACCATAGATTGAGACGAAAGAAACGATGGCAGGATATAAAGAGCCCGGCTTTGAGGCGCGCGTGAAGGCGGCCAACGAGGCTCGCGCAAAAGCGGTTGCACGGTTGAAGGAAAAACCACCGCTTCCCCCGGAAGTGCTGGCAGAGCGGGCGGCCAAGGCTGCCGAGCGAGAGAAGGCGGCTGCGGAGAAGCGTGAGGCCAAGATTGCGGCGCGCCAGGCTGAAATAGCCGCACGTGAAGCAAAGCTTGCAGAGGAAGCGCTCGCCAAGGCTGCTAAAGCAGAGCCTACGGAAGCGGAGCGCAAGGCCGCTCGTGATGCGCGCTATGCTGCGCGGAAGGCTCGTAAGAAGTAGAGTAGTCCGGCCCTAGATGGGCCGGAACGTCACGTATAAGCAGGAAGCTGCTGGAAGTCGCTCGGACCCGCTTGAACCTTTCAGTTGTTCAGGTCAGGCGGGTGTCGACTTCAGAACTTCCAACGCCGCGAGGACGTCGCTCGCAACGGCGACCATGTTGACCTTTCCATGCATCACCACATCTGCGACACCATCGGCTTCGTAGATCAGCCCGCGCAGGCCGTGCCGGTCGATGCTAGCGACGATGATTTGCGCAAGTTGTTCGGCGGTCAAAAGCTCTCTCTCAAACGATAAGCATAGCCCTTACCCGCCCTTAGTCGGCAAAGTCGACCTTCAAAGACGACGCCAGCTGACCGCCGTAGGAATGCGTTGGCAGCCCCGTCACACCTGGCCTGATTTCGTAAAGCGCACCGTCGAATTCGCTGTGCGCCAGCCCCGTGGCCGCGGTGGTCACGAACATACGGTCGAGTTGGGCACCAGCGAAGCAAATGTTGGTCACACGCTTGGCTGGCAAGGGCAGCGAACGATTCAAGGTCCCATCCGGCGTGAAGCGACTGATCCGGCCACCATCCCAGTGCGCAACCCAGAGATGACCTTCGGCGTCAGCCGTCATGCCGTCCGGATGCCCCTGATCCTCGGAGAACACGATGAAGGGCTGCTTGTTCACGATCCCGGCTTCGCCAAGCTCAAGACGGTAGATTGTGCGCAGCGCCGTGTCCGAGTGATAGAGCCAGCGTCCACAAGGGGAGAACGCCGGACCGTTCGGAACCATGTACCCGCTGTCGATCACCTTACAGGCGCCATCCCGATCAAGCCTGTAGAGGGAGCCACGGGCATGATCCTCAGCCATGTCCATCGTACCGCACCAGATCGCGCCGTGGCGATCAGCCTTACCATCATTCATGCGGTTGCCCGGAAAATGCGGCTCAGGATCGAAGAGCGGTGTCACGGCCAGCGGGTCGAGCTGTATGCGGCCAAACCCGCTTTGAAAGCCACCGATCAGATCGCCACACGCGTCTTGCACCACCCAGCCAACAGGCTCGGGCATGGACCACCTTTGAATCGACCCATCATCCAGCGCCATGCGATTCAGCGCCGCGGCCTTGATATCGACCCAGTAGATCGCGTTCTCACGCGCGTTCCAGGTGATCCCCTCCCCTAGTTCGTCGCGTACATCGCGCTCGATCTTGCGCCATTCATTCACCGCGCCCGTTCCCTTCCGCCTAGTGATTGTCGCGCGGCAGCCCTTTCGTCTGGGCAATGCGCTGATACTTCTCTGAACCCTCGAGAATGGCGCCGGTGTCCATTTGACCGACGAGGGCCCGCTGGATTTCCTGCCACGGCGTCTGGGAAGCCGGGTAAGGATATCCGCCCTTGGCCTCAAGTGCCGCACGCCGAGACGCGAGCTCTTCGCCTGAGATCAGGACATCGACGGTGCGCTTGCGCAAGTCGATGCGGACGCGATCACCCGTCTCAAGAAGCGCGAGCCCGCCCATGGCGGCCGCTTCCGGGCTGGCGTTGAGAATGGACGGGCTGCCCGACGTCCCCGACTGCCTACCGTCTCCGACACAAGGCAGCGCACTGACGCCTTCGGTAATGAGATACGCGGGCGGGCGCATGTTCACGACTTCCGCAGCGCCCGGATAGCCGATGGGTCCAGCCCCGCGCATGAACAGCAAAGTCCGGGACGTAATCCCTAACGATGGATCATCGATCCGGTGGTGATAGTCCTCCGGCCCGTCGAACACGATCGCAGGCCCTTCGAAAGCATCCGGATCGGCGGGGTTGGACAGATAGCGTTGGCGGAACTCTTCGGAGATCACGCTGGTTTTCATGATGGCCGCGTCGAAGAGGTTGCCTGAGAGTACGAGGAACCCGGCCTCTTCCACGATCGGTTGATCGAACGGCTTGATCACCCGTTCGTCCTCGATCGTAGCATCGCGGCAGTTATCGCCGATTGTCCTGCCGTTGACCGTCATCGCGTCTTCGCGGATGAGACCTTGTGCGATCAATTGCCCGACGACGGCAGGGACGCCGCCCGCGCGGTAGTAGTCCTCGCCCAAGTACTCACCGGCTGGCTGCAGATTGACGAGGAGCGGCACCTGGTGCCCGAGCCTCTCCCACTCCTTCAGCGGCAGATCGACTCCGATATGACGCGCAAGGGCGGCCAGGTGGATCGGTGCGTTGGTGGAACCACCGATGGCCGAGTTGACCACGATGGCGTTGCGAAACGCGTCAAGTGTCATAACGTCGGAAGGTTTGAGGTCTTCGTGTACCATCTCGACGATGCGTTTGCCGGTGTGATACGCGCTTTCCTGCCGATCGCGGTAAGGCGCGGGAATGGCGGCAGACCCGGGGAGCATCATGCCCAACGCTTCTGCCAGCGAGTTCATCGTGCTGGCAGTCCCCATCGTGTTGCAATAACCCGTCGATGGCGCGGATGAGGCGACGAGCTTGATGAAGCCTTCATCGTCGATCTCGCCAGCAGCTAGCAGTTGCCGCCCTTTCCACACGATCGTACCAGAGCCGGTGCGCTCGCCCTTGTGCCAGCCGTTGAGCATAGGGCCGACCGAAAGTGCGATGGCAGGAAGATTCACTGTGGCCGCCGCCATCAGGCAAGCAGGCGTGGTCTTGTCGCATCCAGTGGTGAGCACGACCCCGTCCAGGGGATAGCCGTAGAGCGCCTCTACCAACCCCAAGTACGCAAGGTTACGATCCAGCCCGGCGGTAGGCCGTTTGCCGGTCTCCTGGATGGGATGGACCGGAAACTCCAGCGCGATGCCCCCCGCCTCGCGAATGCCCTCGCGGATCCGTTCCGCTAGAACAAGGTGGTGGCGGTTGCAGGGAGACAGATCGCTGCCGGTCTGGGCGATGCCGATGATCGGCTTGCCCGAACGCAACTCCTCCAGACTCAAGCCGAAGTTCAGGTACCGCTCCAGGTAGAGCGATGTCATGTCGACGTTCTCGGGATTGTCGAACCAGGCGCGTGAGCGCAACTTGGGTGCGGAGGTGTTGGTCATGATACTCGTTTTCGATCAGCGCGAGACGGAAAGGCGGTAGATCATCGCATGCCGATAAGGCTTGCCAGGATCGACGCGGGCGGAGACGAACCCAGGTTGGTTCGGTGCATCGGGAAACTTCTGAGGTTCGAGCGCAATCCCGTCACCCATGCGGTAGAGGGTGCCACCCTTGCCCACCAAGGTGCCATCGAGGAAGTTGCCCGAATAGAACTGCACGCCCGGTTCTGTGGTGAGCACGTCGAGCACGCGACCGGACTTGGGATCCTCCAGCCGGGCGGCCAGTTGCGGCGTCTTCGTCACGCCCTTGTCGAGCGCGAAGTTGTGATCGTAGCCCCGCCCATAGACGATCTGCTGGTTTTTGCCGTTTCGCACCCCATCGGCAACGCGGCGCGGCTTGCGAAAATCGAACACGCTGCCTTCGACCGGACGCAGCTCGCCCGTAGGAATGAGCGCCTTGTTTACCGGTGTGAAGCGGCTGGCGGGAATTGTGAGCATCTGCCCCAGCGCCCCGTCACTCGACCCTTCACCAGCCATGTTGAAAATGGCGTGGTTCGTCATGTTGACGATGGTCGGCTTGTCCGTCTTGGCCTCGAAAACGATGCCAAGATTACCCGTCTCGTCGAGCGAATATGTAACGGTCGCGTCGACCTTTCCAGGATAGCCCGAATCGCCATCAGGACTAGTGTGCGTCAGCACCACACGGGCCACTGGACCAGACTCAACGGACTTAAGTTTCCAGAGAGCTTTGTCGAAGCCTTTGCCGCCACCGTGCAGGCTGTTGGTTTCGTCATTAAGCGGGAGCTGATACGTTTTGCCATCAAGCACGAACTTGCCACCCGCAATGCGGTTGGCATACCGGCCCACAGTGACGCCAAAATAGTTGGGATGCTCGACGTAATCCTTCAGTTCGTCGTAACCGAGGACGACATCGGCCACTTCGCCGTCCCGTCCCGGCGCCAGCAATTTCTGCAGCGTCGCACCATAGTTGAGGATGATCGCCGAAACGCCGTTTTCCGCTCGAAGCGTAACCGCGCTCACCGCCGTTCCATCAGGGAGTGTGCCAACCGACGCTTGCGTGGCATCGGCGGCAAAGGCCGGCGCAGTACAAGCGCAGGCGATTGCGAAAGTGGATGCGACAAGCGCTTTCCCCAGTATCCTCATTCCCGGTGTTCCCTTTTGAAATTGTATAGCCGAGAGTGCCCCATTGACGAGGCTCTGCCGCATATATAGTCCGACAAATGAAAAGAGCGCAAGCCGGTTTGCCGAAGCTGTTCCGGCTTCATATTCGAGAGGATAGACATGCCCCCAGTGGTCTCTTCCGCCAACGCAGGTCACACGCATGCTTCCGGCGTCCGCTACGGCCCTGCGCTTACGCTGCTGGCCAGCCTGTTCTTCATGTGGGGCTTCATCACGGTCATCAACAACACGCTGCTGCCGCATCTGCGCAGCGTGTTCGATCTGAGCTATACGCAGACCACACTGATCGAATCTGTGTGGTTCATCGCGTACTTCTTCGCCTCCATCCCGTCGGCCAAGCTTATTGAACGCATCGGCTATCAGAAGTCTCTGGTCACCGGCTTGCTGATCATGGCCGTGGGTGCATTGGGGATGATGTTGGCAGCGAGCATCCCCTCGTATGGCGTGACCCTTGTCATGCTGTTCGTGATCGCCAGCGGCATCACTCTGCTGCAAGTCGCTGCCAATCCTTATGTCGTCGTCGTCGGCAGCCCTGAAACGGCGTCATCGCGACTTAACCTCGTTCAGGCCATGAACTCCGCCGGAACCATGCTGGCCCCTCTCTTCGGAGCCTACCTGATCCTGGGCCGAAGCAAAGGCGGCACCTCGGCCACTGGCACCGTGCTTACCGAAGCCGAGCGCCTGGCAGATGCGCAATCCGTGATACTGCCTTACGGCCTCGTGGCTGCAGCACTCATCGTGCTGGCGGTGATCATCGCTCGCTTTCCTTTGCCGGCAATGGGCTCCAGCAATTCACGGGTCGCGAAGGAAGAGCGCAAACAGCTGTCCTTGTGGAAGCACCGCAACCTGGTGTTCGGCATCCCGGCGATCTTCATTTACCTGATCGCAGAAATCGGCGTCGCAAACCTGTTCGTGAACTTCGTGAGCCAGCCGGAGATCGCCAACCTCACGTACGAACAAGCCGGGCGCTACCTGACGATTCTGTGGGGTGGCATGATGGTTGGGCGCTTCGCGGGCTCTGCGATCATGCAGCGCTTCGATGCCGCCAAAGTGCTAGCTGTGTTTTCCGTCGGCGCTTTTGTAGTGATGATGATAACCGTGGTCGCCAGTGGGCCGATCGCAATGTGGTCTCTGATACTGGTGGGTCTGTTCCACTCGATCATGTTCCCCACGATCTTCACGCTTGGCATCAAGGGACTGGGTCCGCTCACAGAGGAAGGGTCCGGCCTCCTCGTGATGGCGATCGCCGGCGGCGCTCTGGTGATCGTGCAGGGGTGGATCGCGGACCACTATGGCCTGCAGAACTCCTTCCTGCTGACGGCGGCCTGCGAACTTTACGTGCTGTTCTACGCGCTGTGGGGAAGCAGACCCACCAACGCCGTTCCGGACCGGCAAGCCGCTCCGTTGCCCGAAGCGGCGACGGGAGAAGCGGTTTCCCACTGACATCCCGCGACGGGTCGCACGGAAGAGCCCCGGTGTAGCCACCGGGGCTTTTTTTCGCCTGTTACCTGCTGGCCTCAGCTCTCCATCGAGCTGCGGGTGTCTTCAAGCGCAAGGTCGACCAGAACGTTCATCGCTTCGGCAGCCGCATTGGAGTCACCCGCGGCAATGGCGTCATAGACACGTACGTGGTCGGGAATGGGATTACGCGGAAGCGCACGGGAGCGCTGCTTGAACTGGGTCGTCCAGTTAACCGCGGCGCCGATGCTCGCGCTCAGCACCTTCAGCGCGTCATTCTGCGTGGCTTGCAGGATCACGTTATGAAAGTCGCGATCGGCGGCACGACCGGCCTCGGTCGTGAGCGTGTGCCGCCGCATGGCCGCCAGCGCGTCCTTCATGGCCTTAAGGTCTGCTTTATCGCGCCGCGCGGCCGCGAGCCGTGCGGCAGCAGGTTCCACGATGGCACGCAGTTCGAACAAGCTGCGCACGAATTCGACATCCGGCTCCCCGGCGAACGCCCATCCCAGAACATCGGGATCAAGCAAGTTCCAGCGATCGCGCGGCAACACTCGTGTTCCGGCCTTCGGGCGACTTGCCACCAGCCCCTTCGCGGTGAGCACCTGGATCGCCTCGCGGTACGCGCTGCGCGAGACTTTCAATTCCTCCGCAACAGCAATTTCGCCGCCAAGGATGTCGCCTGGGACATACTTCCCCGACAAAATGTCAGTGCCCAGTTTGTGGGCTATCGCTCCGTGCAGCCGCCGGCCGGGGCCGCGCACCTTGTCATCCGGTCTGGGTTGTTCCTCTTCGTTCGCCAATTCGCGGCCCACCTTAGTTTTTCACGTCTCCCGACCAGCCTAACAGCCCGCGAAGCCCGACGGAACGACAAAACGTTGCGTTTCGTTCAGCAACGGAATATGTCGGAGTAAATCGGGAGATAGAAATGACGGAATTCACCTCCATCAACGCCGCCACCGGCGAGCCGCACGGCGACCCCCACCCTATTAACAACCTCGAAGATGTCGCCGCAGCGTGCGCCGCTGCCGATGCGGCCTTCGACACTTACCGCGCAACCAGCCGCGAAGACCGTGCCGCCTTCCTCGAATGTATCGGGGAAGAAATTATGGCTCTTGGCGATTCGCTGGTCGAAGCAGCATCTCTGGAAAGCGGACTGCCGCGCGCTCGCATCGAGAATGAACGCGGTCGCACCGTGACCCAGCTGCGTCTCTTTGCGGAGGTGGTTCGCACAGGCTTATGGCAACAGCTGCGGATCGATCCCGCCATGCCTGAGCGCCAGCCCCTTCCGCGACCGGACTTGCGCCTGCGTATGATCCCGGTCGGTCCGGTCGCTGTGTTCGGCGCCTCGAACTTTCCGCTCGCCTTCTCGACCGCTGGCGGCGACACCGCTTCTGCGTTGGCGGCCGGATGCCCGGTCGTCATAAAGGGCCACCCTGCACACCCGCTGACGGGTTCGCTCGTCGCGCAAGCAATAACCAAGGCAGTCAACGCTTGCGGCTTGCCGGCTGGCGTGTTCCAGCACCTCGTTGGCCCATCCAACGAACTTGGTGCCGCCCTGGTTCAGGATTCCCGCATCATGGCGGTGGGCTTCACCGGGTCGCGCGCGGGCGGCCTCGCTCTTGCCAAGCTGGCGCAGGCCCGTGAGGTGCCGATTCCGGTCTACGCGGAAATGTCGAGCATCAATCCGGTGCTGCTTCTGCCCTCAGCGTTGAAGTCGCGCGGGGCTGATCTCGGCACCGCCTTTGTCGGCTCGTTGACGATGGGCGCTGGTCAGTTCTGCACCAACCCTGGTCTGGTTCTCGCGATCGAGGGCGAAGGACTGGACGCGTTCGTCGAGGCCGCGACACGTTCCGTGTCACAGTCGCAACCGCAAGTCATGCTGACGAAGGCCATTTGCGCATCCTATGCGAAAGGCGTCGAAGCCCTCTCGAGCCTGCCAGGGGTCGAGAAGCTGGCGGTCGGAACCGTCAGCGACGACACACGCGGCGCGACGGCCCTTTTCCAGACGACCGCTTCTGCATTCCTCGCCAACAAGGCGGCGGCGGAAGAAGTCTTTGGCGCATCTTCGATTGTCGTGCGTTGCAAGGACGAAGGTGAACTGAAGAGCGTGCTGGAAGCGCTGGAAGGCCAGCTTACCGCGACGCTGCACATGGACGAGGCTGACGAAGGCATCGCTGCACGCCTGCTGCCGGTGCTGGAGCGTAAAGTCGGTCGGATTCTCGCCAACGGCTGGCCCACCGGCGTCGAGGTGAGCCACGCCATGGTGCACGGGGGACCCTTCCCCGCCACCTCCGATCCGGGCATGACCTCGGTTGGCACGCTGGCGATCGATCGCTTCCTGCGCCCCGTCTCGTACCAGAGCCTCGCGCCGTCGATACTTCCTCCTGAACTGCGTCAGGAGGCCCTGAACGACGGCGTGCCCAAGCTGATCGACGGCACTCTGAAGCTCAACTGAGAACAAGCACAACCCCGCGGCGCCGCTATTTGCCCAGCGCGCCGCGGTAGGGAGAGACAATCATGAACCACCTTCGTTTGCTGCAGCGTCGCGGCGCCGACGGCGCACGCTCTGTCATTCTGGCCGATGGCGACGCCGCTCACTTGCTGCAGGGTGTGTCCAGCATTCGCGAATTGGCGCTGCGCGCTGTCGCCGCCGGGCACTCGCTTGCTGACGAAGCGCAAGCCTGCGGCACGGGCGAGACCGTCGATATCACTGCGGAGCTCGAGGCGGGGCGCCTCATTGCTCCGATCGATCACGATGACCCAGCGCATTTGCTCCTGACCGGCACGGGCCTTACCCATCTTGGCTCCGCCGCAGGCCGCGACAAGATGCACAAGGCTGCCGCATCGGGTGAGCACGTCACTGACTCGATGCGAATGTTCCTTGAAGGCCTGGAAGGCGGCAAGCCTGCCCCCGGCAGCGAAGGGCAACAGCCCGAGTGGTTCTACAAAGGCGACGGCACGCAGATCGTCGGACCACGCGACGCCCTGCAGATGCCCTTCTTCGCCAAGGACGGCGGCGAAGAGCCGGAACTCGCCGGCATCTACATCATCGGTGAGGATGGCACTGCGTACCGCCTTGGCTTTGCGCTGGCCAACGAGTTTTCCGACCACGTCACCGAGCGTCACAACTACCTGTGGCTCGCGCACTCCAAGTTGCGCCAGGCGGCTCTCGGCCCGGAACTGCTGATCGGGGAGTTGCCTGATCGGGTCGAAGGTACCAGCCGCATCCTCCGCAATGGCGAGGTCCTCTGGGAGAAGCCCTTCCTCTCGGGAGAGGCGAACATGTCCCACTCGATAGCCAATCTAGAGCAGCATCACTTCAAGTATGACCTGTTCTGCAGGCCCGGCGACGTCCACGTGCATTTCTACGGCACCGCCACCCTCTCCTTCAGCGACGGCATAACGACGCAGGAAGGCGACGTGTTCGAGATCGCGGCCCCTCCGTTTGCGCTGGCGCTCGCCAACCCGCTTTCGCGCGCGCCGCAGCGAGCGGTTGCGGTCAAGGCGCTCTGAGGCATGGACCCGATCCGCATCGCCGTGGTCGGCGTCGGCAAGATCGCGCGCGACCAGCATCTGCCAGCTATCGCCGGAAACCCGGCGTTCAGCCTTGCCGCTACGGTCAGCCCGCATGATCCTGGCACGCGGGGTGTGCCTCACCTCACGAGCCTGGACGAGCTACTGGAGAAAGGCCCGGCGGTAGACGCAGTGGCGCTCTGCACGCCGCCACAAGTGCGCTACGGCCTTGCCGCCGTGGCGCTCAAGCGCGGCATCCATGTATTTCTGGAAAAGCCGCCGGGAGCCACTCTTTCCGAAGTTGTCGCATTGCGTGACCGTGCAGGCAAAGTGGGCGCGACCCTGTTCGCCGCGTGGCACTCGCGCTTCGCAGCGGGTGTGGCACCCGCGCGTGCGTGGCTTGCAGAACGCAAGATCGAGAAAGTCTCCATCGTTTGGCGCGAGGACGTGCGCGTTTGGCATCCGGGCCAGGCGTGGATCTGGGAGCCGGGCGGTCTTGGCGTCTTCGATCCGGGGATTAATGCCCTTTCCATCCTCACCCACATCATGCCTCGCGCGGTGTACCTCAAGACCGCAGTGCTCTCGATACCGGAAAACCGGGCAGCGCCCATCGCTGCAGACCTGAGCTTGTGCGACACTGCCGGCGCGAACATCCACATGGACCTAGACTGGCGCCAGACCGGTCCGCAAAGCTGGGACATCATCGTCGAGACCGACGCCGGCACGCTAAAGCTGTCGAACGGCGGAGCCGTCCTGTCGCTGCCTTCCCGCACCGAACACAACGAGGATCTGGAGTATCCGGGGCTCTACGCACGGTTTGCCAACCTCATCCGCGGCGGTCGCAGCGATGTCGATATCGACCCGCTCCGCCTGGTTGCCGACGCATTCCTGCGAGGCCGGCGCGAGACCGTCTCAGCGTTTCACGATTAAGCCGAAGGAGAGGATAATGAAGGGCACAAAGCTCAAGAGCCTGCACCGCGCCGCCACCGCTTTCCTGCTGGGAGCGACGGTGCTGACAGCGCCCGCGTTTGCCGATACAGCGGGGCAACCAACCACCGCCACGATCAGCGCCGACAAGCCCGGACCGGTCTATGACAAGCTCATATTCACCCAATTCGCCGAGCATCTCGGCAACGGCATCTACGGTGGGCTTTGGGTCGGCAACGACAAGTCGATCCCGAATACGAATGGCTTCCGCAACGACGTTGTCTCGGCGCTCCGCAAGCTGTCGGTCCCCGTCATCCGCTGGCCGGGCGGCTGCTTCGCCGATGAGTACCATTGGCGTGAAGGCATCGGCCCCAAGGCTCAGCGCCCCGTTAAGGTGAACACCCACTGGGGCGGCGTGACCGAACCCAACACCGTAGGCACTCACGAGTTCTTCGAACTGCTACGCCAGGTCGGTGCCGAGGCTTACATTGCCGGCAATGTCGGCAGCGGCACTCCGCAAGAAATGGCAGAGTGGGTAGAGTACATGACGGCGCCTGCGGGCAGCCTTGCCGAATTGCGCGCGAAGAACGGCCGGAAGGAGCCGTGGTCGGTCCCCTATTTCGGAGTGGGGAACGAGCTGTGGGGCTGCGGCGGTAACATGCGCCCAGAGTTCGCAGCTGATGAGACCCGCCGCTACGCAACCTTCATCAAGGCCCCGGCAGGCACCCGGATCATGAAGATCGCGGCTGGCGCCAACGTCGATGACACGAACTGGACCGACGCAATGATGCGGGTCGCCGGCCCGATGCTGGATGGGGTTTCGCTACACTATTACGTGCACCCCGCCGGCGGCTGGCCGCCTCGCGCGCCTGCCGTGGACTTTGACGAACACGGCTGGGCAGACGCCCTGGCCGGTGCGCGCCGCATGGACGACCTGATCACCAAGCACAGCGCGGTCATGGACAAGTACGATCCCGAAAAGCGGATCTTCCTTGCCGTCGACGAATGGGGTGCGTGGTATGCACAGGACCCGGGCACTAAGCCGGGCTTTCTGCGCCAACAGAACACGCTGCGCGACGCGCTCATCGCTTCAATTCACCTCGACACGTTCGCACGTCACGCCGACCGCGTCCGCATGAGCGCGATCGCTCAGATGGTGAACGTGCTGCAGGCGATGATCCTGACCGACGGGCCAAAGATGGTACTCACCCCGACGTATCACGTCTTTGAGATGTACAAGCCGTGGCAGGACGCAACGGTGCTGCCGATCGACATCGAGACGCCCCAGTACACCAAGGATGAGTTCACCATGCCGGCGGTAAGCGGTTCGGCCGTACGCAGCCGGGACGGGCGAGTGCATGTCGGACTGTCGAACCTGGACCCCAACCAGTCGAACACCGTCACAATCAAGCTCGACGGCGTCAACGCCAAGGGCGTGAGCGGTCGTGTGCTGACAGCACCTGCGATCAATTCCCACAACACCTTCGACAAGCCGGAAGTGGTGAAGCCGGCCGCCTTCTCGGGCGCGAGGCTGCAAGGCGATCAGCTGGTGGTTACGCTTCCGGCAAAGTCCGTCGTGGTTTTGGAGCTTCAATGAGCTCCGCGCCTATCAAGCCCGGCCTCAAAGCTCTCGGCTTTGCGCTCGTTGCGTCCGCTGCGCTCGTCTCGGGCGCAGCGGTGGGTGCCGAGCGGAGCGAATCGCTGAACGCTCAGCTGACCGGTGACATCGCACCCGTTCACGATCCTGTGATCATCCGCGAAGGCGACACTTACTACGTCTTCAACACCATCGGCCGATATATCGGTGTCAAGACATCCAAGGACCTCAAACACTGGACCGATCAGAAACCGGTCTTTGAGGCGATGCCGGCCTGGGCAAAGGCTGCCGTGCCGGGCACCGAAGGGATCTGGGCACCGGACATCTCCTATGTGAATGGCGAGTACCGGCTTTACTACTCGATCTCCACGTTCGGCTCGAATCGATCGGCGATCGGGCTGGCGACGAGCCCGACCCTAGACCCAAGTGCGCCGAACTATGGCTGGACCGACAAGGGCATGGTCGTCATGTCTCGCCAGAGCGACGACTTCAACGCCATCGATCCCAACTTCATCAAGGATGAGAACGGCCGCCATTGGCTTTCGCTCGGCAGCTTCTGGACTGGCCTCAAGTTATTCCCGCTGAACCCCGCGACGGGTAAAGTCATCCCCGGCACGAAACCTTATTCGATTGCCCGGCGTCCTGCGCCGGCCGGCGGTCCGGCTCCGGTCGAAGCACCGTTCATTCTTCACCGGGACGGTTGGTACTACCTCATCGCCTCGTACGACTACTGCTGCAAAGGCGTAAACAGCACGTATTACACTGTCGTAGGCCGCTCGCGCAGCGTTACCGGCCCTTACCTGGGCAAAGACGGCAGCGAGTTGATGCGCGGTGGCGGAACGATCCTACTGAGAGCGGACCTTGAGGAGAAGCAGCGCTTCCGGGGGCCGGGTCATGCGGGTGCCTTCACCGATGAGGATGGCACCACATATATCGTTTACCACGCCTACGACCGCGAGAAGGACGGCGCCCCAACGCTGCGCATCGCGCCTCTGCGCTGGACTGCAGACGGATGGCCGGAGGCTCAGCTCTGAACCGCTGACGCGGACCGCGGGGTGCCATGCCTCGTCAAGATGATCAAAAGACCGGAGAGGACGCTATGAAGATTTCCCTTTCGCGACGTGCTTTCGCCGCTGGCACGGCCCTGTTGCCGCTTGCCTGCACCAGAGCAGGAGACGCACTCACGTCCGCCGCACTGGCTCCAAGCACTCCAGTTCCGATCAACCCGCTCGTACGCCAACGTGCCGATGCGCAGATCTTCCTTCACGAGGACGGCTATTACTACATGACGGCGTCCGTGCCGGAGTATGATCGGCTGGTGCTTCGCCGCTCCCGAACGCTGGCCGGCCTCACGACGGCTCGCGAAGCCGTGCTTTGGCGTCACATGTCGAGCGGGCCACTGTCGGGCTTCATCTGGGCACCCGAGCTTCACCTGATCGACGGGCGCTGGATCATGTACTTCGCCGCAGGGCCGAGCGGCGGCGGCGAGGACGTGTTCCGCATCCGTACCTACGCCATCGTCTGCGATGGCTCTGACCCGATGACCGGCTCATGGTCTGTGCTCGGCCAGTTCCAGGCACCTTGGGATAGTTTCAATCTCGACTCGACCAGCTTCGTCCATCGCGGCAAGCGCTACTTCGCTTGGGCGCAACGGGAGCCGGGCATCGAGACGAACTCGAACATCTACATCGCTCCGCAAGCTACGCCGCTCACGCTCGCAGCCGCACCGACCCGGCTGAGCATGCCGACGCTTGATTGGGAAGTGCGAGGGTTCAAAGTCAACGAAGCGCAAGCAGTGTTGCACCGCAATGGCCGCTTGTTCATGACGTACTCGGCCAGCGCCACCGACGCGCGCTATTGCCTGGGCATGCTCACCGCCTCGGATGACGCGGATATCTTGGACCCCCGCGCCTGGACCAAATCGCCTGAGCCCGTCTTCACGAGCTCTCACGCCACCTCCGTCTACGGTCCGGGTCACAACAGTTTCACCGTCGATGAGCAGGGCCATGACATCCTAGTCTATCACGGTCGCGATTACGAGGCGATCGAGGGCGATCCGCTCTTCAACCCCGATCGCGACACCCGCGTTCAGCGGATCTACTACGATGCGCAAGGAAGGCCAGAGTTTGGCGTGCCCGTCGGCAATGGTCCCTTGCCCGACCGTTATGAGTCGCTCGCGGCGCCCGGTACGTGGCTCACGCACGAGGGAACTAGGGCTTTCGCGGGGGACGCGTCGCTCCCCCATACGCAGTTCCGCGCGCTGCCCGCAGCGGGGGGCGGTCTTCATCTGTCCCCCATCCTCATGCGGGATCAGGCGCTCACGGCGTCTGCCGATGGCACGCTGCGCATCACTCCTGTCGATCAGGTAACACGCTCTGGCGACCGTTTTGAGCGCGTCGTGGAGCGGGACGGAAGCGTGCGACTCGTCTCGCTTGCAGTGCCTGGCCGCTCGATCGCAGTCTCGAACGGCCGCCTCGTCCTCGCACCCGGAAGCGGCCGGGAGACCCGCTGGATCACGCGATAGCTACATCCCTGCGCCAAACGACAGGTCTTGTTCATGATACTGCAACTTTTCTCTTGCGGTCATTAACTCCGACAAATAAACAGCTCTGATTACGCAGGGATGGTATAGGCCACCCTTCAGGGAGGATGATGATCATGGCACTCCGGCCATTCGCTTTCGGCACTGTTTCCCTCTTGGCGATCTGCCTGGCAAATGCTGCGCACGCTCAGGAAATGGCTGCAACTACCGCTCCTTCAGAGACGAGCGAGCAATCCCCCGCGGATGCCATCGTGGTGACGGGTGTCCGCGCCTCCGTAGTTGGAGCACTCGACGTCCGTCGGGACTCGGTGCAGATCGTTGACTCGATCGTGGCTGAGGACGTTGGGAAGTTGCCTGACAATAACGTGGTCGAAGCGCTTCAGCGTGTCACCGGCATTCAGGTGACCGACCGTGCAGGTGGCGAAGCCGCCACAATCACGATCCGCGGTCTGACCGATCCGCTCACCACGCTCAACGGCCGCAACATCTTTACGGCGGCTGGCACATCATTCGCTCTTCAGGACATTTCGGCAAACCTGATCAAGCAAGTCGACGTTTATAAGACGCGCTCGGCCGACCAGATCGAGACCGGTCTCGCCGGCCAGATCGACGTCCAGACCCGCCGGCCGCTGGACTTCGACGGTTTTGCGATCTCAGGCCTAGCTCGTGGAATCTACAGCGAGCAGAGAGACAAGATCAATCCGAACGTCGCGTTGCTCGTGAGCAACCGCTGGGAGACCGGTATCGGCGACATCGGCCTCCTGATCAATGGCAGCTACAGCCGCTATGACTATCGCAACCAGAACCTTCAGGCAGGCGCCATGGTCCCATTCGCCACGGAGAACCCGCCCGCTGGTTCAGGCCTGACCCCGCTGCAGCGCATCTTCCCAGGCGATCGGAACCAGAACTGGACTCCAGGTCTCGACGCCGGTTTGCCGACGGCGCCCGACTCAACGCTGAACATCAACGGCGTTAGCACTCCGTACTATCTGGCGCGCGACGCCGTCATCAGTTCCGACCTTTACGGCCAGCGCAAGCGCCCGTCCGTAAACGCAGCTCTCCAGTGGGCGCCGGATGATCGTTCGGTCTACACGGCTGAAGTCTTTTACGCCGGCTTCCGCGGCAAGACGACCAACAGCCTGCACTTCAGCTTCGTGGACTGGTGGGGCAGCATCGGCCCTAATCCGGGTTCGACCTTCGAATTGTATGACGGCACGAATATCATCAAGTCACGCCGCGTCGGCGATGTGGCCGGCTTCAACAGCGGCGACACCGCAACGAGCAAGACGGACAGCTTCGTCTACGCATTCAACGCCAAGTGGGACGTTGCCGACGCCGGCAAGATTTCGGCCGACATAGCCTACCAGGACAGTAAGAACACGACTTCGTTCTTCGCGATCCGGACGGATCGCGGCCCCTTGGATATCGATGTCGACTTCAACGCGGGTGGAGGCCTGCCGGCCTACAGCTTCGCCAACCAAGGCGTCCTCACCGATCCCTCTGCATGGACCGTCGGCAACCTGTTCGACAGCGGCACCAAGACTTCCGGCAGCGCACTCACCTTCATGCTTGATGGCGAGTATTCCTGGGACGAAGGCTTCCTGCGCCGCATCAAGGCGGGCTTCCGCTACGATGATCGCAAAGCCGATAGCTATGTGCGCGATCAGGGTGCCGGCTCTCTCGGCGTGCCGCTGACCGCACTGGGCGACAGCGGGATATTCACCAACAGCAATTTCTTTGACGGCCGAGCGAACGTTCCGACGAGCTGGGTGATCGCAGACCCACGCGGGCTTGATAAGGATGATGTCCGAGTCCGATACCGCTCGGTCGAACCGGGACTTCGGCTTTCGGATGAGCTGACCTTCGACCAGGTCTTCGGCATCAACGAAATCAACATGGCCGCCTACGTGATGGCCGATGGTGAAATATCCCTCTTCGGCCGCCCCCTTCAGGTGCAGGGCGGCGTGCGCTTCGTGGCCATCGATACCGACTATGACTTTTTCAGTCGTCAGCTCGGCTTTGCATTGACGCAGGTCTCTACGAACTCCTCAAAGTTCCTGCCCTCGTTCACCGCACGGTATGGCATCACCGACAACCTGCGCCTTCGCTTCAATTATGGCGAAACGCTGCGCCGTCCGGTGTTTGGCGATCTTAACCCAAATCCGGTGCTGACGGGTGACCTGTCGCGGCTGGGCCTTGGTACCGCAACCGCAGGCAACGGTGATCTTGGCCCGACGCACTCGAAGAACATCGATCTGGCGCTGGAATGGTACTTCGAACGCAGCAGCGCCATCTACGTGACAGCGTTCCGGCGCGAAATCCAAGGCCTGGTCGTGCCGCTGACCTCGCGCGAGTTCATCCCGGACAACTATCTGCCGCGCAATGATACCTACACCGAGTTCTTCAACGTGACTCGTCCGGTCAATGCGTCGGACGGAATACTGAAGGGCCTGGAACTGGGGCTGACCTACTTCCCGACGTACTTGCCGGGGCTGCTCGATGGTCTGGGCTTCGTCGGCAGCGCCACGATCCTGGACTCCGAGCAGACTATTCCGGTCGTGGACAATGCGGGTAACATCACCGGCACAACGCAGTCGGCCTTCTTCGGCGTGTCGAAGCTTTCGTACAACGCGACACTCGCTTACGACAACGGTCCGATCGGCGCTCGTCTCTCGTACATCTGGCGGAAAGGCTTTCTGCAAAGCAACGAAGGCCGGTCGTTTGCCAATCCGATCGGCTTCTGGCGCACACCGGAGAAGAGCCTTGACCTTCAGCTTACGTGGAATGTTACCGAGGATATCGGCCTGACCTTCGACGCGGTGAACCTCACCAAGGCGAAGCAGCAGAGCTACTATAAGTTCGGCGATGTCGGTAACCCGGAGCAGTTCAACTCCAGCACGCTGTTGCTCGACCGTACTTTCGCGATCGGCGCACGCTTTACCTTCCGGTAGCATCCCCCGGCCGCGGGTTGCGCTTACCAGCGCGACCACGGCCTGCCTGGTGGCCCGCTCCGCCCTCTCCTCTCCCTCGGAGCGGGCCGCCAGAGCTAAGCGTATCGGAAATTCGGGATAGGGCTCTGTGTCCTCACCAGTGTTGACGAGGTCTCAGAACGCGACTTCCTTGCCCTCGAAGTCGAACATCTTTCCGCTATCGGAAACCTTCAACTCCTCGATCACGTCGAGCAATTGCAATGCTGCACGTTCGGTATCGAACAAGCGTCCAGGCTGTACATTGCCCTGAAAAGGCCGCGACAGCGCCGTGTCCACGGTACCGGGATGCAGTGTCACTACGATCGCACGTTTGTTGCGGCGCTGCTCTTCAATGGCGCAATTGCGCATCAGCATATTGAGCGCCGCCTTCGAAGCGCGATAGCCGTGCCAGCCTCCCAAACCGTTATCGCTGATCGATCCGACCCGCGCGGATAGCGCAGCGAACACTACCCTCCCATGGCGGGGCGTCAGCGGCAGGAAGTGCTTCGCTACAAGCGCGGGGCCAATGGCATTCACTGCATAGACCTTCGCCAGCCATTCCAAATCGAGATCGCGAAAGGCCTTCTCGGGTCCCTTCTCGGCGGTGTGGAGCAGGCCGGTCGCGACGATCACCAGGGCCGGCGGCGGACCGTTCGCGGTGTGTGCCGCCGCAGCCGCGATGCTCCCTTCGCTAAGCAGGTCCAGATGCTGCGCTCCGGAACGGGAGCGGGCGAAGCCATGAACCACGGCGAAGCTGCCCTCGTCGATCAGCGCCGCCTCAAGCGCAGCACCAACCCCGCCGGAAGCGCCGATCACGACGGCGGACATTTCGCTCAACTTG
Organism: Novosphingobium kalidii; assembly: GCF_040534015.1. NCBI lineage: Bacteria > Pseudomonadati > Pseudomonadota > Alphaproteobacteria > Sphingomonadales > Sphingomonadaceae > Novosphingobium > Novosphingobium kalidii. Next base: position 201,665 of record NZ_JBEWLY010000019.1, read on the forward strand.
CTCATGAGCGGGTGAACCGCCAACGATCCGTGTCGCTCTCATCGGCGTCGAAGCGGTATCCGTCGCTATCGAAGCCGCGCATTGCCTCTGCATCCGTCACGTGATGCTCACACAGCCAGCGCGCCATCATTCCGCGTGCCCGCTTGGCGTTGAAGCTGACGAAGCGCGGACCGTCGGGGCCGGGCTCTCGAAATTCTACCTCGATCACGCGCACGCCTTCCAGTTTGCCCTTTACAGCCGCGAAATACTCCTGGCTGGCGAGGTTGAGCACCACGCCAGAGCCCTCCTCTGCGATATGCGTGTGGAGCAATTCGGCGATCCGATCCGCCCACCAGTCGGTCAGGCTCTTGCGGCGAGGCGCCCAGCGCGTGCCCATTTCCAGACGGTAGGGCCGGATCGCGTCGAGTGGCCGGAGCAGGCCGTAAAGGCCCGACAGCATTCGCACGTGGTCCTGCGCGAACTGGACGGCCGCATCATCCAACGTACGTGCTTCGAAGCCGGTATACACGTCGCCAGCGAACGCGAACAAGGCAGGCCTTTCCGGCAGATCCGCAAAGCCGCGAAAGCGATCTGCATTGAGCTTGGCGAGCCGCGGCGAGATGTGCATCAGGTCCACCAGCCGCTTTTGCGAAAGGTTCGCCGCCGATGCGGCAAGGCTACCCGCTTCCTTTGCAAAATGGGGTGTGGTGACGGTGACAGGGGGCACCACACTCTCGAAGTCGAGCGTCTTCGCGGGGGAGAGCAAGGCGATCATGCTGCGCTCCGTAGCGGGGGTCATACCCCGCGTCAAAACGGCGGTCGCAGAACAGGCGCAGGTGGAGACATCTGCTCACTTTTGCTGCCCGTTTGCCGCTACGCGAGAGCGCGTTTGCACAGCCTGAACACATCACCTAGTCTCATCGCGGACGAACAACGGGACGGCTATGACACCTCCGGACGAAGACGCCTTGCAATCGGGCATAGCGCGCCTCTTGGCGATGCAGGGCAAGAATACAGGAGCATCGGCGATGCTGCAGGCTCTGGCAATCGACGCACGTCTGCTTGCCCCTGCAAGCGAGTTGATCACCCGCGCGGAGCTGGCGATGGCGCTCAACGCACTGCTGTTCGCCGACCTCCTCGAAAGGGTGCCCACCGCAGCGCGGCAGGTTGCCGAGGTGCGCGCCCAAGGCGACAGGATCGTCTTCGATCATGGAGCATTGCGCACGATCGATGGTCCAACCGGAGCTTTGCCGCGCGGCCACTCTGCTTTCGCGCGTCTGCTGGAGCCGCTTGGCTATCATGTCGGCGGACACTATCCATTGCCGCGCCTAGGGATGACGGGGCGCGCCTACGTCCACAAAGACCTCCCGGAGGGAATCCCGCAGTTCTTCGTCAGCGAGCTGCATGTCGACCAACTGCCTGAAGAGGGGCAGAACGCCGCAACACGGGTCTTCCGTGAGTCCTGCGATCCAGTAGATCTCGAAGACGAGGATCGCCTGAAGCACCTGGCAGCAGACGGCGTGCTGCCAACCGAAGAGGCCGCTGCCTTGCTGTCGACGCTGGTGGCAGCATTCGATCGCAGACATCCGGTCCCCAGACTCGACGACTACGAAGCCTTGCTCGCCTGTTCAAAAGAAGCCGCCTGGATCGCGACGGAAGGAAATGCCTTCAATCATGCAACCACCCGTGTGCCCGACGTGGAGGCACTCGCCGAACGCCTTAAGGAACAGGGCTACCCGATGAAGGAGGCGGTGGAGATCTCCGCAAACGGGCGCGTGCGACAGACTGCGATCCTCGCTGATCGAGTGCATCGCACGTTTCGCCTGCGCGAGGGTGGAACCGTCGAGCGTGAGGTGCCAGGCTCGTTTTATGAGTTCATCACCAGAGACGTTGATCCCGAAACCGGTACATTGGACCTCTCGTTCGATAGCGGCAACGCGACGGGCATCTTCGCTGTCACGAGGAGCGCATGACTTTGCTGCAATCATCTGACCCGGCCACCGGCGAGGTCGTCTGGGAGGGGCAGACTGCGGACGGCACAGCGGTTCAAACCGCCCTCGCCCGGGCAAGACAAGCCTTCCCGAGCTGGGGCGCTCTGCCACTCGAACGGCGCATCGCGCACGTGCAGGCATTCAAGGCTGCTCTGATCAAGCGGAAGGAGAGCTTTGCAGAAGTTATCTCGCGCGAAACCGGGAAAGCCTTGTGGGAGACCCGCGCCGAGCTTGGCTCCATGGCCGGTAAGGTCGACATCTCGATCACGGCGCAGTCGGAACGCGCGGGTGAGAGGCGGTCAGACATGCCATTCGGGCAAGCTGTCCTGCGTCACCGGCCCCATGGGGTCATGGCGGTGCTGGGTCCCTTCAACTTTCCGGGCCACCTGCCCAATGGTCACATCGTCCCGGCCCTGCTGGCGGGCAACACGGCTGTGTTCAAACCCTCTGAAATGACGCCGGCGACCGGCCAAGCGATGGCGGAATGCTGGGCCGAAGCCGGCCTGCCGGATGGGGTGTTCCAGGTCGTCCAGGGAAGCCGGGAGACCGGCGAAGCATTGATCGCTGGCGACATCGACGGCCTGTTGTTCACTGGCTCCGCAGGTGCAGGCGCACACTTCCGAAAGCTTTTCGCGGATCGTCCGCACGTAATCCTTGCGCTCGAGCTGGGCGGGAACAATCCGCTGATTGCGTGGGACGGCGACGTTGAGGAAGCAGCCTCGCTCGTGGTGCAATCCAGCTTTGTCACCACAGGACAGCGATGCTCCTGCGCGCGCCGGCTGATCGTGCCCGACAGCGCCTTCGGCCGCGATCTCGTGGACGCAGTCGACGCACTTTCCCGTCGGCTTGTAATCGGCAGGTGGAACGACGACCCGCAGCCCTACATGGGTCCGCTGATCTCACGCGAAGCGGCAGCCGGCGCGAAGGCGCGCACGGACGAGCTCGTCGCGCGAGGGGCTGCGGAGGTCCGGTCCTTCAAGGTGCTGGACTGCCTCAGTCCGGCTTTCGTGAGACCTGCAATCCTGGACGTCACAGGAATCACTGTACCGGATGAAGAGATCTTCGCGCCCGTTATCCAGGTCACCCGCGTTTCCGACTTCGACGAAGCCGTTGTGGCCGCCAACGCCACGCGCTTCGGGCTTTCCGCGGGGCTGGTAACCGCTGACGATGCGCTATGGGAACGCTTCGTGCTTCAAAGTCGTGCCGGAGTTCTGAACCGCAACCGACCGACGACTGGCGCTGCGGGAAGCATGCCGTTTGGCGGCCTTGGCGAAAGCGGGAATCACCGCCCAAGCGCCTATTACGCTGCGGACTACTGCGCGTATCCCATGGCCAGCTTCGAGGCCCCCAACGCCGACGGCAACCTTGCGACTCTGACACCGATGCTGCGCTCATGATCGACCCGCAGGAAAGCACTTTGCTTGAAGTGATCGAGCGTGAGCCGATCCTGGACCGCACGCTGGCCTGGGCCGCGATCAACAGCGGCACCGCCAATATCGCCGGCCTCGAAGCTATAGCCGATAGCCTTGCCGATGCCTTCGCAGCGCTACCTGGCGAGATAAGCTTGGTCGATCCGGCGCCCGTCGAGAAGGTTGGCAGCGACGGCAAGGCTCGACAGATCGAGGCTGGCCGCCACCTCGTCCTGCGCGTGCGCCCGAACGCCAGTCGCCGCGTCCTGCTCACTGGACATATGGACACCGTTTATTCCGCCGATCACCCCTTCCAGACCTGCGACTGGATCGACGCCGAGACGCTCCACGGCCCCGGCACAGCCGATATGAAAGGTGGCCTTTCCCTGATGCTTTCCGGCTTGCAAGCATACGAACGCAGCGACCCGGCGCTGGGTTACGACGTCATGATCAACTCGGACGAGGAAACCGGTTCGCTCTCATCATCTGCGCTGATCACGCAGCTGGCGCAGCACAAGATCGCAGCCTTCACCTACGAACCCGCCCTCCCCAGCGGTAACATGGCACGCGCCCGTCCGGGTTCGGGGAACTTTGCCGCCGTCATTCGTGGCCGCTCCGCCCACGCCGGCCGCAACCCACAGGAAGGCCGCAACGCCATCGTGGCAGCCGCTGATCTGGCGCAGCAACTCTACGCAGCGCGGCGTGACGGGTTGAGCGTCAACCCGGCCCGCATCGAGGGCGGCGCCGCGAACAACACCGTGCCCGATCTTGCGATCTTGCACTTCAACATGCGCCCCCGCACCCCTGAGGACCTCGCCGCGGGGCAGGCCCTGATCGACAGTGCCGTTGCCAATGTCACGTCAGAACACGACGTCGCCATTCACCTCAGCGGCAGCTTCGCGCGCCCGCCGAAGCCGATCGCGAGCGCAACAGATCGCCTCTTCAGCCTCGTATCGCAAGCAGGAGCGGACCTTGGCGAGACGATTGGCTGGGAGGACACCGGCGGCGTCTGTGATGGCAACAACATTGCAGCCCATGGAGTACCGGTGATCGACACTATGGGAGCTTGCGGCGGGGCCATTCATTCGCCGGACGAGTTCATGATGGCTTCCTCTCTGGTCGGCCGAGCGCGACTGACCGCTCTGGTCATGCACCGGCTCGAACGCCATGGTGCCGGCCTATGACCTTCCTTGTTCGCGCTGCCCGCGAAAGCGATCTTGCTGCCCTCTACCGCATGGCGAAGAGCACCGGCGGAGGCTTCACAAACCTGCCGCCTAACCGCGCTGCCCTGGAAGGGAAGCTGGCACGCAGCGCCGAGTGCTTCGGCCGCAAAGAGGATACGCCAGCCGACGACCTGTTCGTCTTCATCTTGGAGGACACCGCGGAAAATCGTGCTGCAGGGACTTGCCAGGTGTTCGCGCAGATCGGCACGCGGATGCCGTTCTATTCTTACCGCATCGGCACGATGACGCAGCACTCACAAGAGCTCGACCGCACCTTCCGCGCCGAGCTGCTGACCCTGTGCACCGATCTGGACGGCGCCAGTGAAATCGGCGGCCTGTTCCTGGAAGCGGCCGAGCGATCAGCCGGCGTTGGCAAGCTGCTGGCTCGCAGCCGCTACCTGTTCATCGCCATGCATCGCGCGCGGTTTGCCGATCAGACGCTTGCGGAGCTTCGCGGAGCGCACGACGATGCCGGCAACTCTCCGTTCTGGGACGGTCTTGCCGGCCGGTTCTTCGACATGAGCTTCGTGGAAGCGGATGAGTTCAACGGCCGTCACGGCAACCAGTTCATCACCGACCTTATGCCCAAGCACCCCATCTACACTGCGCTGCTTCCCGCCTCCGCACGCGCGGTGATGGGCCAGCCGCACGTCACAGGGCGACCGGCGATGCGCATGTTGGAACAGGAGGGTTTCGCCTTCGCGAACTACATCGATATTTTCGACGGCGGTCCGACGATGATCGCCCGCACGGATCAGATCCGTACCGTGCGCGAGGCAGGCACGACCCAGATCGAGGCAGTGTCCGAACGGGATGGCGAGCCAAGTCACATCGTGGCTTGCGGCCATCTCGCAGACTTCCGCGCCTGCCTGGGATGTCTTAGCCACAATGAAAGCGGCGCCACGCTCGACCCGCGAGCCGCGGCGCTGCTCAACGTGTCGTCGAGTGATACGGTGACTTATGCGCCCCTCTAAGCATCTGAACAGATGATCACCGTTTCTCCAAACTTCCGCCCCCGGCAGGAATGACGACGGCCAGAGCAGCCATGAAAGGGCCGCATGCTCACTGAAATCAACTTCGACGGCATCGTTGGCCCCAGCCACAACTATGCCGGCCTGAGCGTGGGAAACCTCGCCTCCACCCGCAACTTCGGCCGCACTTCGCGTCCGCGCGATGCGGCGCTGCAGGGGTTGGCAAAGATGCGCCTATGTCTCGATCTGGGGCTGGCGCAGGGCTGGTTCATGCCGCAGGATCGGCCCAATCAGGCATGGCTCGGACGAATGGGCACCGATATGTCGCTAGCGACTGCCGAACTGCGCTACGCCGCGATGTCCGCATCCTCTATGTGGGCGGCCAATGCAGCCACCGTCAGTCCCGGCGCCGACACTGCCGATGGGCTTTGCCACCTCACCCCTGCCAATCTCGTCACGATGCCGCACCGCAGCCACGAATGGACCGGAACGCTTGCGCAATTGCGCCTTGCTTTCGCGAACTCCGCCAGCTTTGCGGTTCATGAACCGGTACCGGCTCCTTTTGGCGATGAGGGTGCGGCGAACCACATGCGCTTATGTTCCGCGCATGGTCAGCCCGGCCTGGAGGTCTTTGTATACGGCCTGCAGGGTGGCTCCTTCCCGGCGCGCCAGCACCGGCAAGCGAGCGCCGCAGTGGCGCGGCTTCATCGCCTGCCTGCCGAGCGCACCATCCTGACGCAGCAGTCCGAGGAAGCGATAGCCGCTGGCGCGTTCCACAACGACGTGGTTGCCGTGGCTAACGAAAATGTGCTCTTCACTCACGAGCAGGCCTTTGCCGATCGCGAGGGGCTTTATGCTGAGCTGCGCGAGAAGCTCCCTCAAGTCGTCATCCTCGAAGTGCCGACGAGCGCGGTCAGTCTCGCTGACGCCATCGCATCCTACCTGTTCAATGCGCAACTGGTGACGCGTCCCGGCGGTGGCATGGCACTGATCCTGCCTGGTGAAGCGAAAGCCACGCCATCGGTGTGGAATTGGCTGCAAACGCTCCTCTCCGGTAACGGTCCGATCCGTGAGCTCCACGTCGCCGATCTGCGCGAGTCCATGGCAAACGGAGGCGGTCCGGCCTGTTTGCGCCTGCGTGTCGTGGCTGACCCCGCAACCGTGGACCCGCGCTTCCTCGCCTCCGCAGACAGGATCACTCGGGTTGAGGAGGTCGTGCGCAAGCACTGGCCCGAAGAGATCGCACCTGATGACCTCGCACGACCTGGATTGTGGAATGCGGTCGCCAGCGCCCGAATGCGGCTGCTCGACGCGCTCGGCCTCGCCGAACTGTAGGGCTGCCCTCAGGTTCATTACCTGCACCTAATTCAGGCTGCTTAGCGGCCGTTTTCGTCTGGGCAGCATGCCGGATGCCCGGTGCTCTGCAGATGAGGCGCCCTGGCGCTGTAGCAATAAATTCCTCCGTAAATGACCGCGATGGCTTGTCTCTATCTATGATGAAGAGCCGAATTCGGCAGTGGCATCAACGAAAGGGCTTTTAACCTTTCGTTTATGAGGTGGGGTTTTTTAGAATGCGTAAGTATAAGTTGCTCCTTGGCTTGGCACCGCTGGCGTTTGCAACGCCCGCATTTGCGGATGCAGCCGCTGACGCGGCGGCTCAGAATGAGCCCGCCGGCGCCGCGAAGATGGAAGTCTTCACCACCGGCGTGGCCAAGGGGCGCGATCGTCTCGACAGCGCGACCTCGACAAGCGCGCTGCGCGGCGAGGAAATTCAGAAGATCGGCGCACGCAATGTCGCGGAAGTTCTGCGGAACATTCCTGGCATCCGCGTCGAGGCTGGTTCCGGTGACGTGAACAACAGCTTCACGATCCGTGGCCTCCCGCTGGCTTCGAATGGCTCCAAGTACTTGCAGCTGCAGGAAGATGGCCTGCCGGTTCTGGAATATGGTGACATGTTCGTCGGCGCGGACATGCTCCTGCGCCCGGACCTCAACCTGAACGCCGTCGAAGCGATCCGCGGCGGTTCGGCTTCGACATTCGCGTCGAACTCGCCGGGCGGCATCATCAACTTCATCTCGAAGACGGGCGACGTTGAAGGCGGAGCAGTCCAGGTCAGCACCGGCCTCGATTTCGACGAGAAGCGTCTCGACTTCGACTATGGCAGCAGGATCAGCGACACCGTTCGCTTCCACGTGGGCGGCTTCTACCGTACCGGTGAAGGCCCACGCGAAGTTGGGTTTAATGCCTATAAGGGCGGTCAGCTCAAGCTGAACGTCACGAAGGAATTCAACGGCGGCTACATTCGGTTCCTGGGCAAGTACCTCGACGACCGCACGCCCGCGTATATGCCAGTTCCCGTGCGCGTAACCGGCACCAACAGTGATCCCAAGTACTCGAACGTCGCCAACTTCGATATCACGAAGGACACGACGCTTTCGCCCTTCGTCACGAATGTCCTGACGCTGGATGGCAACAACAACATCCTTCGTGACGATATTCGGGAAGGAATGCACGCTGTCGTCAAGTCGTTCGGTTTCGAGACGCAGTTCGACGTCGCCGGTTGGACGATCACTGATAGGTTTCGCTATTCGGACATTTCGGGTCAGCTCACCCAGTTTCAACATGGGCGTGTCGGCTTCGCGGCCAATCTAATCCCGGAAGTGCTGCCGTCCGGAACCCTGACGTATGCCACTGGGCCTAATGCAGGCCAAAGGGTTGATCCTCTCACGATCAACGGCAACGCACTGCTCGCGCTTGCAACCATGCGCGACCAACAGATCAACTCGTTCGACAACATGACAAACGATCTGCGTGCCAGCCGCCAGTGGGACATCGGAGCTGGCGTTCTGACGACGACAGCGGGCTTCTATCGGTCGACGCAATCGGTGGATACTAGCTGGCTCTTCACGCAGGGGCTCTCCGACGTCCGTGGAAACGCCCAATCGGCGTTGGTGAACGTTACCACCGGTGCCGGTGAAGCGCTCACCGAAGACGGCATCCGCACCTACAATCCCGGTTTTCGCCGTAGGTACGACGTGCAGTTCGACATCAACGCCCCTTATGGGTCGCTTAACTACATGATCGGCAAGATCGCGATCGGCGGCAGCATTCGCTATGATTTCGCCAAAGCAGAAGGCAGTGTCTTCGGGTCTGAGTTGGGGGGCGGCCGTGTTGGCTCGATCCCATTCGATCTGAACCAGGATGGCGTGATCTCGGCGCCTGAGCAGACCACAGCAGTTCTTCCGCTGTCCCGTCCAGGTCTGGTAGACTTTGACTACAAGTACGTGAGCTACTCCGCTGGCGTGAACTACCGCTTAGCCGAACCCCTTGCCGTGTTTGCGCGATACAGCCGCGGTGGCCGCGGTGCTGCTGATCGCGTCCTCTTCACTCCGATCGTCAACCACGTCACTGGAGATCTGGTGAGCGACGAGGCGGGCCACGATGTCGTCAAGCAGGCGGAAGTCGGGGTGAAGTATCGCCAGGACAACTTTGCACTTAACCTGACTGGGTTCTGGGCAAATACTCGCGAGTTGAACACGCAGACAGTGGCGCGCCCGGATGGCACGCTTTCGCTGGGTGTCATCGCCCGCACCTACGAAGCCATAGGCGCTGAGTTCGAAGGTTCGTTCCAGCATGGGCCGTTCAGCATCACAGCCGGCGCGACCTACACGGACGCGGAAATCGCGGAAGACAGCCTGAACGCTGCTATCGAGGCCAACGTGCCGCGTCACCAGCCGAAGTTCATCTTCCAGGCGACGCCGCAGTACGAAACCGAGATGTTCACCCTTGGGACGAACGTGGTCGGCACCACTGGTAGCTTTGCGCAGGACAGCAACCTGCTCAAGATGCCGGGTTACACCATCGTGAACGCCTTCGTGCAGGTCCGTCCGGTCGAGCGGGTTCAGCTGTCGCTGACTGCCAGCAACCTGTTCGACAAGACGGCCTTCACCGAAGTTGCCGCAGGTTCGATACCCGCCAACGGGATCACTCAGGCGCGCGTCCTCAATGGCCGCACCATCACGACGTCGCTGCGCTTCGACTTCTAAGTCGCACGCACCGGGAGCCGGATGCGCAGAGGGCGCGTCCGGCTCCTCGTGATGAGTTCGAACACCAAATGGAAAGCCAGCAAGATGTTTAAATCCATGAAGATCCCGAGGAAACTGGGCCTGTCCTTCCTCATGATCTGTGCGTCCGCCGCGATCATGATGATCGTTTTCTTCATGAACATCAGCATGATCAGCAATTCCACCGATCTCAACAACCAGAGCCAGGAGCGTCACGCCAAAGCGCTTGCGCTCGACACCGCATTGCTGCGCCAGAACAGCCAGTTTCGCGGATTCCTGGTCACGGGCGACCCGTCGTACCTGAAGTCGTATTACGAGGGCCGGGATGACTACGACCGGATTTCCCAGGAACTGGAACAGCAACTAATAGATCCCGCCCTGAAAGCCGCGTTGCTCAAGTCGCGCGAGGAAACTCTCAAGTGGCGCAAGAACTGGGGCGATCGCCTGATCGCACGCGTGGAGGCAGGCGATCGGGATGGTGCTGCCCAGGCGGTGCGCAATGCCGGAAAGGCCGTCATGGTGTCCGACGCGGTGCTACCGTTGCGTGAAATCCGCGACGCACAAGTCGCGCAGATTGCAGAAAATTCCGAGCGCCAGGAAGGCGCTATCGCCAGCGCAATGAGCGTGCTCATCATTGGCGGTATTGCTCTTATCGGCATTGCCGTGACGCTCGCTGCCGTCCTGAGCCGCATGATCGCGCGTCCCGTTGCCGATCTCACCAAGACGATGGGCGAACTTGCCTCTGGCAAGAACGACGTATCTGTTCCCGAGGCGGATCGCGGCGACGAACTTGGCGACATGGCCCGCGCAGTTCTTGTGTTCCGTGATGCGGCGATTGCCAAGCAGGCCGCCGACGCAGCCAACGCCAAAGCGGAAGCCGACCAGAAGATGGTGGTGCAGACCATCTCAAACCATTTGTCGGAGCTTGCAGGTGGCAACCTGACGGCCGAGATCACCCGCGAATTCCCAGGCGACTATTCGACTGTCAAAACCAACTTCAATGCCGCCGTCGCGGCGCTTCGCGAACTCATCGCCTCAGTGATGGAGTCGGCGAATTCGATCCGGACCGGATCGACCGAGATCGCCCAGGCTGCCGAGGATCTTGCTCGCCGCACCCAGGCAAATGCCGCAAGTCTGGAAGAGACCTCTGCCACCATCACCCAGATGGATGGCCGCCTAAAGGCGACGGCGGAGGCAGCTACGCTCACAGTGAAGCGCGCCGACGGCACAATGGTGAGCGTGAATGGCGGCCGCTCGACAGCCGAAGAAGCAGTGCAGGCCATGACCCGCGTCGCAGATAGTGCCAAGGGCATCGACGGCGTCATCGAAGGCCTCGACAAGATCGCGTTTCAGACCAGGGTTCTCGCCATGAATGCGGCGGTAGAGGCGGGCCGCGCGGGCGAGGCCGGCCGCGGCTTCGCAGTGGTCGCGGATCTCGTGTCTGCGCTCGCGATGCGCTCCGAAGAAGAGGCAAAGCAGGCGCGTGACCAGCTGACGGAAACGCAGACCGACATCGCCTCCGCTGTTGAGGCGGTGCAGAAGGTCGACAGCGCCCTCGCCGATATTTCCGCCGGCGTCGGTGACGTGCACCAGCTGCTGAGCCAGATGGCCACCGACAACGTGGCGCAGTCCACCGCGATTACGGAGGTCAACATCGCTATCGGGTCTATGGATCAGTCCACCCAACGCAACGCAGCGATGGTCGAGCAGACTTCAGCCGCCGCTCGCCAGCTGGCGAGTGAGGTTACCTCACTGTCTGATCAAGCCAGTCAGTTCAACGTGGGTAACGGCCACGGCAGCCCTCACCGCGGGCAGACACGCTCTGCAGGCGAGTTCAACGGGCTTGGAGCGCCTGCCCTGGTCAGACGCGAGGAAGCCACCACTGAGCAGATGTGGCATTGAACGCCCCATTGTCATGAACATGAACGTTCGGATTGCTGCGGGCGGGGAGCTTTGGCGCCAGGCCCAGGTAGCACGGGAACTCGGCTCCCCCTTTGTGGGGGCCGTTCTTGAAGCCAGTCACCGTCAGCTGGGCAATGCCCCGCTGACGGCCGACTTTATTTCCAGCTGGGCGGATGATCCGTCGGCGGCCGCACTGGCGATGCGGTTTAATGCCGCTCTCCACGCGATCGCCCGACGGGGGTTTCAGCCCGAGCTGGCAGCGCTTTATCGGGGCGAGCATGCGGATTTTGACGGTGCGATCGGAGCGACGCTCGCGGCTGAAGACCGCTTCGTCGCCGAGTGGATGCGGCACACACCGCAGACCAATGAGGTTGGCCGTGCAGCGGCGATAGCAACTGCGTTGATGACAGCGCGCCGCAAGATCGGCCTTCCGTTCGAGCTTCTGGAACTCGGCTCCAGCTGCGGGCTCAACCTCAATCTGGCACGCTACGCCTATAACCTGGGCGGGATGTCGGCAGGGGATCCGAGTTCGCCGATCATGATCGAGCCAGAGTGGCGCGGTGACCCGCCCATCCATGCTCCGATAGAGGTGGTGAACTCCCGCGGCGTTGATCTGAACCCGCTCAATGCATGTGACGAGGCGACACGTGAGCGGCTCTTGTCCTTCGTTTGGGCCGACCAGCCAAACCGCGCCCGCCGGCTTGAACAGGCCCTTGCCATGGCCCGCATCCATACGCCGCGCGTCGAAAAGGGAAGCGCCGCGACCTGGCTGTCCGAGCGCTTACTCGAGCCGCAGGAGCAAGGCATCTGTCGCGTCGTCTTCCACTCGATGGTGCTGCAATATCTCACCATGCAGGAGCGGCAGCTCGTTCTGGACACGATTAACGATGCGGGCGCCCGCGCAACGCGTGAGCGCCCTCTCGCTTGGATCAGCTTTGAATGGACGCCGATGCGGGACGAAGTGCAAGTGCTGCTGACCTGCTGGCCCGACCATGAAACGCATCTGATTGCGAGGTGTCATGCCTACGGCAACTGGATAGAGCCCGTGGGGCGCGTCCTCACGCCGGAGTCTCTGCTCGAACGTCTCCGATATTCGCGACTGAAGGCGGACTACTACGTAGCTGCATGACCCCAGGGATGTCGCGTCGGATGCGGCATCCCGGCTGCGCATTGGGGGCGCCGCCGCTTAGCGGCGCGTTATCGCGACAGCCTCTCCCGACGATGACGGCCGGACCCGGCAGGTTCACGGGCGGCCGGCGCGAAGTTGAGGAAAAGGAATACCACGCCAGCGCTCAGCATCAACAAGCCCAGCCACAGCACCGGCCCGAACACCCACCCGCGCGAGGCGACGGCAGGCACCAGGGCGATCGCCAGCGATATCCAGCCCGCGAGGCGCATGCGCCGCTTGCGCTCCGGCGTTTGCCGGCGACCAAAGCGACGGCCGTGATGCGCGTCGGTGGACAGGCCCAGCAGAGCGAACGCGAGCAGCGTGGCTGCGAGGGCAAGCACGGTCATTCCGCCGGCTCGAGCACGGCCGGCGCAGCTATGCGTTTGCCCCGCGCACGCCCTTCTCTACGGGGCTCGGTCCGGAACCGTGCGACGCGCCGAGCAACGAGCAGAAACGCCGCCCCGAACACAAGCAGGGTGAGATCTACGCCAACGAACAGCAGATCGCCCAGCGCCAGCGCGGCAACGAGGCCCTTGTCCGTCGCGATCATATTGTAGAGCGGCAGCAATCCCAGCAGCAGTCCGGTCGCGCCGAGCAGGGCGACCCAGCTCGCGGCGGGACGGCGCAGCAGGGATACCGCGAAGGCCGCGAGCCACGCCAGGAACAAGGTATGGATCTCCCATTCGGCGCGGTCCGCCATGCCGACCGGCAGCAGCCGATTGGCCCACAGCATGCAGCCCATACCCAGCGGAAAGCCAGCGATGGTGGCGACGTTCAGCCGCTCAACCACGCGAAAGCCGAAGTGCGGATCCTCAGGATCAGGCAGCTTCTCGCGCCGCTTGACCGTCCACATCACCATCCCGCTCGCCACCATCAACGATCCTGCGGTACCGCACAGAAAGTATATCCAGCGCAACAGGGTGTCGGCGTAGCGCCCCGCGTGCAGCCCGATCATGGTACCGGCCGTAAGCGATGCCGCGCCATGTACGGGCGATTGCCACAACAAGCGGCCAGACACGCCATCATAGGCGAGGCTGGGCGGGCGGGAGCTGAGCATGGATGAGGGGGCCCGGTACATGGTGACGCGGGCGGAGGCGTCCCCGGGCTCGCTCACGCTGATGGACCCAACCGTGCCGCCAAGCCGCGTCTCGGCATCACGCACCAGCGTCCGCAGATCAACCAGCGGAGCAGGCTTGCCACTGCGCTCCACCGCCTCCGCTTGCGGGAACAGAGTTTCGAACAGCTTGGTCTCGTCGGTGTAGTTGGCAACGACCGCCCAGGGCATCAGCAGCGCCATTAGCGTGACCAGCCCGGTGTAGGTGATCATCAGGTGGAACGGCAGCGCGAGAACCGCCGTCGCGTTATGACCGTCGAGCCACGACCGCTGCCCCTTCTTGCGCCTGAACGTGAAGAAATCGCGGAAGATCTTCTTGTGAGTGACGATGCCGCTCAATATCGCGACGAGCATCATCATCGCCGCGAAGCCCACCAGCCAGCGGGCCCAGATCACCGGCATGTAGTGTAGATCGAAGTGAAAGCGGTAGAAGAACTCTCCCCCTCGTGTTTCGCGCACGAGTGCTGGCAGGCCGTCTGCGCCGATCAGTGCCTGGGTGTCGCGGCGACCGCGCCGGCGAGGAGCCTCGCCCTCCTTGGGCTGCGGTTGCCAGAACACTTGCGCGCCGGGAGAGCTCTCGGTGGCGATCGGGATAAACCAACTCTTGGCGTCGGGTGCCTTACCTTGCAGGAAACGCTGCGCACCCGCGAGCACCTGCATCGGCTGCTCCACACGCGCGAGCTCCGGACGCATCCAGCGGTTCATGCCCTCGCGCCAGAAGGCGACGGTGCCGGTGACGAACACCAGGAAGAGCACCCATCCCAGCAACAGGCCCGACCATGTGTGCAGCCCGGCTTGCGACTGGCGAAAGCTCCGGCTCACAGTCGGCTGCCCGCTGCGATGGACAGCCACGCGATCAGCGCAGCCGCCATGCCTGCCGTGCTCAGCACCCAGACCGCGCGCCAGCCGCTACGCGCAGCGTAGGCATACATCGCTGCAACCGCGCAGATCACAAAGGCGATCAGAGTCGCCGCCACGGTAGCCTCCGCCAGTGCGCCAGGCAGCACGCGCGCGAGAGCCATGGCCCATACACTGGCCACCGCATAGCTGAGCGGCAAAGCGGCGAGGAGGCGCAAGGCCGCATCCCCTCGCCGCCGCCACACCCTTGCGCCTGAGTGCCCCTGCATAGTCTCGTGAGCCGATGCCACCGCGCGCCTTTCGGTCAGAAGTTGACGCGAATGCTACCCACCACGCGGCGCGGCTCACCATAGAAGCCGCCGGGTCCGCCAAAGGCGAACCGAACGTTGCGGTAGTAGGTCTTGTCCAGGATGTTGGTGGCATTGACACTCAGAACCGCACGATCCGTGAGCTTGTAGCGAGCCAGCAAGTCGACGGTGGCATAGGCACCTTGCTCAACCTCGCCCGGCACCAGCACCGGTGCTCCACTGGCATTGAAGCGACCCGACGGCACGTTGCCGCGGTCGAAAATGCGCGATTGTGCCGTAACGCCACCGCCTAGCGTGAGCCTGTCGCCCAGCATGCGGTAAGTCGTGTAGATGCGGCCGAGATGCAGCGGGAAGAACGGATTTACCCGCTCGCCGGTCCGGCCTTCACTACGCGCATAAGTGTAGCTGCCGTTCAGTGTCCAGCCAGGCAGCGGTTCGCCCGCCAGTTCCAGCTCTCCGCCCCAGGTCTTGACGCCCGAGATCGAGATCGAAGGAGTGAGATTGCCCGGAAGCGAGTTCGGGCGCCCATTCGGGTCAGTCTGCGTCAGGTTGTCCTGCTTGATGTGGAAGCCGGCGACCGAGATGTTGAAGCCTTCGCCGAAGGGCGTCGTCTTTACGCCCGCTTCGTAGTTCACGCCGGTTGTCGGCGGTAGGATCTCGTTGTCCGCATTACGAGCGGACACAGGAGAGAACACGCTGGCGTAGCTGGCGTATAGCGAGATCGCGGGTGTCAGGTCAGCGACGATGCCGCCGTAGGGAGCCCATTTCTTCTCGTGCTGCACGCTGTTGGGACCATCCGCCAACAGCACGCCTGCGGCATCGTAGTCGTCGCGGTCGGTGCGATAGTCGGTGTAGCGAACGCCGGCGATCACCTTAAGCCAATCCGCCGGATTCAGCCGCACCACGCCGTAGCCGCCAGTCTGCCGCAGATCCTGCGTGAAGTTTGGAACGTCGGAATAGATGATGAGCGGAGGCGCGAAGTCGGGGTTCCAGGGGAGGATGTCGGGACTGGTGTTGAACGGAGAGTCTTCCGGAGTGGCGGCGAAGGCCGATCGATTGACGAGAAAGTCGCGCTCGAAATGGTTCAGGCCGGCCACGACTTCGTGCTCGCGCCCGAACAGCCTGAATTTGCCCGCCACGTAAGCATCGACCGCGTCTTCGTTCTGCTCGACTTCACCATAGAAGCTCCAGGGCGCGCCAAGCCCGGTTCCGTCGCGATTGGGGAAGCCACTCGAGATGTTGAACAGCTTGCTATCGTTCTGCCCGCGCTTGCGATTGTAACTGACGCGCACCAACCAGTCGCGACCGATATCCTGCTCGACAGCGGCAAACATGGTCGTTGTCTCGCGCAGCCACTGCGTCCAGCCGGCCGTGCCTGTGAAAGAGCGCGGGAAGTCCGTCTGCGTGCCGTCGCTGTAGAATAGCGGCACGCTCCCCCAGCCCGCGCCTTGCGAGTCCGTGCGTAGATAATCGGCGCCTGCCCGCAGCCGAGTGCTCGGCGTTACGTCCCACTCCAAGGTGCCGTAAACGACTGGTATCCGATCATGCTGCAAGTCAATGTAGGACTCGCGATCGGTGTAGGCACCAACGAGACGGGCGCGGACGGTGCCATCCTTCGTCAGCGGCCCACCCACGTCAGCTTCCATCCGGTAGGTGGAAAAGCTGCCAGCCTGGACCGAGAAGTATCCACCGAACTCCAGAGGCGCGCGCTTGCGAATAAGGTTGACCGTTGCCGATGGGTCGCCGACGCCTGTCACCAGGCCGGCTGCGCCGCGGATCACCTCCACGCGGTCATAGATCGCGACATCACCAATCGCGCTGTTTTCGTAGCCGCTGACTTGATAGATCGTCGGAACGCCATCGAGCTGAAAGTTACGGACGGGAAAGCCGCGGACGTTGAAGTTGGTCCGGTTGCTGTCTGTCGATGTCACGGTCACGCCTGGAGTCTGGGCGAGGACATCGGTGACGCTGTTGAGATTGAAGTCTTCTATGCGCTGGCGATCCACCACCGTGACGGACTGAGGCGTTTCCTTCAGCGTCAGCGGCAGCTTGGTGGACGTCGTGGGTCGCTGGTCGTTCACTCCCGTGACGAGAATGTCCGTATCGCGCGGCGCGTCGCTTAGCGACACCGCAGCTGGCACCGCGACGGGAGCGACGATCGAAAGCGGCGTAATGACACACGCGATAGACAATAGGCTTGAACCAGCCAACACCGATAATTCCCCCACTACTTGATATCGGCTCGCAATAGCGACTCTTACAGCGGAAGCAACCCTATTGCGAACCGTTTGCACATCCGCCGTTTGCATGCGGCTGTGCGGCAGGCGCAACCCTGGTAGTCCGGAAGCAATTTTCCCGAATCCTGACGAGGCAAAAGCCTCATGATTGCTGCGCAATTGCGCCGCTCGCTGTGTAGACCGGCGTTTTGGCGCGCGGTCAGAAGTCCAGTTGCAAGGCGTCCGTGTCGGCAGTGGCGGCAATCAATTCCGCACGGGCGCCGGCCTGACGGGCTTCTGCCTCTATGAGCCGGACCCGCGCGTCGGTGGCGGTATCCTCTCGCTGGTTGACGAGGAAGAAGTCGCTCGAGCCGAGTTCGAAACGCCTGCGCTCGGCTGCCGCCAGACGTTCAGCCAAGGCGAGTTCCTCCCTGGCCGTCTCGACGAGCCGCGCTCCTCCGTCCAGTGCTATGAGGATGCCGTTGATTTCGATCTGAATCTGGTCTCGAATGGTTCTCCGCCTTGCCTCCACGGCGTCAAGTTCGGCTTGCGCCTCTACGACCTTCCCCTTCGCCGCGCGGTTCTGAAGCGGAACTGTCAACCGCACCCCCACGATGCCTTCGAGCGGAGTGCGACTGGTGCCGCCATACCCGTCGTCGCCCAAGTCCTTGCTGGCTTCCACGCGCAGATCAAGCCTCGGACGAAGATCGTTCTCCGCAAGCGCTAGCTTGGTCAAAGCCTGTTCGATCTTGGCGCCCGCCGTCCGAATATCAGGGCGAATGAGCAACGCGGCATCCTGCAAGCGGGAAGTGACGCGCAAGAGCGCGCTCGAGTCGGCTGGCAGCTGCTCAAGGCGAGGAACAATCGGCTCGCCATTTTCATTTCGCAGAAAAAACGATAGGCGGTTGGCGGCCGTCTGCACGTCTTGCTCGGCACGCACCACCAGCGCGCGGCGACGCACCAGATTCTGTTCATTCTCCGTGACGAGAATTTCAGCCCTTGCCCCCAGTTGCACCTGACGGTTCAGGCCGCCGCGCCGGCGCTGCGCCAGATCGAGCAAATCGCGGTAAGCCCGCAGGCGAAGCCCTGCAGCGAGCCAATTCTGGTACGCGTCCATGGCCTGTCGCTGGACGCCAATGGCAGTGGCGCGGGCTTCGAAACGCGCGATGTCCAGGTCTCCCGCCGCAAGGGTCCGCCGCGCACGCCGCTCATCTATCAGCCGGCCGCGCATCAAAGCGTACAATCCGCCTACTTTCACTTCACCCAGGCGGTTCGTGTATGACTGATCTTCATAGATCGGAAAGGTGCCGCGCGAGACCCTATACCCGCCGTAAACATACCCCCCGTTGTCAGTCAGCGGCTGCGTGGCGCGCCCCTCGACCAGAGTGCCGTCATAATAGCCAAGCGCACGCGACCGAGCGTCTACATCGAAGACAGTGTCGAACGCACCTTCAGCCGAAAGCGCGCGTCCCTGCGCCTGGCGGATACGCGCGAGCGCCTCGACGATCTGGGGGCCGTACTGCGCTGATGAGCGCAGCACTTCGTCCAACGTCAACACCGGGTCAGACTGCGGCTGTTCTTGAGCGGCGCAAAGCCTCGGGTTCAGCATAGATACCGTCATCAAGGCCGCAGTCAGGACCGCTCGCATCACTTACCCGGCTTTCCAGCCTTGGCGGCGGTGTCGCGGTCATCCTTGGGCGCGCCGCCAGCTTCATTCTTGGACGCTGGAGGGGCGCCGAAATCGAGCGGGAAGTCATTGAGCTGACGCCAGAGCTCGTAGCCCGCCAGGACAGTCCCCCCCTGTATCCAGCCGCTGACTTTGGTGCCGATGCGCGCGAATCTGCGATCCGGCCAATTGGATACGCCGGGTACCGGCTCCACGAGAACACGGAACAACCCAGCGGGCGTCGCTGCAGGGTCGATAGAGCGCACGCGCCCCTCAAACAGTCCACGCGCGACAGCAGGCCAGCCGCTGAACTGGACTGCCGGCCAGCCCTCAAACTCCAACCTGACCGGACGCCCCGGAACGACCAGCGGCAGATCGCGGCCATCGACGAACATCTCGACCGCGCGTTCCACCTGCTCAGGGGCGACCGTGGCCAAAACCGTACCGGCCGAGACAAGCGCTCCGCCAGCAGCCGCGTTGATCTGCTGGATGCGCCCATCGCGTGGAGCTCGAACCAACTGCGCGGACTGGCGGTTAAGCTGAATGTCGATCCGATTGAGTTTGGCGCGCGACTCCGCAAGCTTGGCAGTGCTTTCCGCAACCTTGATCTGCGCCTGCTCGTAATCTCGGCGTGACGCGAGACCCTCTGCCAGCAACTGCCCGGTTCGGCCAACGTCAATCGCAGCGACTTCTCGGGCTTGCTGGGTCGCTGCGATCTCGGCAAGCACCTGGTCGCGCTCGGCCGCCAGTCGTGCCAGGTAGTTGGGGTCCACATCGACGATGCGCGCGATCGGATCGCCCTCTTCGACGTGTTGTCCGTCTTGAACATACCAGCGCTCGATCCGGCCAGGCACGAGTGCGGAGACTTCCTGCGGCCGGTCGGCGGGGTCCAGGGCAACCACCTGGCCGCGGCCGTACACCGTTTGCACCCAGGGAACGAACAGCAGGATCGCAGCGACAACCGCGATGCCGGCCGCGATCATCCATGCGAACGCGACGGCCGGCCGTGGCGGGCGCATTGACGCAAGTGTAGGAAAAAGCGCAAGGGAGTCAGGCGGGCTGGACATGCGATGCCTCCCGCTGCGTCAGGTGCGCGCTCAGCTCACTGCACTCCTCGAAGCGCCGCTGCTCAGCCCTACCCAGCCACAGGAAGCCGTCGAGCCGGATGGCTTCCGGACGGCGGGTAAGCAGCAGAATGGTCGTCCCGGACTCGCCAAGCGAGGCGAGCGCCCTTTCCAGCCGCTCAACCGGCAACAAATCAAACAAGGACGAAAGCATCAGCACGCGGGGGCGTGTCAACAAGGAAGCCGCCAGCTTCAGTGCCATGACTTCGCCGATCGACAGCGGCCATCCTGACGAACCGAGCAGTGTGTCGAGACCGCCGTCCAGCTTTGCGATCCGCTCGGTCAGCCCCACCACGTCCACTGCCTCCAGCAGAGCGCCCGAGGGCGCGTTCGGCGCGGCCAAAGTGAGGTACTGCCGGATGGTGACCTCGACGATGGTGGGGCGATCCAGCACCGTGACCGCCGAGCGGAGCGCGAACAGGTTCAGTGAGCCAAGATCGGCGGCGCCGATCGAAAGTATCCCGTGAGCGGGGACAGCATGCC
Organism: Novosphingobium kalidii; assembly: GCF_040534015.1. NCBI lineage: Bacteria > Pseudomonadati > Pseudomonadota > Alphaproteobacteria > Sphingomonadales > Sphingomonadaceae > Novosphingobium > Novosphingobium kalidii. Next base: position 222,141 of record NZ_JBEWLY010000019.1, read on the forward strand.
GCTTGAGCAGCAGCGCCAGCGAATGTTCCACTTCCTGTTCAGCGACGATGACCAAACGCTCACCCGACGCGACTTCTAGGTCGAAGCGCGATGCGCCAAGGCAGACGTTCCGCATGCTGATGGCGCCGTTCGCAGGCGCTTGACCGCTCGCGTTTGCAGGCTCCTGCGGGATGGAAAAAAGCAGCGAAAGCTCTTCGGATGAGGCGACGAGATCGTAGAACGTATCGAGGTACCAGCCCAGCTGCGAGATGCCGTAAAACACGCTGCTCAGAATGAGCTCGGCAGCCACGAGTTGGCCGATCGACAGCTCTCCTTGCAGGATCAAGTGGCCACCCAGCGCCAGCAACGCCGCGCTCGCTACCGCATAAAGCGCCAGGCAGCCGAGCGTCTGTGCGAAGCTGTAGCGGAAGTAGCGTTTGTGGGCTCCGATGTATGCCGCCGTCACTTGCTCGGATCGCTCCATCGCGAACTGAAAGTGGCGGTCAGACTTGTAGAAGCCATTGGAGCCTCCGACGCTCTCCAGCCAGCGAGCCGCCTCGTGCTTGGCGTGAGACAGTGCCACCGTCCCGGTAAGCGCGCCGCCGCGCCAGATCAGCCATAATGCCAGCAGGATGCTAACCAATATGGCATTGAAAGCGAGGAAAAACGGGTGGTAGAAACTCGTGATGACGATGGCGACGACGCCTTGCAGCAGGATCGTGAACGCGCCGATGACCAAGCTGGGAACTGACTTCTGGACGACGACCATGTCAAAGAAGCGATTGAAAAGATCGCTGCGGTTGGCGTCCGCAAAGAAAGGGTTTTGCGCGTGCACGGCACGGATGGTCGTTTCGGCAACTACCCGCGCGAACAGGCGCCGCTCGAACAATGCCATTAGGTAAGTGCGAAGCGCACTGATTCCGGCAACCAGCAAGAGCAGCAAAAGCAGCACCAGCGAGAGCGTCCACAGAGGCGCCGGCAACGCCGTTTGCACCACGCTGTTAATGAGTAACTGCACCGAAATCGGTGTCGCAAGCGTGAGCAGGCTGATTGCGACGGTATAGACAAGGCCAAGGCGGACATACGCAGAGTCCGGCCCCACGATCTCCGCCAGCCAAGTCGTAGCCTGTCTGAATCCAATCTTCGCTGCCACTGTTGCCCGCTTCCCGACCTTGCCCGTCACCTACCGACTGCACGATCACAGGCAAGCGGATTCCTATACCGTCAGGGGCTAACCGGTCCAGAGCCGCGCATTTTTAATCGAAGCAACTCGGGTCCAAGCGTCGAGGCCGGTTCGCTTGCCCCCTCTCTTGCGTGTGCGTTGGCACCCTCTTGACCTGAGGCCCCGCGAATTTGCCAGACTCGCCCGCGTTCGTCATAGCGCCTCTATAATGTTCTATCAGCTATCTCATGGACTTAAAATTTCGGACGTGCACACAGACGAGCTGGCGGAGATGCGGTGTGACGCTTAGGCGCATCCGACGCAATCAGCTCCGGTTAGGCATGTATATCCACACCTTAGAAGGTTCGTGGTTCAAACACCCGTTCTGGAAACGGGGTTTTCTGCTCGAGCGTGAAACTGATCTGGCGGCCGTGCTCAGCAGTCAAATAGAAACGCTCTTGATCGACATCTCGAAGGGCGCCGACCTGGCGAAAGCCAAGGCAAAAGCGACCCTGGGATCAGCCGCACCCGAGGCATTCGACGAGGCTTGGACGCAGGACGAGAGAACTGCAGCCGCCGTGGAGGTCGTGAACCGCTCCAAGGAGGTGATGCGCCAAGTGTTGGACACTGCCCGGCTGGGGCAGGCAATCGAATCCACCGCGGTGACATCGGTCGTCGAGGATGTCGCGAGTTGCATCGAGCACAACCAGCCTGCCCTTCTCAAGATCCTGCGGCTCAAGTCGAAGGACGAGTATACTTATCTGCACTCTGTAGCTGTGTGCGCGCTAATGATCAGCCTGGCCCGGCAGCTGGGCCTTGATAGACGCACGACCAAAGACCTGGGAACGGCAGGCTTGCTGCACGACATCGGAAAGGTAGTGCTGCCCGTGGATGTGCTCAACAAGCCCGGCCGACTGACCGACGAAGAATTCGCGCTGGTAAAAACCCACTCGCTGGAGGGTTATCGGCTGCTGAGCGACCTCGACAACATCCCGGAAGCCGCGCTGGACGTGTGCCAGCATCATCACGAGAAGATCGACGGGTCCGGCTATCCTCATGGACTTTGCGCCGAACAGATCACACTGGCTGCCCGCATGGGCGCGATCTGCGATGTCTATGACGCCGTCACATCCGATCGCCCTTACAAAGACGCCTGGGCACCGCTGGAAGCGATCACGCGAATGCGCCAGTGGAACGGCCATTTCGATCCGAAGATCCTGTTCGCGTTCATGGTAAGCATTGGCGTGTTTCCGGTTGGCACCCTTGTGCAACTGCAGAACGAGCGGATTGGTGTCATTATTGAAGGCGGGCGTCACGCGACAAAGCCGAAGGTGCTGACCTTCTATTCCACCCGCAAGCGAAAGTTTACCCGCTCCGAACTCGTGATTGCGGGGGGCAAGCGCTCAAGTGACGCCATCGTTTGTGAGGCTGATCCGGCCGAGTGGGGCATTTCGCTCGCGCGCATCGATCACCTTGTGCGCCTTGGAGCGCGCTGGGTCTGAGAGACCGTCTTCTGCCGGGGTTTCCAGCAGCTGTTGCACGGGGTGGCGATGCGCTTGAGGTCTGCCGGGGTTGCTACGGCCGTCGCACCAACGACCTGCTGAACCTCTCCCGCCCAACAAAGGCCTTTCTCCGCAACGTCTTGGACGGCATAGTGGGTGGCACATTGTCCGGGATTGAAAATGAAGCACCTCGCCGCCGTTGTTTCTCTGATCGCACTCACCTCTCACCAGGCTCAAGCCCAGAGCGTCGCACCCACTCCGACGTCCCAAATCGAGGCGCGAGGGCCCGAGAACGAGGTGTCTCAAGGGGCGTCAGCCGACCCGCTGCAAAGGCAGCCGCTTCAACCTGCTGCCACGCCAGCGGTGGCTGCAAGCACCCCAGTGGCCGAACGTGCCAAGTGGGACGTCAACGCGCCGCCGGGTGCAAACATCCGCCAGGTGCCGATCCGGGTCAATGAAGGGAGCTGGATGGATGTGGACGTCAGTCCCGATGGCGGGACTATCGCGTTCACCCTGCTGGGCGACATCTATACGATGCCGATCGCCGGTGGAACGCCAACGAGGATCGCTGAGGGTCTTGCATGGGAAGTGCATCCGCGCTTCTCGCCCGACGGTACCCGCATCGCCTTCACCTCTGACCGGGGCGGCGGCGACAACATCTGGGTGATGAACCGCGATGGCTCCGACAAGCGACAGGTCACGAAGGAGGACTTCCGCCTCCTCAACCAGCCGAGCTGGAGCAGGGATGGCCGCTTCATCGTTGCCAAGAAGCACTTCACCACCGGCCGCTCGCTCGGCACCGGTGAAATATGGATGTACCACGTTTCGGGCGGCGCCGGGGTCCTGCTGGTCAAGCGCCCGAACGAGAAGCACCAGAAGGAAATGGGCGAACCAATCTACGCTGCAGATGGAAAGTCGGTTTTCTACACCCGCAACGTGACGCCCGGCCCGATCTTCGAATATGCGCAGGATTCCAACACCGACTTGTTCAACATCGAGCGCTATGACCTGGATACTGGCGAGGTTACGACCGTGGTGGCTGGCGCAGGCGGCGCTGTGCGTCCGACACCTTCGCCCGATGGCAAGAAGATCGCCTTCGTGCGGCGGGAAGCTACACGCTCAAAGCTCTACGTGATGGATCTTGCCTCTGCCGAGGCTCGCAAGATCTACGACGACCTGGACCAGGACGTGCAGGAAACCTGGGCTGTGACGGGAGTTTACCCGAACATGAGCTGGCTGCCAGACAGCCAGTCGCTGGTATTCTGGTCCAAGGGCAAAATCCGCCGCGTCGATGCCGATGGAGGCGATGCGCGCGACATACCATTTACGATCGCCGACACGCGCAGCGTCATCGACGCGCCGCATCCCCAGATCGCCGTGGCGCCCGATCACTTTAACACTGCCATGCCGCGGTTTGCCAGCGTGTCGCCCGATGGACGACGCGTGGTGTTCGAAAGCCTCGGAAAATTGTGGACGAAGCCGACTGCCGGTGGCGCTGCACGGCGGCTGACGAACGCCGACGACGGATTTGAGCTGTTCCCAAGCTGGTCGCGCGATGGACGGCAAATCGTGTTCGTGGGATGGTCGGACGACAAGCTGGGTCAGATTCGCACGGTCGCTGCATCCGGCGGCCGCCCGCGCGACGTGACCAGCCGGCCGAGCCACTATGCCCGCCCCCGCTTTTCGCCCGACGGCAGCACTATCGTGTTCGAGCGCACCGAGCATGGCGGGCTGACCAACCCCGCGGGGGCACTAGATCCTGGCGTGTATCGCATACCGGCGAGTGGTGGCGAGGCCGTGCGGATCGCGCGCGGCACAGCGTCGCCCCAGTTCGGCAGCGACGGCACCCGCGTGTTCATGCTCGCCGAGGAGGAAAAGGACGGGGCGAGTGAGCGACAGCTCATCAGCACCGACCTTTCCGGGCAGGCCCGGCGGGTCCATGCAACCGGAGAGCTGGCGACGGACTTTGTCGTTTCCCCCAGCGGCGAGTACGTCGCGTTCCGGCAGAACTACGCGGCTCATGTCGTGCCGCTGATGCCGGGCAACCAGTCGGTCGCGTTGGCGCCAGATGCCAAGGCGCTGCCGGTCACGCGTGTGAGCGCAGGGGGTGCCGACTACATTCACTGGTCGAACGATGGCCAACGCCTGCACTGGAGCCTTGGGCCGACGCTTTACACGGTCGAGACGGCCCGCCTGTTTCCCACCGCGCCACGCGGCGAGAATGCGCCCGCTTTCGTGCCGCCGACTACCGGTGTGTCACTGGCGATGGAGGTGCAGGCCGCCAAGCCGACCGGCACCGTGGCACTGACGGGAGCGCGGATCGTCACGATGACGGCGCAAGACGGCGGCATCATCGACGACGGCGTGATCGTGGTTCGTGGCGACCGGATCGTCGCTGTCGGTCCGCGCGCCTCCACTGCGATACCGGCGGGCGCGACAGTGGTCGACGTCGCCGGCAAGAGCATTATCCCGGGCTTGATTGACGCTCATGCCCACGGGCCTGCCGGCACCGACGAACTGGTCCCGCAGCGAAACTGGTCGATGCTCCAGAACCTGGCGCTCGGCACCACGACGCTTCACGATCCATCAAACCGCTCGAGCGAGATCTTCGCTGCAGCTGAGATGCAGCGTGCTGGCATGATCCTGGCGCCCCGCATCTTCTCCACAGGCGAGATCGTGTACGGTGCCAAGTCGGCCGACGTCTATGCGCAGATCGATAGCCTGGACGATGCGCTGGCGCATGTCCGCCGCCTGAAGGCTCAAGGTGCGCGTAGCGTCAAGAACTACAACCAGCCACGTCGCGACCAGCGCCAGCAAGTGGTGGAAGCAGCGCGGCGCGAAAACATGCAAGTGGTTGCCGAGGGCGGATCGCTATTCGGCATGGACATGAACCTCGTCGCTGACGGCAATTCGACGCTGGAGCACAATGTTCCGCTGGAGACATTCTATGAGGATGTGCTGCAGTTCTTCCCGGCGACGACGACGAACTACACGCCAACGCTTGTGGTCTCCTATGGCGGTCTTGCTGGCGATCCGTACTGGCGGCAGGCGACGGACGTGTATGCGCACCCCCTGCTGAAGGCTCACACTCCACCGGCGCAGCTGCTTGCCGATAACGCCCGCCGCATCAAGGCGCCTGAGTCGAACTTCGTGGACGACGACAACGCGCGCGAAGCGGCCAAGCTCGCCAAGCGGGGCGTGCTGGTTTCGATCGGGGCGCATGGGCAGCAGGCCGGCATCGGCGCTCACTGGGAGCTGTGGTCGTTCGTTCGCGGTGGGATGACACCGATCGAGGCGCTCCGTGCCGGAACCATCGTGCCCGCCCAGTCCCTCGGGATGGCAGCGGACATCGGCTCTCTGGAAGCAGGCAAGCTCGCCGACATGGTCGTGCTGGACGCCGATCCGACCGCGGACATCCGCAACAGCGACAAGGTGCGCCAGGTGATGCTCGGCGGGCGGCTGTATGACGCCGCGACGCTGGACGAGGTAGCGACCGGTGACGCCAAACGAGGGCCGCTCTGGTGGGATGCCAAAGGCCAGTGATCCGGCTGCCTCACGTGATCTGCTCGTTCAAGTAATCGGAGACGTTGTGGACCGTCGTTCCTTTCTCGGTAGCGCGGGCGTGTTCGCGCTGGCCGCTTCCCTTCCCGCGGTGGCACAAACTTCGGCTAAAGCAGCCACGGCGGCGGACGCGCGTTTGCGCACGCTGCTCGATCGCTTTTTCTATGATCGGCTGTCCGAGTCTCCGGAGAGCGCGACGCGCCTTGGGCTCGACACGGGCGCGCGTGCCGAGCTGAAGTCACGTCTCAGCGATCGGTCCGCAGCGGGTATGGCTGCGGACCTTGCTCGCGCCAAGCGCGAGCTTGCGCAGCTGCGCGTCATTAACCCGGCGTCTCTCTCCCCCGCTGCGAGGCTGGACTATGAGGTCGTCGCATACCAGCTGAGCCAGAACATTGCCGGCGAACGCTTTCCTTACGGTGACACCATGGGGCGATACGCGCCTTACGTGATCAGCCAGCTGACCGGAGCTTATCGCGATATACCGGACTTCCTCAATTCGCAGCACCGGATCCAGAGCGCAGCGGACGCGGACGCCTATCTGGCGCGGCTGGAGGCCTTCGACGCCGCCATCGACGCCGAGACCGACCGGCAGCGAGCCGATGCCGCACGGGGTGTGTTCGCGCCCGATTATCTGCTCGACACCACACTGAAGCTGATGGCGGCGCTGCGCGACCAGCAGCCTGCCGCCACTGTTATGGTGTCCTCTCTCGCCGCCAAGCTGAAGGCTGCCAATCTGCCGGACACCTATGTGCAGCAAGCGGAGCGAATTGTCGCACAGCAGGTATTTCCTGCGCTAGACCGGCAACGCGCGCTTATCACGGACTTGCGCAGTAACGCGAGCCACGTAGCCGGCGTGTGGCGCCTGCCGGACGGCGAGGCATACTACCGGGCCGCGGCGGAAGCGGCGACGACCGCCAGCTTGTCGGGTGATGAGATACACCAGCTGGGGCTGGAACAGGTGGCGCAGATCAGCGCTCGCATGGATGCTATCCTGAAAACGCAAGGGATCACGCAAGGCACCGTGGGCGCCCGACTGGTGGCCTTGAATGAGCGCCCCGACCAGCTTTTCGCCAACACCGATGCGGGCCGCGAAGCGTTGTTGGCAGAGCTGAACCGTCAGATCGAGCGTATGAGCAAGCGCCTGCCTGAGCAGTTCTCAACGCTGCCGGAGGCTCCGGTCGAAGTGCGCCGCGTGCCTCCTTCGATCCAGGCGGGTGCGCCGGGCGGATATTACCAGAACGCCTCGCTCGATGGATCGCGGCCGGCGATCTACTACATCAACTTGCGCGACACGTTCGACCGGCCCAAGTTCGGGCTACCCACGCTGACGTATCACGAAGCCGTGCCGGGCCATCACCTGCAGGTCATGACCGCGCTCGAATCGCAAGACATCCCGCTGCTGCGCCGGCGCGCTGGGTTCAGCGGCTACACCGAAGGCTGGGCGCTCTATGCCGAGCAGCTCGCCGACGAAATGGGCATGTACGAGGACGATCCGCTAGGACAGATCGGCTACCTCCAGTCGCTGCTCTTCCGCGCCACGCGGCTGGTGGTGGACTCCGGTCTGCACCACAAGCGCTGGAGCCGGGAACAAGCTACCGACTACTTCATCGCGACCACCGGCATCGCTCGCGGTCGGAGCCAGAACGAGATCGACCGCTATACCGCTTGGCCGGGTCAGGCGTGCAGCTACAAGATCGGACACACCGTCTGGGTCCGCCTGCGTGACGCCGTCAAAGCGAAGCAGGGGAAGCAGTTCGATCCGCGAGCCTTTCATTCCGTGCTGCTCGACGGGCCGATGCCGTTGACGGTGCTGGAGCAAGTGGTGAAAGAGCGGATGATCGAGGGCTGAGCGCGATAGCTCGCCCCTTTTCGTATCTGAAAGGGGAGGCCTATGATGTCGCGCCGACGGCGGAGCCAGAGTCTACGTCCCGCATCTCTAAGTTGAACCACGCGCTCTCACCGTGGTCATATAGCTGCACGATCGGGCTGCTGACCTGCGCTGTATAGTGAGTTGATGAGCCTCGGTCATAGCCCTGGACCTTTTCACCCTCGATCTCGAAAGACACGAAAGCCCGGTCGCCGGCATCGTAGATCTCGGGCAGAGTGCCGCCGAAGCTGACGGAACGATCGCCGTCGAAGCCTTGCAGCAGATTACCTCGGCTCTCCGCGGCGATCTGCAGATCCCGCTTTGTCCCGTGATCGTAGATCCCGGCGACCTTCTTCCCAGTGACGAATGCATAGGCCGCTGCAGCAACCATCGCGCGAGTGTGTGGAGACATTGGGGCACCTGGCACCGGGACCGTGCAAAAATCAAGCTGCCATTCAAAGCCGTACACGCTTCCATCCGTGCACGATGGTGTCTCGTTCTTCGCTGGTGCGCGACCTGTTACCGAGGACGGCTAACCAAACCTTACCTTTCCGCATCGGACATCCCGAACGGATTTAAACCCCGGTTTAAGAGCAAGCCTGTAACTCGGTTGGCACAAGAGCAAAAATGTGGGTCGCTTGTAAAATGTCTAGGCATGTCTGGATCAACGTGCGGTCGACGCCGGCCGTGGGGCAACGCTGGTGAGCTCACTTGCCGAAACCCTCGCCGGGCCAGCACTGCTGGTTTTGCTAGCTATGCTGTTCGCCTACTGCGTCTGGAAAGCTCGGCTTGTCCGCGACGACGTTGCCACGATTGGATCGTTGCTCGAGCACATCCCGCATAGCGCACGCAATCCTAGCGAGCCGCCCTCGCGCCTGCGAAAAGCCGATCGGATCGACCCGGCGGCGCAAGTCACGGTCCGAGAGTTCCGCATCTAGATCGCTTCAGCCTCCGCGCAGCAGCTGCACGCCCCAGTCACGCTCGAACAGATAGAGCAACAGCCGCGCCGCTTCCCCGCGTTCTCCGGCAAGCCCGCCGTCGCGCTCGATCAGCAACCTGGCGTCGTCATGGGCAACCGGCAGCAGGCGCTGGATTTGCTCGAGCGAGGCTATGCGGAAGGGTGTGTCACCGGACTGGCGCGTGCCCAGCAGTTCGCCCCCGCCGCGCAGTTCAAGGTCTTCCTCCGCCAGCCGGAAACCGTCCTGCGTCTCTCGCATGAGCGCCAAGCGCCGCCGCCCGGTTTCCGACAGTTCCGCGCCGCGCAGCAACAGACATACCGACTTTGCCTGCCCGCGCCCGACGCGTCCGCGTAGCTGGTGCAGCTGGGCAAGGCCGAAACGCTCGGCCTGCTCGATCACCATCAGCGTCGCGTTGGGCACATCGACGCCAACCTCGATCACAGTGGTGGCGACCAGCAGCTTCGCCTCGCCCGCGGAAAAGCGCTCCATCGCCGCGTCCTTCATCTCGGGGCGAAGCTGGCCGTGAACCAGGACCACGTCTTCACCAAACCGCTCCTTGAGAGCAGCGTAGCGCGCCTCCGCGGCGGCAAGATCGTCTCCCTCGTTTTCGTGCACCATCGGGCAGACCCAGTAGGCCTGACCGCCGCCTTCGAGGTGCCGGGCCAGCGCTCCCACTACGTCGTCCATTCGCTCTGTCGCGACCACGCGCGTGTCGATAGCCTGTCGTCCCGGTGGCAGCTCATCCAGCCGCGAGACGTCCATCTCTCCGTACTGCGCCAGAGTCAGGGTGCGCGGGATGGGTGTGGCGGTCATCGCTAGGAAGTGCGGCGTGCGGCGGCCCTTCTTGGCCAGCAGCAGCCTTTGGCCAACTCCGAAGCGATGCTGCTCGTCAATCACGGCGAGCGCCAGGTTCTTGTAGGCGACCGCATCCTGGAAGATGGCGTGCGTGCCGACGAGAATGTCGATGGAGCCGTCGAGCAGCCCCATCAGAATCGACTCACGCGCGCGCCCCTTGTCCCGTCCGGTGAGCAGCGCGATCTCCACGCCGGTCCCTTGGGCCATGCGCGTCAGCGTCTCATGGTGCTGGCGCGCGAGGATTTCAGTGGGAGCGAGCATGGCGGCCTGCGTACCCGCCTCCACGGCGATCAGCATCGCGGAGAGCGCAACCACTGTCTTGCCCGACCCGACATCGCCCTGCAACAAGCGCAGCATCGGCGCCTGCTGCGCCAGATCGCCCTCGATCTCGGTGATAGAGCGGCGCTGCGCCCCGGTCAGTGCGAACGGCAGGTTCAGCTTGGCCCGAAGGCGGCCATCTCCCAGCAGCGGCGTCCCCTTCTGCGAGCGGTTGCTGGCGCGCACAAGCATCAGCGCCAGCGCATTGGCCAGCAGTTCGTCGTAAGCGAGGCGGTCCCGCCCCGCTGGGTCGGCGCGCCGATGCGCGGTGACGAGCGCGTCGGCCCACAGCGGCCAGCCCATCCGCTCGACCAGCCCTGGCTCGCACCATTCCGGCAATCCGGGAAGCCCCTTCAGCGCTTGGGCGACTAAGCTGGCGATGCGCCCCTGCGTCAGCCCTTCCGACAAGCCATAGACCGGCTCGCGTACGTGCCCGGTCAAGGCGGATGCGCTCTCCGCCACGTGATCAGGATGAACGATCTGCAGCATCTGTCCGTATTGATCGAGCCGCCCCGCCACCCACCGCTGCTCTCCCACCGGCAGCGCCTTCTTGCCCGAGTAGGCCGCGCGGCCGAAGTATGTGATGGTGCAGACATTGCCCTTCGCGTCTTCCGCAAGCACGCGGAACGGACCTCTTCCAGGCGCGCTGCGATGCTCGCGCACGGTGAGTGCCACGATCACGTTCTCGCCCACTTGCGCTTCGTCGAGGTCCGCGACGGCGTGCCGCTCCACGAAGCGCTCAGGCAAGTGGTAGGCAAGGTCCCTCACCCGCTTGAGCCCCAGCTTCTCAAGCGGGCGCTGAAGCTTGGGCCCAACGCCTTCCAGGGCCGGGGTCTCTACGAATAGGGGGTTGAGCGCTTCGGGCCGCATGGCGCGCCTTCTAGCCCGTATGCGCACTATTTCGCCAGCCGCTGCGGAACGTGCCGGGCAGCACGCTCGTTTACATCATCCGTTTCCGCAATTTTTCGAGGAGAAGTCATGCTGTTGCCCCACGGAACCGTTTTCGCTCTGGTCGACGGGAGAAACTTCGAGCTCTATCGCAATGCCGGCACCGAGGCAGAGCCTCGGCTCGACTCCATGCCGGTCCCCGAGCTGGAATTGACGAACTACAGCGCCGGCATGCGCCATCACGACGCGAGCAATACCTACACTCCGCCGAGCGGCGCAGACAGCAATGACAGCTTCGACGAGAGCGCCCATGCCATCGCCGCCGCGGACTGGCTCAATCACCAAGTGCTCCAGCATAAGATCGACAAGCTGGTGGTGATCGCCGATCCGCGCTCATTGGGCGAGATGCGCAAGCGCTATCACAAGCAGCTTGAAGCCGTGCTGATGAAGGAACTGGCCAAGACGCTGACCGGCCATTCCACTGCCGACATCGTAAGTGCACTCAAGGGCTGAAGCTTGCCTCGGGCGGCGCCGTGTCCTACCGGCGCCGCCATGCCTTCCGAGCCCCAGTCCGAACTCTCGTCCCAGCCCGAACTCTCGCCTCGTCTCGGCCGCATCCGGTTTCGCGCCTGGCACCGCGGCACGCGGGAGGCCGATTATATGATCGGCTGCTTCTTCGACCGATTCCATGCCGCATGGTCCGAGAACGACATCCAGTGGTTCGAGAATCTTCTGGAGGAAGACGACGTCGACATCATGGCGTGGGCTCTCAAGACCTTCCCTGTTCCCGAGCGGTTCGCCGGTTCGCTGATGACGCGGATGCAGCAGCTCGACTACGTCGACATTCCGCGCTGAGGCACCGAACTCTGTCCCGCACGTCTTCGCTGATGCCGAACGTCGGGCGGACACAGCTTGTGGAACATCGCCCCCGCACCTATCGGCTGCAGGAACTCTCCTCTCCTCTTGCGACTTCCATCCGCACATGCCCGATCTGAAACGGATACTCTCCGCCCCATCCCCGCTGACTCTCGCCTCCGTCGTACGCGGGGCGCAGCCGCTCGTCATGGCGGACCTTGCCCGCGCCGCAGCTACCAGCGGCAAGGGCGGGCGGGCAGTCTTCGTCGCCACCGCTGAGACTGAAATGCGCGCGGTGGCAGACGCGGCCGCCTACTTCGCGCCGGAACTGGACGTGGTGGAGTTCCCCGCGTGGGACTGCTTGCCATATGACCGGGCCAGCCCAGCTTTGTCCGTCAGCGCTCGCAGGCTTTCGGCTCTGCACCGGCTGCAGACCAAGCGCGACGGGCCGCAGCTTCTTGTCACCACCATCAATGCGCTTCTGCAGCGCGTGCTCACTCCGTTTCGCATCCGCGAATCCGTGCGGCTGCTCAAGCCGGGCATGGAGATCGGCCACGACAGCCTGATCGCCCTGCTCCGCCGTCAAGGCTATCACCGCAGCGACACCGCGATCGACGCGGGCGAATTCGCGGTGCGCGGATCGATCTTCGACATCGTACCCTCTGGCCTGGAGCAAGGGCTGAGGCTCGACTTCTTCGGCGACGAGCTGGAGACGCTGCGGCTGTTCGATACCACCACGCAGCGCTCGACCGGTTCCATCCCCGAACACTTGCTGCTCCCCGCCAGCGAAGCGCTGATGGACGAAGACACGATCAAGCGGTTCCGCGCCCGCTACCGCGAGCAGTTCGGCGCCAACGCGACTTCGGACCCGCTATACCAGGCGGTCACCGACGAACGCCGGATGGCCGGCATGGAGCACTGGCTCCCGTTGTTCGAAGACCGGCTGGTCACGCTGTTCGATCACCTTTCCAAGGACGATCTCATCGTCTTCGACAGCGCGGCGCAGAACGCTGCCGAAGAGCGGCTTCGCGACATTGAGGACTATCACAAGTCCCGCATGGACACCTCGGGACAGAAGGCGGGCAGCTATCGCCCGCTTGCGCCGGACGCGCTTTACCTGACGCAGTCCGAGCTGGACACTTGTGCCGCTGAGTGGCCCGCGCACCGCGCCGACCCTTTCGCGCAGCCCGAAAGCGCGAAGGTCATCGACTTCGACTTCACCAATGCGCGCGATTTCACGCCCGAGCGCGCCCGTGGCGACAATGCCTACGAAGCCACGGCCCAGCACCTCCAGGCGATCGCCAAATCCGGCCGGAAGGCGCTCTTCGCCGCCTATACCACTGGCAGCCGGGCTCGGATCGCCTCGATCCTGGGCGAAGCTCTCGGTGGGAAAGCGCCCGAGCCCACGATGGCGGAGAGCTGGCAGGACGCTCTCGGCAAGGCGAGCAAGAGCCGACCCGCTGCGCTGGTGCTGCCGCTTGAGACCGGCTTCGCCAACGCCGAACTTGAGGTCGTCACCGAGCAGGACATTCTCGGCGACCGGCTCGTGCGCCGGAAAAAAAAGCGCAAGGATTCCGACGCCTTCCTCGCCGAACTTGCTGCACTGACTCCAGGCGACCTCGTGGTGCACATGGACCACGGCATCGGCAAGTACGATGGCCTGCAGTCCATTCCCGTGGGCGACAGCCCGCACGACTGCGTGATGCTGGAGTACGCCGGAGGCGACAAGCTCTACATCCCCGTCGAGAACCTCGACGTGCTCTCGCGGTACGGCTCGGAGAGCGAGGGCGTTACGCTCGATAAGCTGGGCGGCGAAGGCTGGCAGCGGCGCAAGGCTCGCCTCACCGAGCGCATCCGTGAGATCGCGGGCGAACTGATGAAGACCGCTGCCGAGCGCGCCTTGCGCCACGCACCGGTATTCGAAACCGAAAGCTCCTCGTTCAACCAGTTCGTCGATCGCTTCCCATGGCAAGAGACTGACGATCAGGAACGTGCGATCGAGGACGTCTTGGGCGATTTGTCAGAGGGCAAGCCGATGGACCGTTTGGTCTGCGGAGATGTCGGCTTCGGCAAGACCGAAGTTGCCTTGCGCGCGGCGTTCGTGGCGGCAATGGCTGGGCATCAGGTTGCCGTCGTGGCCCCGACCACGCTGCTGGCACGCCAGCACTACACCGGCTTCTCGGACCGCTTTTCCGGCTTTCCGCTCAACGTCGGCCGTCTTTCGCGGCTGGTCACCGAAAAGGAAGCGCGCGCCACGCGTGAAGGCCTCACCAACGGCACTGTCGACGTGGTGGTCGGCACCCATGCGCTGCTGTCGAAGTCGGTCGCGTTCAAGAACCTGGGCCTCGTCATCGTCGATGAGGAACAGCGCTTTGGCGTGACTCACAAGGAAAAGCTCAAGCAGTTGCGCAGCGATGTGCATATGCTGACGCTGACTGCGACGCCGATCCCGCGCACGCTGCAGATGGCGATGTCGGGCCTGCGCGAACTCTCGACTATCCAGACCCCACCGGTCGACCGCCTGGCGGTGCGTACCTATGTGATGGAATGGGACGACATGGTGATGCGCGAGGCGCTGCTGCGCGAGCATCACCGCGGCGGACAAAGCTTTATCGTCGTCCCCCGCATCTCGGACATGGCCGAGGTCGAGGAGTGGCTGGCCAAGCACGTCCCCGAAATCAAGCCGATTGCCGCGCACGGGCAGATGAGCCCTACCGAAGTGGAAGAGCGCATGAGCGCTTTCTACGAAGGCAAATACGAAGTCCTGCTCTCCACGACGATCGTCGAGAGTGGGCTCGACATTCCGCGCGCGAACACGATCATCATTCACCGAGCGGACCGATTCGGGCTGGCTCAGCTTTACCAGCTGCGTGGCCGTGTCGGCCGCTCCAAGCTGCGCGCTTACGCCTACCTGACGACACCAGCCAGCACCGGCCTTTCGGAAGTGGCCGAAAAGCGCCTGAAAGTGCTGGGCGATCTCGATAGCCTGGGAGCGGGCTTCCAGCTGGCGAGCCACGATCTCGACATTCGCGGCGCCGGCAACTTGCTGGGGGACGAGCAGTCCGGGCACATCCGCGAAGTCGGCTTCGAACTCTACCAGTCCATGCTGGAGGATGCGATCTTGGCCGCCAAGGCGGGCGGTGTGGGGTTGGAGCGCCAGACCTCCGGACTCAGCCCGCAGATCACGGTCGATGCTCCGATCATGATCCCCGAAGAATACGTGCCCGATCTCGCCGTGCGCATGGCGCTTTACCGTCGTCTCAACGACGCCGAGAGTGCAGCCGAGGTAGAGGCGATGTCGGCCGAGATGATCGACCGCTTCGGTCCGCTGCCTGACGCAACCGTCAACTTGGTCAAGCTCATCGAGATTAAGCGCCAGGCGATCGACGCCCACATCGCCAAGATCGACGTCGGCGCGCGCGGTGCGCTGGTCAGCTTCCACAACGATGCTTTCCCTAATCCAGAAGGCCTCATCGCTTATGCTGAACGGCTGCAAGGCACCGTCAAGCTGCGGCCCGACAACAAGCTCGTCCTCACCCGCGTCTGGGGCGATCCCAAGTCGCGCCTCAATGGCTTGTTCCAGCTTACCAAGGGCTTGAGCGGCATCGCGAAGAAAGCGGTGTAGGTACTCTGCATCTAAGGGGAGACTGACGCCGGCTCAGGGCAGCTTACCGGATCGCAAGCATTGGCGGGTATCCGTCAGCATATGGCGACGCTTGCCCCCCATCTGGATCGCAGTCTGGCTGCCCCCGCCAGGCGTGGCAGGGCTCTCGCAACGCCTGTTGCGCTTGCCGCATTGGCTTTGGCGACTCTGCTGTTCCGGCTTGGAAGCTTGTGGACCGAGCAGATCGACTGGGACGAGTGGAGCTTCGTCCTCATGGGCGCGGACGTGGCGCAGGGGCACTTGCCTTTCGTCCACCAGTTCGACCTCAAGCCCCCGCTCGTCTTCTTCCTGTTCGGCGCCACAATCGCAGTGTTTGGCAAAAGCCTGATCGCCATCCGCCTGCTTGGCGCCTTCTGCATTCTCGCCAGCGCTGCGTGTGTATATCTGACCGCACGCCGGTCAGCCGGACACTGGCCGGCGCTCGCCGGCGCGATGCTCTGCGCCGCCCTGGCATCCGCTCCCTTCGGCCTCGCCACCAGTTCGGAGCTCCCCGCTATCGCCCTGCTCAGCGCAGCAGTCTGGCGGTTATCGGGTTGGCCGCTTGGCAACCGGGATGCCGCTTTCTCCGGAATTCTGGTCGCCCTGGCCGTGCTCACCCGGACGAACCTGGCGGTGATGGCTCTTGCCCTCGGCACCATGCTGCTCGCGTCCGCACGAATGCCGCGCAGCAACAATACGCGCACAGCGTGGCTCTCCTTCGGCCTTGCTGGCCTCGTCCCGCCACTGCTGCTGGTGCTGGTCTATGCAAGCGCCGGACAGCTGGAAACGCTACGGCTGGCGATGATCGATGTGCCTCTCGCCTACTCGGGGCAACTCAGCGCCCTCGAAGTCGCGCAACAGCACGCCACACAGCTCTACTATACCGCGCAATCGGCGCCGTTGCTCTATGCCCCCCCTGTCCTGCTTGCATTCGGCGGCGGCGCGCTGGCGGTAGGGCAACTCATACAGCCAAGCAGCGATGCGAACCGGTGGCTTGCCATTGTCCTGTTCGTGGTGATCGGCGCAGTCGCCTGCTCGCTGCTGATCGGGGGAGCCGCTTACCCCCATTACTGGCTTCAGCTCGTACCGTTCGTCGGCCTCTTCGCCGCTCTGGGTGTGGCAGGGCTGGTGCAAGCGGGAAAGACCGCGCGCTGGTTCGCCGTAGCGGCGGCAAGCCTGCCGCTCGCCGCAGCGCTGGCTACATCGCTGCCTCAAACCAGCGCCAGTTACACCAGCCCTCGTCCGATCGCGCAGGCGGCGGCTCACATCCGCCATACAGCAGGCCCGGCGCCCACCGTCTGGGCCATGCACAAGCATCTGATCCACTGGTACCTCGATGCGCCGCAACTCTCACGCGCAAGCGTCCACCCGGACAACCTCGCACGGCGTGCGATCATCGATACGCTGGCGGCGGATGGGTATGTCGGTCACGACGAAGTGGCTCGACTGATGAGCCTCAGGCCCGAGTTCGTGATCACCGACGCGAGGGGGAAAGGCATTGCCTGGGTGCGCGAAGACGGCAAGGACGTCGACCGCTGGCTCACCGCCCATTACCGCAACGACGCTCAGTTCGGAGACGTGCTGGTCTACCGCCGCCGCTAGCTGCCTGCGGACATGAGCTCCGCGAACAGCTCTGCGCTCATTGGCTGCGCGCGCAGGAAACCTTGATAGTACGCGCAGCCCTCGGCGGCGACGCGGGTGCGCTGAATTTCTGTCTCCACGCCTTCGGCGATTACTTGCAAGTCCAATGCCCGTGCCATTGCCACGATCGCGCGCAGCACGGCTCGATCACGGCGATCGCGGCCAATCCCCTCCACCATCGAACGGTCGAGCTTGAGGTAGTGAAGCGGCAGCACTTTGAGGTAGTGAAAATTGCAGAAGCCGGCGCCGAAGTCATCGAGCGCCATCCGGATGCCATTGGCGGAGAACTCAGCCATGATCTGCGCGGCATGGTGCACATCGCCGATCAGCGACTGCTCGGTCACTTCCAGCGTAAGCCGGTTGGGCGGAAAGCCGGTCTCACGCAGACGGTCGAGCAAATGGCGGGCATAGCTGCCGAATGCGAGATCGGCTGGGGTGATGTTGAGCGAGAGGCGCAAGGCGGCAGGCCAACTACAGGCCACGTCGAGCGCACGGCTGGCGATATGGCGCGATAGCGGCGCCACATGGTCGGTCCTCTCCGCGATCGCGAACAGCGTGCTGGCGCCGATGCGGCCGAGCTCCGGATGGTTCCAGCGGGCAAGCGCCTCGGCGCCCACCAGGCGATCGTCCGGCAGGCTGAATTGTGGCTGGAACAGCACCTCGATCTCGTCGCGGTCGATGGCGTTCAGCAAGTCCACCTCGAGCTGCGACGAAGAACGGCCGTGCGGGGTCGCTTCGCCATTGGCCCATACCAGCCGCGCGCCTTGCTGCAGCGTGGCCTCGTTCAGCGCTTGGCCGAGACGATCGAGCATCGAGTCGACCGTTTCACCCGTAAGCATGCGCACCAGCCCGATGCGCGGAGAGAGTCTCAGTACGCCTTCGGGTACGGCCAACGGCCGGGCGACCACTTCGCCCAACTCGCCCGCGACGAGCTGCCACCGTTCGCGGCTGCACGGTTCGTTGGCGAGCAGGAGGAAAGAACCGCCGCCCGCACGCGCGACCAGCCAGCGTCCTTCCAGTTCCCCCGCCGCGAACCCGCCGATCCGGGCTGCCACTTCCTCCAACGCGCCGTCACCCGCCGCCTCGCCATACGCAAGGTTCACGGCATCCAGCCGACGCAATCCCACCAGCATCGCCTGCAGCGGTGCGCTGTCGAGCTCGATCCCCTCGCGGCCCATCCATTCGGTGATCCGATCACGCAAGGGATCCAGCCCAGAGACTCCGGGCAGCGACGGACGAACCTCCTCGACAATCCCTTCGCGCTGCTGTTCGGATGTGTCTGTTTTCTGGCGTACCCCGTTCATCACCTGCTCATAGCCGCAAAACCGCTTGCCAAACACTTCCAAATTGGACAGCCCCCCGCGTCAAGGTGGGACGCTTCCGGCGCACCGCGCTGCGGCAGTAAGGGTGATCGATGAGCGAGGAACGCAAGCTGGCGCTGATCGTCTCCGACAGCCCCAAGGCGCAGGCGGGAGCGGAAGCACTACGCCGCCTGCATGACTGGGCACCGCCCACGGAAGCCGACGTGCTCGTCGTCGTGGGGGGTGACGGCTTCCTGCTGCACGTGCTTCACGAAATGCTCAAATGGGATCGGATGCTACCCTGTTACGGGCTTAATCTCGGCACGGTCGGCTTCCTGATGAACGACACGCATCACAATGGGCGTTCCATCGCGCAGCGGGTGGCGGATGCGCATCCCGTCTCCGTGCGACCGCTGGAGGTCCACGTCGTCGACCAGAGCGGGCAAGAGTTTCGCTACTACGCCATCAACGAGGTGTCGCTCCTGCGCGAGACCCGGCAGACCGCAAAGCTGGAAGTACGCATCAACGGCAAGGTGCGGATGGAAGAGTTGGCCGGCGACGGGATCCTTGTCGCCACACCTGCCGGGTCGACCGCCTATAATCTCTCGGCCGGCGGTCCCATCCTCCCACTCGGATCGCGGATGCTGGCGCTCACGCCGCTTAGCCCCTTCCGGCCGCGCCGCTGGAAGGGCGCGATCCTGCCGGAAAGCGCCGAAGTCGAATTCCGAATCCTCGAACCGGGCAAGCGTCCGGTTGCCGCTGTCGCGGACCAGAAGGAAGTTCGCGAAGTGCGCGACGTGCGAATCGTCGTTTCACAAAAGAAGGAGCTGACGCTGCTTTTCGATCCCGGCTCAAGCCTGGAAGAGCGCATATTTTCGGAGCAGTTCCAGGTCTGACCTCCCGGACTGCGCGCTCTCGCGTTTCTGGCCCAATTTCTCTGCCAATCGCTCTTGCCAAACAAACCCACCCTGTTATACGCGCAGCCCTGCCCAGGACGGCGACGTTAGGGCCGCTCCCCGATAGCTCAGCGGTAGAGCATTCGACTGTTAATCGAATGGCCGTAGGTTCGAATCCTACTCGGGGAGCCAATTTCTTCACAACTCGCGCACAGCGCCTTACGTCGTTTCGACAGTGCTTCACTGGTCGCACGTACTTGTGCGTGTCAGCCTCTGCGCTCGAACACGGCGTTGATCGCGTGGACCGAACCGATGATCTCTTCGCGGCATCGAAACCGGCCGCGATTGAAGACCAGGCGGCGAGTATGGCGCACCAGTTCCGGGCCTATTGAGCAGCAAGCTCCCTATCTCTGCGGCGGTGGTGAAATAGTATTGCAGTTGTGCTGGGGAGCGTCCGAGTTCGCGATTGCGCCCACCGGTTCGAGGCAACGATGCTGAGGCGGTCACGGGCTAGTTCCGCGCCGCATATCAGGCATGCCTCGCGGACGCCGGGCTCGCCACGCACCCAGATCGTCCCGAGGACCGTGGAGAACACGGCCTCCCTGGAGGCGACTAAGCGGCCGCCTTCAGATCCACGGTGCTTATCACGCTCAGAACTGGTTACCCATTCCGGCCGCATGCTTTGCGGCGATCCAGCCGAACGTCATCGATGGGCCGACACTGGCACCGGCTCCAGGATAGACTTTGCCCATTGGTGAGGCGGTGCTGACGCCGCAGGCATAGAGTCCCTGGATCGGCGTACCATCCGCCTTGAGCACACGCGACTGGCTGTCGCAAACGACGCCGCCATACGTGCCCACATCGCCCGGCACGACCGGAATCGCATAGAACGGCCCCTTCTCAATCGTGCCCATGCAGGCGTTCGGGCCGTCCTTGAAGAACGGATCGCCTAGCCAGTTGTCGTATGCGCGTTCGCCGCGATGGAAGTCCTCATCCTTGCCCTTCCGCACGAAGCCATTCCAACGATCGAGCGTGTTTCTGAGCGTGGTAGGTGGCACCTTGATCGCCTCGGCCAACGCCTCGACGCTGTCGCCACGCCGCATCCAGCCGGATTCCAGCCACTTCGCCATGTTCTTTTTGGCCGTGCCTTTGCCGGCGACAGCGTAGTTGTCCATGTACTGCTGGTCCATAATTGCCCAGCTGGGAATCGCCGGCACCGTGCGGTCGCGGACCACCATGTTCTCGCAGAACTCCTCGTAGGAGCCGCCTTCGTTCATGTAGCGGACGCCGGACTGATCAACCTGGATCGCGTGTGGCTTACCAGTGGTGCTCTGCGTGGCGGGCTTGACGTAGTCGTCCTCCCAGCCTGGCGCCGTGGTCGTCTGGCAGCCTACGAACTGGTCCATCTGGCCAAGCGCAGCTCCCTTGCGCTCCAGCTCGACGTGCATGTCGCCGTTGTCGGTCTCAATGCCGTTCGACCACTCAGCCCGTGTACCCGGCATGTATTTGTCGCGCATGGCCTGATTTTGCGCGAAGCCGCCCGCGTTCACGAGAACGCCCAGGTTTGCTGCGATCCGCCAAGGCTTACCGTTCTTGACAGTGACGACGCCGACCGCCTTGCCGTCTTCGATGATCACCTCGTTCACCGGAGAGTTCACGCGAATCTTGGCTGCCTTCTTATCGAGCACTGCCTTGAGCATCCGCCCCTGCAGGGCCGCGCCCGCAGTGACCCAGTGCTTGCCGGTGAGCTTGCCGGCAACGACAGCGACGGCGGTCTTGAGGAAGATCTTCTTGATCGCCCAGCTGTGCTTCATGAACGGCAGCTTCATGCCGTCATCCAGCTTCACGGGCACTTCCAGAAAGCCCTTCCGCAGCTTGGGCGCCCACTCTTTTCCGAGCTCCTTCTTATCGAAAGGCAGCGCGGTGACAGTGCGGCTGGTCTTCACCCCGCCTGGTTTCTCGTCGTAGTAATCGGGCCAGAAGTTGGACCCGCGCTCCAGCGCGACACCCTGGTCAACAATGAAGTCCAGCATCTTGCGCGCCTCGACCACATAGGTCCGCCGCCGCTCCGGGCTGGTACCGGGTGCGTCTGGGGCATCCTCGACAACGGCGTTCAGATACTCGACGCCCTTCTCGACGCTATCCTCGCCCGGATCCATGAAGCGGTTGGCGGGTATCCACATCACGCCACCTGACTTGCAGGTCGTGCCGCCGACCCACTCTGCCTTCTCCAGGATGACGACGGACTTGCCGGCCTGCTTCATCAGCAGGGCCGAGCTCATCGAACCGGCGCCGCTGCCAACAACCACCCAGTCAAACGTCTCGTCAAATTCCGCCATCTTTTTCTCTCCCGCCCGTCGGTACGTGCTTGCTGCGCGTATGTTCAGCACGCCCCGGCCTCTTGCGCAATGCCGTGCGCGACCGCTCCGGCGATGCGCCCGAGCGAGATTGCTGTAGCCCTGCGCTAAACGACGGCTATGACGGCGCCAGCACAGAGGGAGACCACACGATGACCGACACCGCACCAGCGCTTCCCAGCTTCGGCTCGATCGCCATGGCCCGCGAGGGTCGGCTCCTGCGCATCACGCTGAACCGGCCTGACGCGATGAACGCAGTGAACCTTGAGCTGCACGACGAGCTGCCGCAAGCACTGTGGTTCGCGCAGGGCGACACCGGCTCCGACGTCATAGTGCTGACAGGTGCAGGACGTGCTTTCTCCGCCGGCGGCGATCTTGACCATATCGAGAAGAACGCACGCAACCCGCACCTGTTCGACCACGAGGCGCGGATGGCCAAGCGCCTTGTCACGACGCTGCTCGACATCGACAAGCCCGTGGTCTGCCGGCTTAATGGTCACGCGGTTGGCCTTGGCGCCACCCTCGCCCTTTTGTGCGATGTGATCTTCGCCGCAGAGGGCGCCAAGATCGGCGATCCGCATGTAGGGCTTGGCCTAGTCGCCGGAGACGGCGGAGCGATCATCTGGGCCCAACGCATCGGGCTTACCCGCGCGAAGGAATACCTGCTGACCGGTGAACTCCTCACCGCCAGCAAAGCAGCGGAGATCGGCCTCATCAACCATTGTGTACCGCCCGAAGAACTCGATGCCAGGGTCGATGCCTTCTGCGACAAGCTGCTCAACGGCGCTATGGTCGCGATCCGCGCGACCAAGGTACTGATGAACCTGGAGCTCAAGCGGCTGACGACGGCGCTGATCGATGCCGGGATCGCCTACGAGTCGGTGAGTGTGCGAAGTGCGGATCACCTGGAAGGCGTTATGGCTCTCAAGGAAAAGCGCGCGCCCAAGTTTATCGGGCGGTAGAGGCTCCACCCGTCTAAGAGCCCTCGCCGATACGCGGAGCCCCAACCGACTGCGTCAGCGGCGGCTTTCGCGTACCGCGGTGGCCACCAGCACGGTAGTGGAAAGCAGGATACCACAAACCAGCACGGTGATGCTGAGCAGTCCGCCTGCGCTGACGTCTACGTCGACTCTCAGCCTGGCATGGCGACCCAGGCGCAGGACAGCGGTGGCGGTCTGGCGATCGGTGAGCATGGACATGCGCCCACAACGCGCCGACCGCCAGATGGTTCTCAGGCCAGATTCTCAGTTAGGTCCTCAAGCCGGCCGGACCGGCTCGCCAATAGCCTGGAACACAGCGGTATAGCAGGTGCCAAAGTCCTGCGCGTCGGACTGCGTCAGCTTACCGCTCTGGGCCGCTTCTCCCATCTGCCCGAGGAAGGCCATCGGGTCCTCTGCCTCGAATTCGTAGATCGCGAGGTACGGATTGGTGTCCGAGCCCATGAGCTTGGCGACCAATTCCCAACGGCTAGCCTGCTCAAACCCGAAGGTGTTCACCAGTTCGGGCAAGTGGCAGTTATTGTACCAGTCGTGAAACTCCTGCTCGCGTCCCGGTTTCGGTGTAGTGAGCGCTATCATCCGCAATTTGACCATGTTTTCGAGGCCTCCTCTCTCTGAAGGCCCTCACCATCGGCAATCGCAGCGGGGCTGGCAACCCTTCGTGGCTGCGGAGGAGCACGGCAGGCCCGGCGAAAAGCGCAGATGTCGGTATGAGAAGCAGTCAATCGAATCTGTGTTCTGCACCAGCCTCAGGCTTCCCGAACCAAGCGGAACCCCGTAGATCACGGGAATGGAGCGCTACAACACCATTTCCTTGATCGACACGGACTTTCGCCGCCGCGCCGAATGCTTCAAGGCTTTGGAAGGAATACGTTTTCATATCGAGCCTTATGAAAGCGTTACGGAATTCCGCTACCAAGGCAACACGGGCACGCTGATCCTCGTCCATGACGACGGGTCGGGCCTCGCGGAACTGCTCAAGGACATGCAGCTGCGGGACTACTGGGCCCCGGTTCTGGGATACGGAAGGATGCTCGATCCCGGCCGCTGCTCGCAGGTCATTCTGCAAGGCTTGATCGGCTATTTGCCCACGCCATTCGGCCGCCATGACATCGAAGACCTGCTCAACAATTGCGCCAGGCAGCTGACCGCTCTCATTGACTTCCGCTACGGTGCGGCGGACGCGCGCCGGAAGCTCAGGACGCTCACAAGGCGTGAGTTCGAAGTGCTCGAGCATCTGCAGGGCGGCTTAACCAATCGGGAGATCGCCAGTTTGATGGCGATCAGCCCACGCACTGTCGAGATCCATCGCGCGAACCTGCTGCGTAAGATGGAGGCCAAGTCAGCGCTAACCGCCATCCGCATGAGCGTGCAGGCCAAGCTCACCTAGTGAGCCTCTCGCGCAGCGGCGAGTCCCACGCCTCCTGTCCATCCCCGTCGCCCCTACTCGAAAGCTGCTCTAGCGCCGCGCCCATCCTGGCAAGACCGGTATCGGTCAGCCAGACATAAGTACGCCGCTTGTCCACCTCGTCCCTTTCGCGGAACACGAGCCCGTAACGCACCATTTCGTCGATCTGCCGCAGCGCTGTCGAGTGCGACACACCGGAGGCAAGGCAGGCGCTGCTGACCGGCACGCGCTTGCCCGCGGCTTCCATGATGAACAAGTCGAGCAGGATGTCCCACCCCGGCTCGCCGAAGATCGAGCCGAACAGGCGGTCTCGTTGACGCCGGAATCGGTAAAGCCGCGTCGCCAGCTCGCACCAGCGAGCCAGCGTCTGCGCGCGTGTCGCAGGCAGTCCGGGCACACGACAGTCCGCCCGCATAAGCTCGCGCTCGTCATCAGCCGAAAACGCGATGTTGCTTTCCTGCCGCATCTGCTCGGCCAAAGCCACCAGCTCGGCTGCAAACCTTTCCAACCTCTCGCTCGGCATCTTTATCGCGCCTGCTGTTCGTGACGAGCCGAGCGGACCACCTCCGCCGCGCCTCGTTCGGGACTGTCTTCGCCCCCACACTGTTTGACGCACGCCTCCGCCCCGCTGTTCCCGCGGATCGAAGAAAAGCTGTCAATGTGCGGACCTCGACATGGCCCCTGCGATGAGATGCCGGCCGCGAAAGTTTTTCAGAAGGTCGGTTGCAGGCCGGTACGGGCGCTTGCGCGCTTGCCCGAATTCACGGGCTCCACCGCCTAGAGCGATCTGCATATTCCCTCAGGAGAAGGTAGTCACCAGCAGCAGCGTAGCCGTCGTACTACGAAGGATAGCCCCGACCGAGACCCCATCAGGAGAGCAATCTCCGACAAGGTATCGGTGGCGGACTGGCCGTGGCACACTCAGAAGGCGTAGCGAGCCATGATCTGGAAGACGGGTCCTGCTTTTTCGCTCTCGAGCTCGTATTCGTCAAAGTCGCGGTCAAGCTGGTCTTCGAGGTTGTCGAACTTATTGAACACCTCGCGCTTGCGCCCGTTGAGCAAGTTCGATCCGACAGCGCGGATAGTGAAGGTCTTGCCGACACGCTTTTCGACGAACACCTCAAGATCAGCACCGTAAGTGGTGCGGACCTCTTCCGAAATGACCCGCCCGTAAGCAGGGCCTTGCTTGCGGTACGTGGCGCCGAAAGCCACGCCGTACGACGGGATGTCCTGGATCGCACCGAAGTTGTAGACGTACTTCGCCTGATCGTTGAAGCGCCGCTTGCCGGCGAAGTCGGTGATTTCGCTGTCTAGCCACGACACGTTGCCGAACAGGCCGGTGTTGGGAAGACCGACCACCGCAAGGTCGGTGGAGAGGTCGAGCTCCACACCCCAGACTTTGCCTTCGCCCACGTTCTGCGGCTGGAACACGAAGGTGCCCTCACCTTCGGAGCCTTCCACACCCGTGTTGGTCAGTTCGATGAGGTCGCTGATGTCGCGGTAGAAGAAGTTGATGCCCAGAATTCCGCTACCCATTCGATGCTCGTAACCGATGTCCGCGCCCCAGGCGCTTTCCGGCATCAGCTGCGGATTGCCGAGAAGATCACTATCGCCGACTTCCTCTTCGATCAGCGCTGGAGTGAGGTAGTTGAAGTCGGGACGGCGGACCGTCCGGGCGACCGAACCGATGATGCGGTCGCGTTCCGTCAGCGAGAGCTTGAAGGACGCGGAGGGAAGGAACTTGTCGTATTTGGAGCGCTGGTTCGCGATGTCGTCGTCCACGGTGAAATCGCGGATGCGGACCTTGGTGCTTTCATATCGCACGCCCGCTTCCCACACGAGACCGCCGCTTTCTCCCTCGATCAACGCAAACACATCGCGCCGCTTTTCCTTGATGCGGTTGTAGCCGCCGTCTGGTGCTTCGAAGTCGCCGAAGGGGCCGCTGAGCTCCGTCGGATTACGGCTGAACTGATCCCACACAAAAGTGGCTTCGCCCTCCTGCTCTGCTTCTCGGATGTCTGTCCGGCGCGTCTTGTCTTGATAGTAGCCACCGAAGACGAACTTGACCTGTTCCGTGAGCGGGATCTCGTGCTCGAGCCGGATGGAAAGCTCCTTGTCCCTTATCGAAGACCGCGTGAATTCACCCTCGAACTCAGGCTCATCGCCCTCATCCACGTCGAAGCCGATCTCGTACTCGCTTTCGTTCCGGTCCTCTTCAAACCGGGCGTAAGCGAGGCGCAGAGACGTCTTGCCGGCAGCCCACTCGTGGCTGAGCTTGCCGTCAATCGTGTAGTTCTCCTGGTTAATGTCGGTGAAGTTGGCGTTGTCGCTCAGCAGGTTTCCGGCCGGAACCGGGCCGGTAATCGCGGTGGGATCATCGTACTCGAAGCTGCGCTCGGTTTCCGTCCTGTCGGTCCGGACATAGAAGCCATTCAGCTTGAAGTTGGTCGTATCTCCATCGATCTCGTAAGTGCCGTTGAAGCTGTAGTCCTTTCCGTCGCGGGTATCCGTCTGGTCCTCGCGATTGTCGAACTCCTCCGTCGCATAGTCCGGATCATTCTCGGGCGAGTCACCATAGCGGAAGCTCTGCTTGACCTTGGGATTGTGTCGGCCTTGCAGGTTGCCACCAAGAAGCAGACGGCCTGCCCCTACGGCACCACCCCAAACGAACCCCAGGCTGGGCTCCACTTCGCCATCATCGTAGCGAAGTCCGCCAGCCCGCACGTAGCCGCCGTCCAACTCGTAGCCGTCGCGCAGCACGATGTTCAGCGACCCGGCGACAGCGTCAGCAGTCCGGCGTGCGGAGGAAGAGCGGATGATCTCGACGCGCGAGATCAGTTCCGCTGGGATGCGATCCAGGAAGAACGAACGATCGGCGCTGGCCCCTGGCACACGTTCGCCGTTGATCAGGATCTGAGTATAACCGGGAGGCAGGCCGCGCAGACGCGGCGCATCGCTTTCGATGACATCTGAGAGGAAGGTGACGGACGGCACGCGCTTGAGCGCGTCGCCCGCGGTCAGCGGCTCGAACCTCTGGAAGTACTCGGTGTCGTATTGCAGGATTGGCTCGGGCGTATCGACACGATTGCGATAGCCGATGCCGCCAATCACCACGATGTCGCGCGCGGCTGTTATTTCACTATCGCTGCGTTCGTCGTCCGGGCCGGCTTTTGCCGCCCAAGCACTTGAACAGTATCCGGTTGATAATGCAGCGCAGCCGAAAAGAAGCCAGTGCTTGGCCAACATATATGCCCCCGATGATGTTTATGAATTACTATATTGCGAATTGACGTTTGCTTGGCTGACGTGCAATCCGCCCCCTGCCGCCGCCAGTTAGGAACCGAATGTGACGATATCGAGAATAAATCATTACACTTCTGTGACTTTCGCACTTGCGGTTGCACTTGCTGGCTGCGCCTCTCTTGAGGAGAGGGAGATTCCCATCGAACAGCGGATCGCCGCAGCTCTCCCGGCAGTCACGGTACAGGCGCAAGGCGAGACGGCGCCTGTCGGCACCACCAATGCCGATGCGGCGGACGATCCCGCGATCTGGCGCAATCCGGCGAACCCGGCTGCCAGCCTGATCGTCGGCACGGATAAGAAGGCCGGTCTCTACGTGTATGGGCTCAACGGCCAGGTGCGCGACTTCCGCGATGCTGGCCGCGTCAACAACGTCGATCTGAAGGACGGGGTCACCATTGCCGGCGCGCCCGCGATCGTAGTCGCCGCAAGTGATCGTAACGACCGCGCTCGGGCGAAGATCGCCCTGTTCCGCCTCGACCCGATCACTGCGAAGTTGACGCCGCTGGGGGAAGTGGATGGCGGTTCAGGCGAAGCCTACGGCATCTGCCTCTCCAAGTTCGGCGGCGGCCTTCATGCCTTCGTCGTGCTGAAGGACGGGACGATCAACCAAGTGTCGCTCGACCTCTCCGGCGCCACACCGACGGGCCGCACCGTTCGCACCATGAAGCTGAACACCCAGGCCGAGGGATGCGCGGTTGATGATCGCAGCGGACGCCTTTATGTCGCGGAGGAAGATGTGGGATTGTGGCGCTTCGACGCCGCTCCAGGCGGCTCCACGACGCCGGTCAAGATCGCTGCCGCTGACGGCAAGGCCATCGTCGCGGATGCAGAAGGCGTGGCGATCGCGCCCATTGGCGAGAAGGCCGGATATGTCCTCGTCTCAAGCCAAGGCGACAACGCCTATACTGTCTATCGCCTCGCCGATGAGAGCTACGTAGGACGCTTCCGGATCGTGGCAGGCCCATTCGGGGCCACCGAGGAGACTGATGGCGTGGATCTCGCATTGGGAGACTTCGGGCCCGGATACCCCGGCGGCTTGTTCGTGGTGCAGGACGGCGACAATGAAGGTAAAGCGCAGAACTTCAAGCTGGTCGCCTGGGACGAGATCAAGGCGGCACTGAACCTGCGCGACTGAAGGGTTGCTCGAACAGCAGTGACAAGAGGGCGAGGCAGCGCCTGCTTCAAGGCGATACCCGACGTGCCCCTTCCTTTTCCGCAGACGAAAAGGCCCTCCAGTCCTCCGGCTCGCCGGACGAGTACAAATCCTCGGGAGGTCAGTGCGTCATCCCTGAAGCCGATTTCGCGCACACTCACTCGTTTTAGGTCACTGCTGTTAACAGTTCGAGGAGATGCAGAGATAAACTCTGGATCATAAGAATAGGGATAACTGTGCAGCCTCATCATCGCTTAACGAAATGCGAAACAGCTCACGAACCGTATTCGCATAATCCCTTGCGTTGTCGATCGTCCGCTTTTCGACGTTAGCTGCTCGGTAGATCGTCAGCTGCCGGTCACTCATCGCCGCAAAGCCGTCGGTGATCGGGATACTCACGACATGGAGTGTGGTGAAACGCGTGCCGGGCCGGGTTGCGGTCCAGTGATTGGCTTGGTCGAGATCGTCGGGCGCGACCTCGCACAAATCGAAGGTATACTGCGGCTGCCAGTCTAAGCTCGATGCGGCGCGGCCGTCAGTTGCCAGCGCGGGCCCAGCACGTTCAAGTCGCCATTCCCCTGCGAGGGCTCCGGGCGGGCCAACACAAAGCAGGCGATGACGAGCGCCATCCGGGGTGGTGGCCTCCGCACCGTCAATGAGTGGCAGCGGAGGTATGTTACTGCCGCCGAACCCCGCGTCGGCCAACCAGTGCTCACCGTTGATCGTAGCAAGAAGGCAAACATGGGTCCGCGGCGGCACAACGCCTGGCGGAACCGCCAGACGAACCCGGGCGAGCAGCGGGCGATTTGCGATTCCGATCTGAGCGAGCGCATCTGAGAACAGACGGTTTTGCTCGAAACAGTACCCTCCTCGCTTTCGGGTCACGAGCTTGTCGAACACGCTACGCGCATCGACTGCGATGCCGCGACCGAGCTGGATGTCGAGATTCTCGAAGCCAATAGCAGCGCGATGCGCGGCCTGTGCGATCGTCAGACCTTCGCGAGTGGCAGGTGGCAGTGCGTCAAGGCCGATACGGGCCAGGTAACTGAGCATATCCATGCTGCCAGTCTACTATCGGCGATATCACATCGCCAGCTCTCGCATCGCGACGGGCGTCGCTTCCTTGGATCGGTGCGCATGGACGCTACTGAGCGACTCCGAACGACCTAGAGCTTGACCGAACCGAGCTGAAAACTGCCTTTCATTGATCCGCCAGCGCTGACGCAAACGTCTCACTGAGCACAAGGGCTTTCTCGGCATCGCTGCAACGAGCGCTCTTATCAGACGTTGCGAAAGCATGGTGACCGGCACTGAAACCCACTCGACCAGCACACTGAAGTGGCCGCAGATTGCGGTGCTGCTTGCCGCGGCACTTCAGGTTCTGACTCCGCTGCTGCCGCAACTCGGGATTGGCGAGCCCATCGGA
The DNA here is from genome assembly GCF_040534015.1 of Novosphingobium kalidii. Taxonomy (NCBI): domain Bacteria; kingdom Pseudomonadati; phylum Pseudomonadota; class Alphaproteobacteria; order Sphingomonadales; family Sphingomonadaceae; genus Novosphingobium; species Novosphingobium kalidii. Next base: position 252,213 of record NZ_JBEWLY010000019.1, read on the forward strand.
TCCCGGTCCGATGCGGTTCGAACACTTATCACCCCATCGGGCTGGGCGTTCTCGATTTGGGGCGCTCTTTATGCCGGATCCGTGTTGTTCGCGATCTACCAAGCCTTGCCGGCCCAGCACGACAACGTCTTCCTAGACCGGATTCGGTGGCCCGCCGCCGGTGCATTTTTGGGCAACGCAGTGTGGGCTGCCTACACCCAGACTTTCGGACTGAGCGTCGTATCGGTCGCAATCATCGTCTGGACACTAGCTTGCCTACTGGTGATCTACCGCACGTTTTCAACTGCGACGTTCACGACTGGCGAGCGTTGGTTCGCGTTTGTTCCACTCAGTGCACTGACTGCGTGGCTGACGGTCGCTACAACCGTTAACATCGCGGCCAGCCTCAGGCATCATGGAGTGGAAGGCGGTGCAGCGGCGCCTGCGATTGGCGCAGCAATCGTGGTGCTCTCCGGTATCATTGCGGCAGTCGCGCTCGCGCGGGGGCGCGGCAATTTGCCCTTTGCTGCCGTCTTCCTCTGGGCGTTCGTTGCGATCTTTTCCGCCGGCGGCCAAGTGGCAGAGCTTATTGCCGCAGCTACAGCGGCCGCTGGAATTCTCGTAGCTTGCGGGCTTTTAACCGGTCTGCGGCGTCCCCACTCATCCGGTACTGCTAAAGGTTGAAGCGCACGCCGTAGCCAAGCCCGAGGGTGAACTGTAACAGCCGTCCGCGTTCCCGCACGAGGGGGGAATCTCCGGCATCGCCGGCCAGCTGGTCGAGGCCGGTGAACAAGGTGACAGCGCTTCGCCGGTTAAGCGGACGAATGACGGAACCGCCGACGCCATAGGACAGCAGCCCGCCAGAGGGAGAATAGGCCGGCAGCCCCGATCGCTGCGCTTGAACTGCATCGATGCCGAAATAAGTATCAATGTACGCCTTGGTTGCCACGGTTGCACGAGGGCCGGCGTTGATGATCGTGCGTCCACTACGCGCCTGATAAGAGACGGCGCCGTCAGCTATCACGCCTTCGTGCCCGCCAAAGCCGCGGCGCACTTCCAGTCGCCCCCGCCAAGGACCCACGCGTTTTTCGACGAAGCCGCCTAGTTCCGCAGCGGCATCCACATCGCCGAGCCCGAGCAACGCGTCGCTTCCGCCAGTGATCAGAAACGGCGATCCACCGCGCTCCTCATCCCGCCCGAAGCGGACCTTTGCGAGAGGGCCAGCTTTCCACCCGTTCTCGTTCACGACGTTCCAGCCCAGGCCTTCAGGGATGGAGGCGAAGATCACGTCCTTGTAGTTGACCCGCAGGTCCGGAAAAACGGACAAAGTCATGTCCTTGGAGCCCTGCCACGCCGGGTTCAGCACAGGAGCGACGCCTATGGTAACGCTCCATCCCTCCTGGCCCCGGTCCGAAAGGCGACCAGCAGGCGGCACTGACTGTACGTTTTCCACCTGGGCGAGGCAGGGCTGCGCTGCCCCTAGTGCGACGATGGTAACAAGAAAGCGCATCTTTATCATTTTCAGTGCTGCCACCGATCGAGCCCCGCTTAAGAAGCCTATCACGTACCGTGATGTTGGGCGATGTAGTACCATCATTCGCACAGAAAGCGCACGGACATCCTCAAGTCAGAACGCGACCGCTGCGGGGACTGGTCGATGTGTTGCTGTCACATCGCCTGGTCAGAGCGCTCTTCAAATGCCTCACCCCTCCCGGTTCTTGCCTGATGCTCTACAGGGCTGGAAAAGCCCTTCGCCCGATTGGATGAAAGATTGGAAAGACGTCATCAAGCAGCGAGCTCCGACGACTGGCTGGAGGCGGGTTCGAGCGTCTGTGTCTTAGTGGCCTTCACCTGCCGACCCTTAGGATTTTCGAAGTCGCTCTCGTACTTCTTGCGCATTGTTCCGCACAGTCGATCCCAAATCTGCGTGTAGCCGCCAAAGTTATAGTTGAAGTACTTGTGGTGCTGGTCATGAAACGTGGTGGTGATGAACCACTTGGTCGCCCAGCTCTTGTGCCACCATCGTGGCAGAAACTCGTGCCCGGCGTGGACATAAAGGCCCATGATGACGTTGGTTGGGACGATCAAGGCCAGCGCCTCGAGGTGCACTCCACCCACCACCAGCGTGGCTACAGTCAGAAACAGCGGTACAAAACCACCGTTGATGAAAGACTCGAGCGGATTGACTGAGAAAGTGGTGAGCAGGTTAGGCGCGGTCGACTTGTGGTGCAATTTGTGCACCCAGCTATAGACTGGCTCCTTGTGCATCCAGCGGTGCAACCAATAGAACCATGTGTCGAACAGGAAGAAATACGCCGCGAACTCGATTGCGATCACCCACCAAGCCGTCGGGCCTTGCTGGAAGGCGATAAACCCCTGTTCTCTCAGATAGTGATTGAGCGGCCCGAGCGTAAACCCGGCTATTCCTACATTGACTGCAGCAAAGATCGCCTCGTTCCGAAACGTCGCCCACTTGAAGCGGCCGGGCTGAATGCGCCGAGCCTTGAGAAAGCCGGTGACCACGCCAAGACCAATTCCTGCCGCGACAAAAAGGACCAGCCAGAGGTTGAGCAGGTTTTCCCCGTCCAGAAGCTTATCGAACATCACGATTCCCAGTGACTTGCTTGCACCGACCGTCTGGTGATCGGGTTACGGCAATGGGTCAAGTTGGGTCCTGCGAACTCCGCGCTACCAATACAATTTATTACGAGCGTAGCGCAGGGACGCTGAATCTCGGTGTCCCGCTCTTCCGAGCATGATTGAGCAATCGGGCGTTGCGAACCAGCAGAAGCGTGATGCAGCAGCGTTATAAGCGACGCCCGAGTCCTGCTGCCAACCTCGATTGAAGAGAGCGCTCAGTTGAGCTTCAGGGCGTCCCGGATGATATAATGCAGGTCGGTCTGGTCCAGCAGGCCGCTGACGTTCACGGCGTGAGGACCGTAGGCCGCGATGCGCAATTGCGTGCCGGTGTGCCCCTGCGATCCTTCCTCGGCTGTGCCGTAGCTCACCGTCATCAGCCCGCCTTCGCGGGTGTTCAGCGCGGCGGTGAGCCCCGGGGCGCGCGTGCCGTTCCCGACGATCTGGCTGGTATGCGCATGATCGGCGGTGACGATCACGAGCGTGTGACCATCCGCCTTGGCGTACTCGAGCGCGACCTGAACCGCTTCGTCCAGGTCGACTGTCTCACCGATCTGACCGCAAGGGTTGGCGGCGTGGTCCTGCTTGTCGATCGATGCACCTTCGACCTGGAGGAAGAAACCCTTGGGCTTGTCCTTCAGCAAGGCAATCGCCTTGCGCGTCATTCCCGCCAAAGTCGGAAGCGAGGCGTTGCGCTCTGGATTAGGCTGACAGGTGACCGCCGGTTGATCGATGTTGCCGTGATGGCTGGCGCGCGGCCCCGTCCAGCGCACCGGCATGTTGCCTGGCGAGAACACACCGATCAACGGACGGCGATCATCGGCTTGCGTCACCGCGTCGAGCTCGGCGGCGTCGCGCACGATGTGGAATCCCCGATCGCTCGCCTGCTGTGCAAGAGTGCGGTTCTTCCAGCGCCCGGCTTTGGCCGTTTCCGCAAATGTTGCCGCCCCACCGCCGAGGACGAGGTCCGCGCGCGTATCGAGCATCTGTTCGGTGATCGACCCCGCGCCGCCGTTCTCCAGCGCATTCTGCGGGCATTTGGCACTGGTTGCGACCGGACCGTAGCACTTGCGTTGCGCGACGTGGGCGATGAGCGCTGCGGGTGTCGCATCCTGGATTTCCGATGTGGACACGTCACCGGTCGCGATCCCCGCCGCCTTGGCAAGCTCGATCAGCGTCTTGTGTGGCTTGCCGTGGATGTCGACCCCGATCGCCCCGTTGTAAGTCTTCACCCCTGAGGCCCAGGCAGTTGCCGACGCGGCGGAGTCCGTGACGTACGCGGGCTTGCCGGTCTCACGATCGAGGGCATAGTGGGTGTATTGTCCGGTGAAGGGCAGCGCATCGATGCCCTTGAAAAAGCCGCCCGCGCCTTCGGCATAGTTGCGCGCGACTGTAATTTCGGAATCTCCCATGCCGTCGCCGATCAGCAGGATCACGTTGCGAACCTCCGCGGGCGCCGTCAGGCGCGCATAAGTGTCGGCCATGTCGCCCCTAAGCCGCCGCGCACCACCCGGTTCGCTCAGATCACCGCGAGCCGCGCGCGACAGATCGGGCGCGGCGTCCTGCGCGAAGGCAGACGGGCCGGACAGAGCGAGCAGAGTGGCGAAAGCGAGGCGCGAGATCATTGGGCAGTGCTCCGGGCAAGCATTCAAGAAGAGGCAGGTTTCCGGCCCTATGACCGAACTAGGGGGAATGCAGGTGTAGCCCCGACGCGGCCTGATGCCGCGCCGGGGATTGTCTTCAAGTCAAAGCTGCGCGCGAACGCCCAGGCTGATCCGGCTTCCCGAGAACTCGTAAGTGGTCGGGAAAGACGGGTCCATGGTGTATCCGGTCGTCGCCTCGTCGGTGATGTTGATGCCCTGCAACTCGACGCGCACGTTCGGCAGGACCTGATAGCTCACGGCGAAATCGAACTGGCCGTAAGCATCACGATAAACGGGATACATGTTGCGCTCGATCCGCTCCACGTACGCGCCCTTATGATTGTATGACAAGCGAGCGGCAAAGCGGCCTTTGTCGTAGAAGACGGTCGCGTTGTAGGTGTTGTCGGCCAGCCCGATGGGCGAGGTGTCGATGCCCAGGTCCGACTGCCCGGTCAGCGAGCTGTCCAGGAACGTGTAGTTTGCGTTGATGCCGAAGCCGTCTAGTGTGGGCACGAACATGCCGAACGGCAGCACGGCGTTCAACTCGACACCGCTGACCTTGAACGATCCTTCGGCGTTCACCGGCTGATACACATCGAAGTCGTACACACCGTCGATGGTGCCGTTGGCGTTGTACTTGGTGACGTCGCGCACCACCCCGGTGAGCTCGTTCTGGACGACGCCCTTGATCTTCTTCCAAAAATAGGAGGCTGACAGGATTCCCCCGCGGCCCAGATATTTCTCGACGCCCACTTCCCACTGATCGGCATAAGTCGGCTTGAGGTTCGGGTTGCCGTCGCTGTAGCGGAAGTTGTTGAAGCTGGCTGTCCGCTTGTAGGCGAGATCGGTAAGCGCCGGGCGTATCAGCGTCTGCGATGCGGCAGCGCGTAGCAGCAGCGTATCGGTGAGCTCTGCGCGTGCGTTAAGCGCCGGCAAGAACTTTTCGTACCGGCCCTCGCTCGACACCGGCGCATCGGTGAGGCCTGTGGAGCCATCGGGATTCTGGATTTGGAAGAAGCCCTCCGAATTCACCGTCGTGCGCAGATACCGCCCGCCGAGATTGAGGAACACCGGCGCCGACGCAACGTCGAATTCAAAGTCGACCATGGCCCAGGCTGCGATCGTGTCCTCTTTGACGCGGTAGTACTGGCCATCGTCGAAGGGCGTGACGAAGCCGGCGGGACGGAAGAAATCGCGCGCATAGTCATTCGAGATCTGCTGCCAATCGAGATCGCGGGCCTGATACGACTGACCTCCCGCAATGTCTGTCACCAGTTGGAGCGGGCTGTCAGCAAGCGTGCGCTTATTCACGTAGGCCACACTGCCGCGCGTCGGCCCTTGGATCTTCTCTTCGCCGTACTCACGCTCGTTGGTCTTGTTGGTGTAGCGCGCACCGAAGTTGAAGCGCTTGAGCGCGGCGAAACCCGGCATATCGAACAGATAGCTGACGTCGAGCTGGGCGGCGTACTTGTCGTCCTTGATCTTCTCGCGCGTGGTCTCGTAGGCCTCGAACAAGTAGGATGCCGGGGCATTGTACATGTCGATCGAGCGCGGATTGTCGCTCCTGATCGTCTCGCCGCCCGTCTCGGTGTAGCGCGAGCGTGAGGGCGCATAGGCGACGTGCTTCAGGTTGGCGTAATCGAGCGTTTTCTTGGCGCCCGAGTAGCCGCCCAACGCACTGATTCGCCAGTTGCCGGTCTCCCAGTTCATCTCTCCGCCGAACTGGCGGTAGTCGGTCTTGTTGATGCGCTCCTTGCTCAGGAACTCGTGCTGGGTGTTGGTGTAGGACACATCGCGCAGGACGATGATCCCGTCGTCCGCCAGCGTGGTCGCGTCGAACTCGTGAATGCGTTCGAGCGTCGAATTGCTGGAAGCGGAGTAGCCGGCAGCGTCGTATTCGTCCTCGACGCGGTCATACGATCCCAGGAAGGCATCGAAGCTGAGGCTGAACGTGTTGCTCGGCTTGTACTGGATCGATCCCGACAGGCCCAGCCGGTCCTGGTCATTGAGGTAGACGCGATCACCGACCTTATCGATAAAGACGATCCGGTTCTTGTCGTCATTAGTGAACGCAATGTCTGCATCGCGAGCAAGGACCGCGATGGCCTGCGTACGATTGCCGTTGTTCCGGTCGGTCCAGCGAGAAATCGGGCGGAAGTTGATGCCTGAGTTGGAGTCAGTGCGGTTGGTGCGCTTCTGTTTTGAGGCAGAGATCAGGACGCCGAAATCGCCAAATGTGTCGCTCGCCAGCACGGAGATCTGCGGGTCGATCTTCTGAGAAATCGAGTTGTACGCCCCCTCCACCGAGCCGACGACGCGCAGACCAGGAGTGTCGAACGGCCGCGCGGTGCGGATGTACACCGAGCCGGCGATCCCGCCCTCTTCGTCCGCCGCGGTCGGGGACTTCTGGACTGTTACGGATTGGATGAGTTCGGACGCGAAGATGTCGAACTCGACGTCACGACCGCCCGAACCTGACGCCGTCGCCAGCTTGTTGATCGAAACGAAAGTGAACTCCGACGGCAAGCCACGAACGTTCACGCGCGTGCCCAGACCCTTGTCACGCTCAATCGTCACGCCGGGGATACGCTGCAATGCTTCCGACAGGTTCTGTTCGGGGAAATCGGCGATGTCGGTAGCCACGATGGAGTCGGAAAAGCCGATGGTCGCGCGCTTGATGTCGATCGCTTCTTCCAGCGCGCGGGCATATCCGCTGACGACGATCTCGTCGCTCGATGCTTCTTCTTCGGATGCGGCGGTTGTAGTTGCGGTCTGCGCGGCGGCGGGCGCAGCAAACAGCGCTGCCGTGGCTACGCCGAGTAGCAGGTGCGCGGAATGGCTAGTCTGGCGTGACTTACGATACACGATTGTTTCCCCCTCGAAGCAGTTGAGCAGGCCTCCGGAGTGGCCCGAATTTGGTCGAACGGATGCGATCTCCAGCCTGCTGGGGGCCGAGATGAACGCCGATCAGTCTTGGTTTGTGCCGTGCGACAATGTGCCGCTGCGCGCTGAAACGCACTCGGGGGCTGCTCGATGGTTTCTGCGCGCCAGTCGTTCAGACGCCCTATGCCGCGTGCAGGCTATCGATTTTGCGCTCTACATCCAGCCGTCGCTATGGAAGGCGACCAGCTCTTGTCATCAACCCATTGCTTATCCCGATGCACGATCCGGCTCGACGCCCCATTGGAGCAGCCTTGTTGCGCTACGGTTACGAATCGCCTTCAGTTTCATGACAGTGGTTTGAAATCGGCTGCAAAGTGATCCGAGGGGGACTCCACCGTCGGCGAGCAATGAAACTGAGAGGCTCGGGGGTGGCGGGCGGAGAAAACAGCTGAAGAGTCTCAGCGCGCCCTAGCTCGGCTGGTTGGTTTCCGCACACGAACGAACGGCAGGGTTCAGAATGGCGAGGAATGCTCTGAACGGCAACCTTTGAGGCACTTCGGCTGCATGAACTGGCTAGTGGCAACTGCCGAAAACGAAGTTGATCTCAACAAGGGACTTTGACCGGCTGTTCCAAAGACTTTGAAGGGGGGGAAGCAAGTCGCCCACCTGCCCGGCAACGATCTCTTCTGAAATCAGTCACATACCGCCATAACAGGCGTCACAGAGCTTTGAAGTGGTGGGCAAAGTAGCAGGCTAAGTGGAACAGCGGCCCAAGCGCAGCTACAGGCGAGCACTTTCTCTCACCGCCTGATGCAAGTTGTGCACCGCAATGCACACCTTCTTACTTGGTGGTGTACTCGCCCGGTTGAGCACTGAAGTTTTCACGAGCAAACGCGCGAGCGGCGTTGGCCGTCTTGAAAGTCTCCTCCTGGAGAGCGGCAGTGACCAGAGGATACCCCCGCGAGTTATATCGCGTAGTTCGCACCGTAAGGCGGAAGTTCCCGTCCGCGTCCTTGTTAATAAGGAAAGGGCGGCTGCTCGCATCGGTCATGGTGTGGATCCTCGTCCAGAAAGTCGCCTCGTTAGGCGCAGAACAATGGTGCGGACGGCCGAAGCCACCCGCACGATCGTCAAACTTCAGGCGGGCTGAAGATTCACAGCCGAGATCTTACCGCGGCGGTCGGTTTCCAGTTCGTAGGAAACGCGCTGATCCTTGTCGAGGGTAGCCATGCCGGCACGCTCAACGGCCGAGATGTGCACGAAAGCATCCTCGCCGCCGCTCTCAGGCGCGATAAAACCATAGCCCTTATCGGCATTGAAGAATTTAACGGTTCCGATGGTCATATGGGTATCCTTTGTCCCATGCATGACGGGCATGCGCCAACAGCAGCGCATCCCGGCTTCGGTGAGGCTAGTAAGGGACAAAGAGGGGGAGCTTAGCTGCCCAAAAGTCCGTCGCAGGCGACGTCAGCACGTGATGCTATAGGGCAAAGTTGCACCTGACGCAACGCCTGGAGGAGATCCCTTCGACTTTGTCGAATACCTGCTCTGATCGCAGCGCTGGAAAAACTCTCCTTCGCGCACCGGTGCCCAAGTGTCGGTTCTGGCAAGAGCCTTCAAGGCGCCTGGATGATGCCTAGCATGATCGAGAGTTCCGAGCGTCTCAGTCCGTGACGTGCGGTCTACGTCGAAGGACGTATCTCAACAACCAGCCGCCTCAAGTATCCAAAGGATGAGAGTCGATGTCATCGGCTGAAACGCCTTCATGGAGGACCACGAATGGCTGAAACGGTCAGCGCGCCTAAACCATCCTACATGGTCAGCGCCCCCGTGACACTAGGGCTCGACAATCTGGGCAGGGTGCAAGGCGGCCCATTCAAGCAGGCCTTCTTCACACACTTCCAGCCGGCCTTTCTGATCGCGATCATCGCCTTCTATTACTATGCGCCGGATGCGTGGGTGAAGCCCTCCGTCACATTGTGGATCGGCCTTAGCGTCAAGTTCATGATGCTGGGGATGGAGTGGATCAGTCCGCGCTATAAAAGCTGGCAGCATACGTGGAAGGAACTGGCCTGTGACACCTTCTACGTCGCTATGGGCATGATGGTGGTTAGGGTCTTATTCGGCTCGATCAACAGCGAGGCCATCATTAGCTGGTTCCAGGACTCCTTCGACCTCGCCAAGTTCGCGTGGTTCATGGGCTTGCCACTGCTGCTCCAGGCGTTCTTTCTCTCGTTCGTTCGTGACTACTTCCAGTATTGGATGCACCGCGGCATGCATAACTGGTATCCCCTGTGGGTCACGCATGCCCCGCATCACTTCGTAACTCAGCTGAATGTTCAAAAGGGAAGCATTGGCAATCCAATCGAGATTTTCCTGATCGGCCTTGGCGTTGCCGGTCTTTTCGATTTCCTGCCGCGTGCGGTGTTGCTCGCTGGTGCATTCGGTTTGGCGGTCGGCAGCTATCAGCACTGCAACATCCGCTTCAACACGCCAAAGTGGTGGTTCAAGATCTTCAACACCACCGAGCACCACAGCCTGCATCACGCACAGGACTTTGAGAGCACCCGCAGCAATTATTCGGGCACGTGGATCTTTATCGACCGCATCCACGGCACCTGCCGAGACGGCGAGGCGGAGCTGCTGGGCCAGGAAGGCGGGCGCCGCATGTCGATCTGGGAAACCATGCACTACACCTTCTCCGAGCCTTACAAGCTGCTCAAGGAGAAGTTCACCCGTCGCGGGCAGATCACCGCCGTGCCGGCCGAGTGAAGGAGGCAGCCGCACTCAAGTTGAGCTTTGATTGACCTTGATCTTCCAGCCCGTGTGGCCGGGGCGGGTCAGCCGTGATCGTGACAGTGTCTGCCCTGCTCGCCGGCCTTGGCGAAATCTACTCGGAGAATCGTGTGAATCTGCGTTCTATTGACTGGATTTGGCGGGTCAGGGGAACCCTGCCGATCCAACCGCACCGGTCCGCCGCGGAAGCCTTCGACAAGCTGGATAGCTTGTTTCAGGAGAAGAACACCACCTATAGGATCACTGGTGACACCCTGACCTTCACCAAGAAGGACCAGCTTCCCCAGGACAAGATGTCTGTCTTCGACAGTGGCACTCTGCACATTACCGACGGTGTGCTGCGCTACGATCTCATGAGCCGTGCGTTGCTGGCCTGTTTTCTGGCCCCCCTGCTCTTTTTTGCTGTTGGCCACATCGGTATCGCTTTGGAAACATGGCGGAACCCACCCGATTTAGCCAAAGCCAAAGCTGAAGCCGCCAAGAAGCGGTCGAAAGTCAGTCCCGAAGACGTGCCGATGAGTTCGATCGACAAGATTCTTGGCGCCCCCGAGCCGGAGAAGAAGAAGGATAAGGAAGACAAGTCAGATCGAAAGCCATCGATGACTACGGCCTATGTCTTCATGAGCATCTTCTTCGCCTTGTGGGTCGTTGGGCGGATACTCGAACACAAGCTTTTCCACTCTCGTCTCCGTAAGAAACTGGGAAGTGACTACCCCCTTTCCGCCGAAGCCTCTCACCACGACCCGCGCCCAGAGCTGGTTGGAAACTTCACTCCGGAGACGGAAATGCACCGTCTGTCTGTTTGAGAAGGCGTCGCCGGGTGCGCCCATTCCGCAAGTCGCTTCTTTGCCTTTGGGCTGAACCAGCGCGGTGTACTCGGCAGTCTAGCTGATCCCAGAGAGTCTTAATATCGAGGTGAGACCTTGCAGACCGACGTTGTCGAGATCGTTCGATCCAACTGCACGCTCACCCCTGAGGAGCAAACATGATGATTGGCGATGTGAAACGCGCATCCCTGCCTTTGGCGATGCTGATAGGGGTTGGCTGTGCGACGTCTGCCGAAGCATGGGCAGCGCCGGGGAAAGTGCCACAGGCCGAGGCACTTGCTCCCGCAGCAAAGCACGCTTCCAAACCAGCGGCGTTATTCGTCCCGCCTGAATTCCACGTGCCGCCCCTGGTGGAAGCCAAAGGCTTCAGACTTGTGCCGCTAGGTCCCGAGTTGGTGACGGTGGACTTCGACGCCTACATGTCGTCGATTGAGCACTTGCAGAAGACGTTCACGCGCAGCAGCATTTGGCCCCCCAAAGACATTTCCGCTTCCGATGCCATGCGAGACATGGAAACCGAGCAGGCCCGCTTCAGGAACCGTCAATCCTTTGCCTACGCCGTTCTCACCCCGGACGGCCGCCGCGAGCGCGGTTCCGTGTATGTCTCCCCGAGCACCGTTGCAGGCTATGATGCCGTGGTCAGGATGTGGGTAACACAGGACGAATACGACGCCGGCTTCGACGCCAAGCTTTTCGAGTGGGTGGCCGACTGGATGCAGAAGGACTGGCCGTTCGCCAGAGTTGCGTACCCCGGACGCGCTATCGAATGGAGCGCTTGGGATTCCCTCGTTGCAGCGGACAAGGCCAAAGCTGCGGCAGGAGCCGGCGCTAACTAAGCGCCTCGCCTTGTCCGTTACACCGTTTTCCAGTCGATCTGGATCACGCCCGAATGCACTGAGTTAGGCCGCACCCGCTTACGAGGAAGCGCGCTTGGCCTTCTCAATATAACGGTCGACCACCTCTTCTAGGACATCGAGGGGCAAGGGCCCCTGCCCCAGCACGGCCTCATGGAAATCGCGGATGTCGAAGCGCGCGCCTAGCTGTTGCTCGGCACGGACACGCAATTCGGCAATCTTGAGTTGCCCCACCATGTAGCTCGTTGCCTGGCCCGGATTGTTGATGTAGCGGTCCACCTCTTTGGCAATATCGCGCTCTGAATTGGGCGAGTTGGCGCGGAAATAGGAAATCGCCTGATCGCGGGACCAGCGCTTGGAATGCAGGCCGGTATCAAGGACCAACCTGATTGCGCGCCACATCTGTAGGGACAGCATGCCAAAGCGCTGTTCGGGGCTGGCATAGACCCCCATCTCGTCGGCCAGTCGCTCCGCATAGAGACCCCAGCCTTCCACGTAGGCGCCATAGCTGCCGAACCGGCGAAACTTCGGAAGATTGGGAAGTTCCTGAGCACGCGCAATCTGGAAATGGTGACCAGGCGCGCCTTCATGCGCCGCGATACCCTCGGTCTGCACCTTGTTCACCTGGGTCATATCGGCCAGATTCACGTAGAAGATTCCCGGTCGTGAGCCGTCAGGCGCTGGCCGGTTGTAGAAGGCCACCGACGCCGTGTCCTGCCTGAACGGTTCGACCGCCCGCACTTCCAACTTCGCTTTCGGAAGACGTCGGAAATAGTCCGGCGAGCGGGCCAGCACGGTGTCGATCAGAGTTCGCGCGTCGGCGAGATACTGCTCTCGGCCCGCGTCCGTGTTCGGGTACTTGTAGGCAGCGCTTGTACGCAGTTCCTCGAACAACTGCTCAAGCGTGCCAGAGAAGCCCATCTCGCGCTTCACCGCCTCCATTTCGGTGCGGATGCGCGCGACCTGTTGAAGCCCGATCTGATGAATCTGATCGGCGGTCAGGTCGGTAGTGGTGTAAGAGCGCAGCCGATTCGCGTAGTAAGCGTCGCCATCGGGTAGGCTCCACGCGCCGTTGTTGCCGGTGGCACGAGGCTCCAACCGATCGATCTGGCCGATTAGCGTTTGGACGCCGCGGCGGAATGGCCCTGTCAGCGCGGCGCGCCCTTCGCCCAGCAGGCGAGCCTTGGTCTCGGCCGGGACGGAAAGTGCGCGGACCTTCTCCTGGAAATCGGCCCAAACCGGATTGTCGGCTCCGGCGTCAAACGGCGCGCCCTTCAAGATACTTTGCGCATCGGCTCGAGCAGGAGCGAACACCATCTTCGGCGGCAAGATCCCCATGGCCGCCTGTTGTTGCATCTGTTGTGCAACCTCACTCATCACGCGCTCGCTGTCCTTCAAGCGCGAGATATAAGCCTCCGCATCGGCGACGTCGTCGACCCGGTGCTGGTTGATCAGGAAGACAGGTATGTCGCCAGCCGGCGTGCCGTTGGTCGACACGGGAAAGCCGTAGGCGCGGAAACGATAGTTTTCGCGCTGCCGCTCCACATCGCGCTGGAAGAGCCGGTAGCTCAGTTGCGCGGCAGGGCCGAGGCGCGCGGGATCGAATTGCGCCTTCAACTCCGTCAACTGGCGTTCAGCCAGCTCCATGCGCTTTTCGCTTGCCGCCAACGTATAGTCGCTAAGCCGGTCGTAATCCTGCTTGGAGCCAAGGCTGGTCAGTTCCTCTGGATCGAGGGCAACCTCTTCATCAAATTTCGCATCCAGGAAGCCAAGCAACCGCCCGTCTTCCGCAGCGGTGCCACTGGCGGGATCGACAGGCAGGTGCGGCGCTTCTGCAACGGGCGCTGCCGTTGCTGCGCAGCCACCCAGAAGCAGCAGGGGCAACAAACGAAGAGACATCGGCAATCCTTTTGGGTCGGAGCTTCTGGGGCTCAGGAGCGGCCACATTCATGCGCGGCACGGAGCAGAGTTTCAACAACGATTCAGCTGCTTCCGAACGGCGCGATGCCGTCCGCGCCGTTAGCCGCGGCGGCATTGGCTTCGATGATGCCATGGAACATCGCACAACCCTGTGGGATGAACGCATTCCGCCGGACTGTACCTGCGTGGCGTTCCCCCTCTTGGGAGAACGCCACCGCCGACTAGGCAGAGCCCATATAACGCCCGCCGTTCACGCTGATCGTCTGGCCTGTCATGTAGCCAGCTTCTTCCGAGACGAGGAAAGCAGCCGCCGCAGCAATATCCTCGCCCGTGCCGATCCGCCCGACAGGAAGAGACTTGCCGTACGCTTCGATTGCCCCCTCACGCTGCATGACGTCGGCTGCGCGAAGCATGGGGGTGTCGATCGAACCGGGAGGAATCATGTTCGCGGTGATCCCGTGCTCGCCCAAAGCCATCGCCAGACACTTGGTGAGGCCGAGCAGTGCCCCCTTGGAACTGGTGTAATGGGTTTGGAGAGCGGAGCCGCTCTGCACCGATGAGGAAGTAACGTTGATGATCCTGCCCCACTTGGCCTCGATCATGTCGGGAACGCACTCCTGCGTAACCAGGAACGGCCCGATCGTGTTGACGCGCAGAACCCGCTCGAGCATTGCTTCATCAATCTCGAGGAACGGCGTAAACGGCGCGATGCCTGCGTTGTTGATCAAGATTGCGATCTTGCCGAGTTCGCGGCGCGTCTGATCGGCAGCCGCCTTGATCGCGGCCTTTTGCGAGCAATCCGCAGCGATGGCGATAGCCGTTCCGCCTGCCTCGCGCACCATCTCGGCAGTCTCTTCTGCACCTTCGCCGTTAATGTCCCACACGGCGATCTTCGCGTCGTCCTCGGCCAAGCGAAGCGCCATCGAGCGGCCCATGCCCGATCCCGCGCCGGTGATGACAGCCACACGGCCGTTCAGCGATCTAGTCATCCTGTAGTCTCCTTAGTTCAAAGAATGCTGAACACCTGAACAGCGATGTAGCCGCGAAAGTCAATCCGGCATATGGAACCTAATGTGCCTTCAAGCCTTTGACGGTCAAGGAGCGAGCATGCGAGTTAGCGAAGTGATGAGCCGGGATGTCGAATATGTCGATGTCGGCGAAACAGCTCAGGCCGCTGCAGCCCTGATGGGTGAGATCGACGTGGGCGCCCTTCCCGTTGGCAGCCCGGAGCGGCCGCTTGGAGTGATCACGACCAAGGACATGGTCTTTCGTGTTTGCGCCAGGGGCCTGGACTCTTCTCGAACGCTGGTGAGCGAGGTGATGAGCCACTCCATTCTCGCCTGCGATGAAGACGATGAAGTCGGTGCTGCCCTGGATCTCATGGCGGCTTATCACGTGCGTCGGCTATTCGTGAAAGATGGCAGCGGCACTGTGGTGGGATGGATTACCCTCAGCGATCTTGCACGCCGCCTCCTGGTGGACAGCGAACTGGTGCAACGCGGCTTGGACGATCTCAGCCGGATCGCAGCTTAACGCACCTCTCCGCCGCTCGTCATCGCGTTGACGCGCAGAATTATATCCTTCGGAAGTTGCAGCCGCGCGGCCAGATAGGCGAGGTAAGCGCGGTTCACGTCCGCGCCGTGTCCAAGCGTCGCCGCGGATACGGCGTAGACTCGTTCCGCCAGTTCGGGAGTGTCGACGGCCCGCAGAACATCCTCCAGTGCAGGAGGCGCGTCGATCGCAAGCAGCAGTGAATGGCGCCGGGCTTCATCCGGGATGCCGCGTCTGGCGATCGCGATCAGGCGCTCCCGTTCGCCTTCATCGAGGCCCCCGTCCGCGTGCCCGGCAGCGATCATCGCCTTCAACAGGATTGCCGCCTCCTCGAACGGCAGGTCCTGCAACTCCGTAGGATTGGACTGCATCAGCTGCAGACGGTTCTGCAGATGCGCGTTCAACAGCTTCGTTGCCAAGGCTATGTCCACCACACATCTGCGCAAGACGTTCGCCTCGGCAGGCCCGCGCGGCAGGAGATTGGGACCGGGAAGGTTTCGAGATGCTGTTGCGGCCACCCACTCAGGGTTCGCCCATCCGTCAGGCGCCTGACGCAGATCCTCAACGTCAGGCATTCGGCGCCCGATCCGCAAGAGCTGCGTCGATTTGCTCGATCAACCGTGAGAAGTCGATCGGCTTGGGGTGATAGTCCGTGCAACCGGCAGCCATCGCCTTTTCGCGATCGCCAGCCATGGCATGAGCCGTCAGGGCAATCACCGGCACGTCAGCTCTCTGGGGATCGCTACGCAGTTCGCGGACTGCCGAATAGCCATCGAGGATCGGCAGATTGACGTCCATAAGGATCAGATCCGGGCTTTCGGCTCGAGCTTTGTCGAGGCCGGATCTCCCATCAAAGGCGAGCGAAACATCGTGTCCTTTGCGTTTCAGCCGTCGGGAAAGAAAATCCCAGATCTCCTCATGATCCTCAACCAGCAGCAACCGGGCCATTCTTGTCTCCTTCTGCCGGCGAGGGCAGCGCCGCCAGCATATCTTTCAGTCCAGCGACCAGAGCCTGCACATCGGCTGCGACCATCGCTTCCGCATGCGCGGCATCGACAGCAGCCTGGTCTTCCGGTGCGAGGGCATCGGCGAGCACCACGATCGGTACATCGGAGCCAAGGTGGCTTCGTACTCGCGGCAAGGTGCTTGCGATGTCTATGCCACGACCGTTCTCGATGAGCACGAGCTCCGGCTCCGCATGATCGCTGAGCGTCATGATGCCATCAGTTGGTACGAATTCCAGAGTCCAGCCTTCGCTCCTGAACGTCTCCACGAGCATGGTGGCCAGCGCCTCGTCAGCTCCTGCAAGGACCGCACGGTAGTGACCGGAGGCGCGCACTTGTGAGAGTATCGATTTCAGGCGCTGCCAATCTACCGGCTTTGGCAGGTGATCCATGGCGCCCATCGACAAAGAAAGTCGCTTCTCCCGGCTGGATGTGACCATCACGACCGGAATGCTGGCTAAATCGGCGTCAGCCTTGAGAGCGCCAAGCACCGACCACCCATCAACGTAGGGCATCAGTACGTCCAAGATGATCGCAGCAGGCCGCTGGCTCCGTGCTGCCACAAGACCCTGGCTGCCGTCAGCCGCTGTGACCACGTGAAAACCCTCCCGGCGCAGAAAGCGGCCGAGCAGCTCGCGCATTGGTGCTTCGTCGTCGATGACGAGGACGGTTGACTGCCCCTGCTTGGGCCCGTCGTCGGATGGAGACCACTCGGTGTTGGGATAGCTCTCGAGCGGAATCTCGAGCGTGAACACGGAGCCCTCGCCACTTGTGCTTTCCACCGAGATCCTCCCGCCCAGGAGTTCCGCGAACGAGCGCGTAAGTGCCAGCCCCAGACCACTGCCGCCATATCGCCGCGTGACGGAGCTGTCAGCCTGCACGAACCGTTCAAACAGCTTGCCGAGTTGCTCCTCCGTCATGCCGATGCCGGTGTCCGCAACCGAGAAGACCAACGCATCCGCCGTTCTTCGCGCGGCCAGCGTTATGACGCCGTTCTCGGTGAATTTGGCCGCATTGCTCACAAGATTGAACAAGCACTGGCGAAGCTTGATGAGATCCGAGCCGATCTCGCCCAGTGGCTCCGGCACGTCGACAACGAGGCGGTTTTCGTTGCGCTGGACGAGTGCGGTCGCCGTGTCGGCCACGGTCTGCACCAGGGCATCGGCATCAACTCGCTCAATATACAGCTCGTCTCGGCCGGCCTCCAGCTTCGACAGATCAAGCACCGCGTTGATGAGGTCGAGAAGATGGCGAGCGTTGGCCGTAATCTTGGTGAGATCGTCCTGGACCTCCTGTGGGTCCATCTCGGCACTCTCCTCCTGAAGCATCTCGGCATAGCCGATGACGGCGGAAAGCGGCGTGCGAAGCTCATGGCTCATGTTGGCGATGAATTGGCTTTTCGCCAGCGTCGCCTGCTCGGCTTCATCCTTGGCAGCAATAAGGGCTCGTTCGCCGGCTTTGCGCGCGCTGATGTCGGTGTGAACGCCGACCCACTCGACAACATCGCCGCGTTCGTCGCGAACCGGAACCGAGCGGGCCAACATGTCTATGTAGACGCCGTCCTGGCGCAGAACGCGATGCTCAATTTCGTAAGGCAGCAGCGAAGACTTGGCGGCCTCCCACGCAAGAGCCGTCGCTTCCCGATCCTCCTCATGGATCATGTCCAGCCAACCTCGCCCCGACATGGTCGAGAGAGGCTGACCGGTGAAGGCCTCCCAGCTGGGCTGGTCTTCCGCAAACTCACCTTCCGTGTTGGTCCACCACACAATCGCTGCGGTGGCCTCCATCAGCGATCGAAAGCGCGCCTGGCTCGCACGAGCTTGTAGCTCGGCAGCGCGGATCTCGGCGCGAGCGCGGGCATAGATCCGTCCGCGCCAAGCCACCCCGGCCGTGACTGCGGTGCTGAGAAGACCCGCACCGATCCTGATGTTGCGTTTGGTGAGGATCATGAGCGCTAAACGCGCGTAGTGCGCTTCGGTGGCATGTTCAGCTAGTATGTTAAGGAACGCGATCGCAGCCATCTCGTTTCAGTGCAAAGGGGAACTCTGTGACGCTGGATCAAGCACTATCATTCGGCATCATCGGCGCAGTCGTGGTGCTATTGATCTGGGATAAACTCCGCTACGATGTCGTTTCCGTTCTTGGGCTGCTGGCGGCAGTCGCCGCCGGTCTGGTGGACCCAGACGAGGCGTTCTCAGGCTTTTCGGACGACATCGTCCTGATTATCGCTTCTGCCCTGGTGGTCAGCGCCGGCATTGCTCGATCCGGTTTGGTGGACATGCTGATCCGCCCGGTAGCCCCAAAGCTCAACACACCCGGAAAACAGGTGGCGGCACTGGGTGGAACCGTGGCGGTCCTGTCCGCCTTCATGAAGAACATCGGCGCGCTGGCTATTTTTCTCCCAGTTGCGCAGCAGCTCGCGCGACGGCACCGCACACAGACGCACTTCGTCTTGATGCCGCTCGCCTTCGCGTCGCTGATGGGCGGTCTCATGACATTGGTGGGGACTTCGCCAAACCTGATGGTGAGCCGCGTCCGGGAGGGAATGGTCGGCGAGCCTTTCTCGATGTTTGACTATCTACCGGTCGGCCTTGGGGTCACCTTGGCTGGCATGCTGTTCCTCACCGTGGGATGGCGGCTGCTTCCCGCCGATCGACAGGGGGCACGTTCGGCGGAAGACGCCTTTGCCGTCGAGGACTATGTCTCGGAACTGGTTCTTCCCGAGACCTCGGAATTCGTCGGTCGCCGCATAGCAGACGTTGAGAAGCTCGCCTCAGGTGAAGTGCGCGTCGTCGGCATTGTTCGCGAGGAGTACCGGCGGCTGATCCCTGACCCTGACTGGGAAGTTCACGGCGGCGATATCCTACTCATCGAAGGCGATGCTCCAGCGCTTCAAAGAGTTATAGTTGCAGCAGGCCTCATGCCAGCTTCCGCAGGCGCGGTTGAGGGCAGCGAAGTGGTAATTGCCGAGGCGGTTGTGCAAAAGGCCTCACCTCTGATCGGCCAGACTCCTGCGGGATACCGCCTGGGTGAAACGTCTGGACTGGAGATGGTCGCTCTGAGCCGGCGCGGGCACCGACTCAACCGAAGGCTTTCCCGCGTTGCGATGCAGGAGGGCGATCTGCTGCTCCTGCGAAGCCCGGCGACAAACCTCGGCGATCGGCTTTCCGCGGCCGGCCTTTTCCCGCTGGCCGAGCGGCGACTGCAAATCGGGCAGAGACGGCCGTTGTGGGTGCCCGTGGCCATTCTCGCGGCCGCGATTGCTTCCCTCGCTTTCCAACTCGCTCCGGTAGGTCTCACCTTCCTGGCGGCAGCGGCCGCAATGATCGTCTCGGGAGTACTCAAGCCGGACGAAGCGTACCAGGCGATCGAGTGGCCTATCCTGGTGCTGATCGGCGCCTTGATCCCGGTGAGCGAAACGCTTGAGAGCACGGGAGGCACAGAAATCATCGCCGCTGGTCTTTCTGCCGCGGTTGACGGGTTGCCGCCCTTTGCCGTCGTCGCGGTGGTGATGGCCGCGGCAATGGCGGTGACGCCCTTTTTGAACAACGCGGCAACCGTTCTCGTGATGGCGCCGATCGGAGCCACCTTGGCCACTAAGCTGGGCTTGCGCCCCGATGCCTTTCTAATGGCCGTCGCCGTTGGGGCAGGCAGCGACTTCCTGACGCCGATCGGCCACCAATGTAACACTCTCGTGATGGGACCTGGCGGATACCGCTTTGCCGACTACCCACGGCTGGGCATTCCACTGTCGCTCATGATCCTGGTATTGGGAACGGCCCTCATCATGTATTTTTGGCCGCTCTGACGGTGTGTGATCGCGTGCCTTGCACATCGCCCGGGCTGGCGAGACGATAGCCTATCCCGGGTTCGTTCATCACCAGCGTCGGGCGCGATGGGTCGGCCTCGATCTTCTTGCGCAGCGAGCGGATGGCCACTCGCAAGTAGTCGAGATCATCGCGATGGGCCGGGCCCCAGACTGTCTCCAGCAAGGCCGTATGCGTCATCACGCGCCCCGGCCGCTCCGCAAGCGCCCAGAGCAGGTCGAATTCGCGTGGTGTCAGCGGAGCCAGTGCTCCCGCGATCAGCACCGTATGCGTGCCCCGATCGATGCTTCCGCCTTCGAAACTCCGCTTCTGGGGGTCGCTTGAAGTGCCGCCCTTGCGCCGCAGCGCAGACCGAACGCGTGCGAGGAGCTCGGCGCTGTCGAAGGGCTTGGTCACGAAGTCATCCGCGCCCAGATCGAGAGCGGCGACCTTCTCTTCGGTGGCGTCGCGCGCTGTCAGCACAATGATCGCGAGCCCCATCGCAGCCAGCTGGGGCACTATCTCCAGCCCGTCGCGATCGGGTAGACCCAGATCGAGCAGGGCCACAGCTGGTTGCTGCGAACCGCCAGCCAGGCGCAATGCCTCTCCGGCGGTCGTCGCTTCGATGTGACCGAGGCCGACCCGATCCAAGGCACCAACCAGAAGTCGGCGGATCGCAGGTTCATCGTCGACGATCAGGACGTCCTTACGCATCGGCAGAGCCATCCTGGCCGCCACGCGGCGCCGGCACCGGTAGGGAGATGGTGAATGCTGCCCCGCCGCCCTCGCGATTGCTGGCGGTAATGGTCCCGCCAACCGCCTCGACAAAGTTCTTGGCGATCCACAGCCCAAGCCCCGAGCCTCCCACACGGTCCCCGCCTTCGAGCCGTTGAAAGCGCTCGAACAGCGCGCCAGTCTCTTGCGGCAACCCAGGCCCGCGATCGAGCACGCAGCAAAGGACACGGTTTGCGGAACAGCCGAGCTCAACATCGACCGGTGAGGCGGTGGGAGAGAACTTCAGTGCGTTGTCGACAAGATTGATCAGCACATGTCGCAGCAGCAGCGGGTCACTCGACACGAATGGGCAGTCGCTTTCGATGTGCGTGACGACCCGTGCCTCCGGGCCCTCTTGCCGCAGATCCCGCGTAACGGAGGCGATGACGTCCGTCATGTCGACGCTCTCCCACTTGGGTTCGATCGTTCCATGCTCGATCCGCGACGCTTCGAGCAAGTCGTGAAGGAACCGCTGCAGGCGGCGGGATTCCGAGCGTGCGATGCGCACCTCTTCGGCATAGTCCCCCTCAGCCGGGATCGCCTCGGTCGCCGCGATGACAGCCGTGAGAGGCGTGCGCAGATCATGGGCGATGCTGCCGAGCAGCGCGCCGCGCAAACGGTCCCTTTCGCGCAGGGCGTCCACCTGACGCGCCTGCCCTTCAAGCACGATCCGCTCATGCGCCAGCGCGGTCTGATCGACCAGAGATGCCAGCATGACGGCGTCGTCAGGCCGGATCACACGCTCTTGCGAAGGGCGGGCCAGCCCCAAAGCCCCCATCGTACCGAGCGATGTCTTCAGCGGATGGAACTGCCAGTCGGACGCATTCAATGTGCCCGTGTCACGGCCGGTCGCAACACCGTTCTCGATTGCCCAGCGGACGGCGGCCTCATCCACCACGTCTATCCGACTGTAGGCATCGTTGCCGCGCACGACGATCTCGTTGTCCTCCAGAGAGACGATGATGGCTTCCACGTCGAGTAGCCCCCCAATCTCGCGGCAAGCAACCCTGGCGGTCTCATCTTTTCCGGAAAGCCCGCCCATGAGGCCGGCAAATCGTGCCAGCGAGGCATTGTGCCGGGCAACGCCCGCGCTGGTTTGCGCCTGGCGCCGTACCTTTCCCGCCAAGCCGCCGATGACAACGGCAACCAGCGCCAGCACCCCGAACGTGATGATTTCCGCCGGGCTGTGAATGAAGAACGTGTGGTAGGGCTGCGTGAAGAAGAAGTTATACGACAAGGCCGCAGCCACAGCCGCCCATAGCCCAGCCCTCAGCCGAAGCCGGGTCGCCGCGACGATCACCGGCAGCAAGAGGATGAGGTCGATCGCACTCAGCGCGATCCATGGCAGGCCCAGGTGCAGCATCCCGACGGTGGCTGCCACGAGCAGGAACGCGAGAAGGTTGTCACGCGCCATGTAGGGCCCATCGCCGCTGTCCGGCTTCTCGTCGGGCTCATCGAGGGGGACAACGTGGACCGCCACGCCTTTCGCCCTGCGGATCACGGATTGTGCCACAGACCCGTGCCGCCACTCGAACCAGCGGCTGCGGCGGCTCTTGCCGATGACGATTTGGCTGGCACGCAATTGCCGGGCCTGGTCGACCAGCGCCGCGCCGATATCGTCGGCAGCAACCGTCATCAGCGATGCGCCGAGCGAGGCCGCCAGCGCGAGTGTGTCGGCGAGTTGCTCGCGCTGACTGCCGCGAACGGCGCGGGCGCTGGCGCTCTCTATGACGACAGCAGTCCATGGCGCATGCAGCAAGTCCGCCAGCCGCTTGGCCTGACGTACCACGCGCGCACCACCCTTTCCGGCGCTGACCGCCACGAGCAGCCGCTCCCCAGCCACGAAGTCGGCCTTGTCGACGTTGGTGGCGAGCTCGTCGGAAAGGCGGCGGTCGACGCTGTGCGCGGCGAAGCGCAGCGCCATCTCCCGCAAGGCAGCAAGCTTGAGCGGCGTAAAGAAGTTGGCCAGAGCACGCCCGGCGGTGTCAGGCAGATAGACTTTGCCGGCCTGTAGGCGCTCGATCAGTGCATCGGGCGGGAGGTCGACGAGAATGAGTTCGGCATGCTCGAAGATATTGTCCGGCACCGTCTCGCGAACACGGACATGCGTGAACCCGGCAACGACATCGTTGAGACTCTCGATGTGCTGAATGTTGATCGTGGTCGCGACATCTATGCCGGCCACGATGAGTTCGGCCACATCCTGCCAGCGCTTGGGGTGGCGGCTACCCGGCGCGTTGGTGTGAGCAAGTTCATCAACCAGGATAAGGCTGGGCCGCCGAGCCAAGGCCCCGTCGATATCGAACTCTTCGAGCTGTCGCCCGGCGTGTTCCACCGCCCCCCGAGGTAGAACTTCGAGCGGCTCAAGGAGCGCCGCGGTCTCGCTGCGGCCGTGGGTTTCCGCCAGCCCCACCACAACGTCGATGCCCTCCGCCTGCCGCCGCGCAGCGTCTTGCAGCATGCGGTACGTCTTGCCGACGCCGGGCGCCGCGCCGAGGTAGACGGTCAGCCGCCCGCGCGCTTCCATTCTGGCAATGCGCAGGAAGCGTTCGGCGTCACGGTCTGGCAGGGGGTCGGTCATGCTCACCATAATCTATGGCTTGATCTGATCGAGAGCCAGATTGAGTTGCAGGACGTTAACGACGGGTTCGGGCGCGAAGACAGCGCCAGGGGCAGCCGCAGTATCCCGTGCAATCCCGCGTACGACGCGCACGTCCAACCCTCGAGCCGCCGCGACTCTGTCAGCCTGGTAGAGCGCGCCGGCAAGCGAGATGTGCGGATCGAGGCCGCCACCGCTTGCCGCGACGAGGTCTGCCGGCACCGGAGTGTCAGCCGTCGCCCTATAGCGGGAGACGGTCTCGACAGCACGCGCCGTGAGGTGTGGGCTGGTGGGGGACAAGTTGCTGCCGCCCGCCCCCATGCCGTCATAGTCCACGGCGGACGGACGCGGCCAGAAGTAGCGCGGCGCGGTAAAACCCTGAGCCACAAGCTCGCTTCCGACGGCGCGCCCGTCGACTTCGACGATCGAACCATTGGCGCGATAGGGAGCAAGCGCCTGCGCGAAGCCGAATACCAGTGCGGTATAGGCCACCACGCAAACCAGAAGGGTCAACGCCCAGAGCCGCAGAGAGGGAAGAAGGTAGGTCATGGGTCCGTTCCTTGTCTTGGTTGCAGCTCAGCGCATCAGCGTCACATGCTCTGCAATTGGGCCGAGAGCCGCTGCAGGGAAGAAGGTCAGCGCGCCAAAGATCAGGATGGTGATCGCCAGCATCGTGCCGAACGTGCCGCCTTCGACGCTCAGCGTCCCGGCGCTCTCCGCGCTGCGCTTCTTCGTCATCAGCGAGCCAACAATCGCCAGCGGCACGATGATGGGCAAGTAGCGACCGATCAGCATGACGAGCCCGGTGGCGATGTTCCACGGCACGGTGTTGTCGCCCAACCCCTCGAAACCCGAGCCATTGTTGGCGCCGGCCGAGCTGAACTCGTAGAGGATCTCGGAAAAGCCGTGTGCGCCTGCGTTGTGGATGGTGCCCTGTCCCCAGGTCGTTGCGGCGAAGATAGCGGTGCCACCCAGGATCAGCACCGCATGGCTTAGCAGTGCGAGCATGGCCAGACGCATCTCGCGCCCTTCCACCTTGTGGCCCAGGTACTCGGGAGTCCGGCCGACCATCATCCCGGCAATGAACACGGCGACAACGATGTAGAGGAACATGTTGATCATGCCCACGCCCACTCCGCCGAACGTGGCGTTGAGCCACAGCCCGGCCATTGGCATCAGACCGGTCAGCGGGTTGAGGCTGTCATGCATGGCAGCGACAGAGCCGTTGCTGGTGGACGTGGTGAGCACCGCCCAGAGAGGACCCGTCGTTGCACCCAGGCGCAGCTCCTTGCCCTCCAGGTTGCCAACGTCGGCCAGAACCGGAAGACCGGCGAAGGCGGGCGTAGGCGCAGTCTCGAAAGCAACCGAGCCACTGATCTTCAGCAGCAGGAACACGAGCATGACGCCGAAGATCACGCCGGCATGCTTCCTGCGCCCGATGATCCGGCCGAACATCCACACGCAAGCCATCGGAATGGCGATGATCGCGATCATCTGCATGCAGTTCGCCCAAAAGTCAGGATTTTCGAGCGGATGCGCCGAATTGGGCCCGAAGAAGCCGCCGCCGTTGGTGCCGAGTTGCTTGATCGCCACGAAAGCTGCGGCAGGCCCACGCGCGATGGTCTGAGTAACGCCCTCCAGGGTGGTGACGGTCGCCGCTCCCTCGAACGTCATCGGCACGCCGCGAAAAGCAATGAAGCAGGCGACGACCAAGGCCAGCGGCAGGAGTACGCCAAACGCGGCCCGCTGCAGGTCGAGGAAGAAATTGCCCATGCTGGACTGGCCGCCGATGCCACGCGCCAGTGCAACGAGCGCCGCAAGCCCGGTGGCGGCAGAGACGAACTGCAGCCACATCAGCCCGCCCAGCTGCGCCAGGTAGCTCCAGGTGCTTTCGCCCGAATAGTGCTGCAGGTTGGTGTTCGTGGTGAACGAGGCCGCCGTGTTGAACACCAGGTCGAGCGACGCGGCGGACTGGCCGTCCGGGTTGAGCGGCAACAGGTGCTGCAGCATCAGCAGCAGGAAGACGAAAACGAACATCAGCGCGTTGAACGCGAGCAGCGCAAGCGAATACTGCTTCCAGTCCTGATCGGGAGCACGCCCCGCAGCGCGCACGAACACGCCGTCAAGGCCGGCGTAGCGGCCGGAGAAGAGCGAGGTCATGTAGTTACCAAGCGGCCACGACAGCAACGCCGCCGTGCCAACTACCAATACGATTGCGAGAAGGGCTTCGACCATGGTGGTATCCTTCAAAAGCGGGTCGATACGCCGACGTAGCTGACCACATCGGGAGTGTTTCGGTTGAGGCCGAAGTTTGCGCCTAGATCGAACTGCAGCTTGGGGCTGGCCAGCCACACCAGCGCAGCGTTGTAGCTGTACTGGCTAACGGTGCCGGATGGATCGATGTCCTGATCCGTCCATATCTCATTGAGAACGCTGAACTTGCCGAAAGACTTGGCGATGTTGACCAGCCCGGTCAGGCCCAGGTGCCTGCCCGACCCGTCATCGTCGGCCAGGACGTTCACTTGCGGGCCAAGCGTGATGGTCCATCCCCCCGGCACGGAATAGTTGATGGGAACGGCGATGCCCCCTTCCACCTTACCGATACCGATTGCATCGGAAGCCGTCGGCAGCTTAACGAAAGGCAGCAGTGCGATCTGAAGATCAGCAGTCGCGCTTGTCAGCCGCTTTTTGTAGCGGGCCGTCACGTCCCCGCTCCCATCATCGATGGTGAGTACGCCGTTGGCATCTCGGGTGCGAGCCCGGATGTAAGGCGACCAGTTTATCTGAACGTCGCTGCTGTCGGTCAGGCCATACTTGATAACTGGATTGGTGAAGGCGACCACATCGACACGCTCACCACCGACATCGTCTCGAAGCCAATTGAACGTGTCCACCTCTAGCTGAAACCTGCCTTTCGGGACGGTGCAGGCGTAATTGCCATTGGTAGGCCGATCGGTGCAGATGGCGCTTTCTTCTTCACCGGTTGACAGGGTTGAGGTCTGGGCAATGGCGGGTGTAGCGACACTCACCAGGGCCAATGCGAGTAACGAACGCAGCATGACTGCACCTTTCAAAGATTAAGTATTCAAGCGAGGCCAAGACCGGCGACGGCAAGGTCAATCAGCTTGATGCCGATGAAGGGGGCGATCACGCCGCCAACGCCATAGATGCCAAGGTTGCGTAGCAACTGGCTGGCGGCGGGCATCGGTCGATACGCCACGCCCTTGAGCGCCAACGGCACCAGCAGCGGAATAATCACCGCATTGAAGATGATCGCCGACAGAATGGCGCTGGATGGGCTCGACAAACCCATCACGTTGAGCACGCCCAGCGAGGGATAGAGCACAACGAAAATAGCCGGCAGGATGGCGAAGTACTTGGCGATGTCGTTGGCGATGGAGAACGTGGTCAGCGCGCCGCGGGTCATCAGCAGTTGCTTGCCGATGCCGACGATCTCGATCAGCTTGGTGGGGTCGCTGTCGAGATCCACCATGTTGCCGGCTTCGCGCGCGGCCTGCGTGCCTGTGTTCATGGCAACGCCGACATCGGACTGGGCGAGCGCGGGCGCATCGTTCGTTCCGTCGCCGCACATGGCGACCAGCTTGCCCTCGCCCTGTTCCTTGCGGATGTAGGCGAGCTTGTCCTCAGGTGTGGCTTCGGCCAGGAAATCGTCGACACCGGCCTCTGCGGCGATTGCAGCAGCTGTCAGCGGGTTGTCGCCGGTGATCATCACCGTGCGGATGCCCATGCGGCGCAATTCGGCGAAGCGTTCGCGAATGCCCGCCTTGATCACATCCTTCAGGTGGATCGCTCCGAGCAAGCGGTCATTCTCCACGACCGCCAGGGGAGTGCCGCCTGCCTGGGCGATGCGGTCGGTAATCCTCTTGAGCGAGTTGATCGAATCCTGCGGGAACTCGCCTAGCTTGAGCACCGCGTCGACGGCGCCTTTGCGGATGCTTCGTCCGGGTAAGTCAACGCCGCTGACGCGGGTCTGCGCCGAGAAGGCAACGGTCTGCGCCTCGGCGGAAAGCGCCTCGCCTTCTCCCGCTAGTACCACGATCGAGCGCCCTTCCGGCGTCGGGTCCGCCAGGCTGGAGAGCCGCGCAGCTGCCACCAGATCGGGCTCGGCCACCCCAGGAAGCGCTACGAACTCGCTCGCCTGCCGGTCCCCGATGGTGATCGTGCCCGTCTTGTCGAGCAGCAACGTGCCGATGTCGCCGGCTGCTTCCACCGCGCGGCCGGATTTGGCGAGAACGTTAAAGCGGATCAACCGGTCCATGCCGGCGATGCCGATCGCCGAAAGCAGGCCGGAGATGGTCGTGGGGATCAGCGCCACGAACAGCGCGATCAACACAGGGACCGCGATCGTGCCGCCCGCGAAGGCCGCGAAGGCAGGGAGCGTTCCAACAGCGACAAGGAAGATCAGCGTCAGACCCGTCAAGAGGATGGTCAGCGCGATTTCGTTCGGCGTCTTCTGCCGGCTCGCGCCTTCGACCAGCGCAATCATGCGGTCGAGGAAGCCGCTGCCCGGCTCTGCCGTGACCTTCACGCGGATCTCGTCGGACAAGACCGTGGTGCCTGCCGTGACCGCCGACCGATCGCCACCCGCCTCGCGTATCACGGGCGCGCTTTCGCCGGTGATCGCGGCTTCATTTACCGAGGCGACGCCAGACACCACCTCGCCGTCGGCAGGAATCTGCCTGCCCTGCGTGACCAAGACGATGTCGCCGCAGCGCAATTCGTTAGCAGCAATGTCTTCTGTCGCGCCGTTCTTCCCGATCCGCAAGGCGACGAGTTGGTCCTTCGTCGCGCGCAAACTTTGCGCCTGCGCCTTGCCGCGCCCTTCGGCCAGCGCTTCGGCGAAATTGCCGAACAGCACCGTCAGCCATAGCCAGAATACGAGTTGCGCCTGAAACGCGAGGTCTTCGCCGCCAACCGCGATATTGCGCAGCAGAATAGCCGACGCCGCCGCAGCGACGACTGCGGTGGTGAACATCACGGGATTGCGGACCAGCTGTCGCGGACCGACCTTCACGAAAGCGTCGCCGATCGCGGGAATGACCAGCTTGCGCTCGAACAGGGAAGCGCCCTCCATCAGAAGCGCTCCGGTTTGATAAGGACGGCGGTTAAGTAGGCCAGCAGGCCAAGCGCTACCAGGCCGGCGAGGACGAGATCGAACGTCATGCAAGGCTCCTTCGGATCGGAGCTCTTGATGAGCGATGCTCGCGTGAAAACTCTATGCGGACCGGCTGCCGTTCGCGTTAAATCTCCGTGAAACTGCTCCGCTCCATCACTCATCATGGAGACGGCGGCTCGCTGCGCCACTCGCGCAGACTGCCACCAATGGCGCGGTCATGGGCCTCGCGGATCGTGCTGAACTGACGTCGACTATCTTATTGATGCGTATGTTAATACCTTTTGCATAGTCTGGTCAGGATATGGGGGAAGACGGGCGAACTCGGATGATGCAGAGTTACGAGGGAAGGCAGCGGCTCGCTGGCATCGGCTTGGGCGTTTTGTGTGGGGGATTCCTGGCGCTGTTGCTTGCCGAACGCCTGCATATCCTGATCCTTATCGCTGCCTGCGCTGCCGTTGCCGTGGCGGCAATCTCGATACTCCGCTCTCGACGCGAGCAAGCGGCGGCTGCAGTGCTTTCTTGCACGCTCGAGCGCCTTTGCCTTGGCGAGTTCGACGCTGCGGCGGAGACCATCAGCTCTGTTGATGCTCGAATGGGGCAGGCGATTCGCTCCATGTCGGCCAAGATGCTGCAGAAGGTGAACGATCTAAAAGGCCTTGCTCAGCAGGATGCTCTCACCGGTCTTCTGAATCGTATGCATTTCCAGCAGCTGGTGGAGCATCACTTGATAACGCCAGATGCAGAGCATCCGCACTGCTTGTTCTTTATCGATCTTGATGGCTTTAAGACTATAAACGACACTTTGGGTCATCATGTCGGCGATCGCCTTTTGCAAACGATCGCCGAGCGACTGCGCATCGCAACCAGGACCGAAGACCTGCCGTTGGCAACTCAGGGCAAAGGCCTGGAACCACAGCTTTATACCGCGCGCTTCGGCGGTGACGAATTCGTCGTTTTTCTGGCCAACGGAGCATCGGGATCCATTGCTCAGAAAATGGCGTCCCGGATCCTTCGCGTGTTATCGGAGCCCGTCGAAGTGCTGGGGCAGTCTGCCCGTGTCAGTGCAAGTTTGGGCGTCGCCTTCTTCCCTCGTGATGGAGCTAGCTACTCCAGTCTACTGCGCGCAGCCGACGCTGCGATGTATCACGCGAAGCGCGAGGGTCGGCAGCGTTGTGAATTCTATAATCCATCGATCGAAGACGCAGAGAGGCGCATGGCTGCGGAGGAGCAGGAGCTGCGCCAGGCTCTCCAGCGTGGAGAGTTAGAACTCTACTTTCAGCCGCAATATGACGTCGAAACGCTGGGCCTGAGGTCGGTCGAAGCGCTGATCCGGTGGAATCATCCAGAACGAGGGCTGTTGCTGCCTGGAACTTTCATGCCCGTTGCTGAGCGGGCCAGCATGACCACCGATGTCGGTGAGTGGGTTCTGGGCGAAGCCGCGCGAAAGATTGCCGAGTTAGAACGGCGCGGAACGCCACTACAGATCGCCGTGAATATCTCTCCCTCGCACCTTGAAGAGCTGTCGTTCGTGTCGCTGGTTCGATCGACCCTGCAGCAAACGGGCGCATCGTCGCACTTGCTTGAGATTGAGGTGACCGAAGATGTGGCCATGCGCGATCCCGAATTGGTTGCCGATCGCCTCAGCCAGCTCAGTACAATGGGCGTATCGATTTCGATCGACGATTTCGGGACCGGCTATTCGAATCTCGCCAGCCTTATCAAATTGCCCTTCAGCAAGCTCAAGATTGATCGATCGCTCCTCGACGTGCTTGAAAGCAACGGCGAGGCGCAAATTCTGGTGCAGACGATCATCAGCATGGCCAACTGCCTGGGCTTCCATTCGGTGGCAGAGGGCGTGGAGCGAGAGGAGCAGTTGCAGCTTCTCTCTGCGATGGGATGCGACTTCCTCCAAGGCTTCTATCTGTCTCGCCCTTTGTCTTGGGCACAACTCCGCATAGCCCTCAATGAACAATCTGACCGCAGCGTTAATAAGGGTTTTAGAAAGGCTAGCTAGGGCCGGCTCATGGAAAAGCCGAGGTCCACCAGATACTTCGCTGCGACTGCGGCTCTAGCATTCGTTTTTGCAGAAGCGCCAGTCTTCGCAAGGGACGCAGGTACGTCAGTCAAATCAGAGGCCTCTGACTCACCCGCGCAGGAAGCGGACCAACTGGAAGGTGCCGAGGCAGGTGCCTTAGCTCTGCTCGATGTTCCTCTGGAAGACCTCCTGACACTCGAATCCACGTCTGTGGCCAAGAAGCGGCAGAAGGTCGCAGAATCCGCCGCTGCGGTCTACGTGGTGACTCAGGAGACGATCAGCCGCTCTTCCGCGTCGACGATCCCGGACCTCCTACGTCTGGTGCCCGGGGTCGAAGTCGCGCAGCTCACGAATGGCTCGAGCGCAGTGACCATCCGAGGGTTCAACAGCAAGATTGCCAATTCGCTTCTGGTCATGGTGGATGGCCGCTCGATCTACAACTCTGCTGCCTCAGGTGTATTCTGGGACCAGTTGCTCCTGCCGTTTGCGGACATCGAGCGTATCGAAGTGGTGCGCGGCCCCGGAGCATCGCTATGGGGCGCCAACGCAGTGAATGGTGTCATCAATATCATCACCAAGCACAGCAGCGACACATTGGATGCGACTGCTACCGGCCGTGCCGGATCACGTTCGCAGGAAGCAAGCTTCACCTACGGCAGCCGTCTCTCCGACACGCTCAGTTTTCGCACTTACGGCGTCTATCGGCATGACAACGGATTGCTGGATGCGAACGGCGGAGAACTTTCGCGTCGTTGGCAAGGGTTGTCGGTCGGCACGAGGATGGACTGGCAGCCAACGATCGACGATGCCGTGACCCTGTCCGCCGATTATGGCAAAGGCGACTTCGACACTCCGTTTCTCGAACTCCGCAGAAGTCCTCTCAATCCAGGTTACGACCCGATTGCCGCCGAAGGCGGATTCAAGAGCTACAATGTCCTCGGCCGATGGACGCACCAGCAAAACGAAAAGCTAGACTGGTCTCTTCAGGTTTATCACAGCTATCTAAATCGACGGGAAGTTGGCTTCGCGGGGGTCAGGAGCAAAGTTCTAGATGCGGACTTGGGCGTTCATTGGGTTCCAAACGCCACGCATGACATAGCTGTTGGCTTGGGCGCGCGTCAGCTCGACGATGAGTCCACTTCAACCCCTTCCGTAACTCTGACGCGTCTCGCTAATACGGACCGGTGGCTTAGTGGATATGTTCAAGACGATATTTCCCTGATCGAGGACAAATTGCGCCTTACGATCGGCGCGAAACTCGAGAAGAATGACTTCACCGGATTTGAATTTCAGCCCAGCGCTCGAGTGTTTCTCAAGGTCGGCAAGGGCCTGGCCCTCTGGGGAGCGGTATCCCGGGCTGTGCGCACCCCCTCCTTGTTGGAACGTGTGACCCAGATTTCTCTCACAGCGCTGTTGCCGGGAGCACCGGAGAACCCGCTGCCGCTCCCAGTCTATCCAAGGCTGAATGGCGTTCCGGACAAGAAATCCGAGATCTTGCTGTCCTATGAGGCGGGATTTAGGGCAGATCTGGCTGAAGGCTGGTCGCTCGATGTCGCTGGCTATTACAATGATTACAGCCGGCTGCTGGCGCTTGCACCAACCGGCTTCCAGCCGATACTGTCGCCGTCGATAGCTCAGCCGGTTGGGCTTTATGCCGATTTTGACCTGGGCGGTGCTGCGGATGCACGCACATGGGGCTTTGAAGCACTGCTGAAAGGGCAAATTGCGTCCGGATGGCGCATGGAGGCGAGCTATTCGCATCTGAACTACGAGGTTGGGCCAGACCCGCTGTCTGGTGCGCCATATGAACTGGTGTTTCCGTTGCAGGGCTCGCCGCGCCACCAACTGGGGCTTCGCAGTTATGCCGACCTCAGCGACAATGTCTTGCTCGACACGCAACTGCGGCATGTCTCGGAACTATATCACGGGCAAGTTCCTGCATACACGGCGCTAGACGCTCGCTTGACCTATCGCCCGCGTGTCGGCTTGGAGATGTCGCTCATCGGTGAAGGGCTGCTTGACGATCAGCGGCTAGAATTCATTCAGAACCTCTATCCCACGCCTCCGTCTTACGTGCCGCGCACTGTCGCGGCCGAAGTACGGCTTCAGTTCTAGGGGGCGCGGCACCATGCATCTCCGTTCCACCCTCTTAGCCTTGCTCTTGGCTGCAAGTGCCTCGTTTACCGCTGCGAGAGCGGCCACAAACAACAATAGCCCGAATGATCTTCGCGCTGCGATTGTTTACAACATCGTGCGCTTCGTCGATTTCCCCGGCTCGGGCAATCGTTTGGAGATGTGCGTCGCCCGGAATGCCGACGGTGCTTCACAGATGCTCGCTTTGCGCGGCCAGCGGGTCGGAAACCGGAGCATCTCTGTACGTATGGTTGACTCCGCGTCAGTCGGGGGATGCGACGTGTTCTACCTCGGCCATGCATCTGCAGCGGAGACTGCCCGCGCGCGTAGTCATGGGGTTCTCCTCGTCGGCGACACGCCAAGCTTCATCAACTCCGGCGGCACCGTAGGGCTTGTCCGTATGGGCAAGCAGATCCGGTTTGAGATCAATGCGCGCAATGCCCAGCATGCCGGGCTGACCATAAGCTCCAAGCTTCTGCGGCTCGCCGCGCGAGTCGAACAGTGAGCTTCCGTCGACTCAGGCCGTTCCCCGCGGGGAGCCGATTCCGCTCCAAGCTTATCGCGATGACGGGGCTTGCAGTTGCTTTCGCTCTGCTGCTCTCTGTTTTCGGCTTGATAGCCCTCCAGTACGCAACGGAGCGCAGCCTCGCCGAAAGCCGCCACGATCAGATCGCGCGCGTCATCTCAGCGAACATCGGCCCCGCAATCCTGTTCGGCGATCGTGTGGCGGCCGAGGAAAACTTGAGCTCGGTTCACGATATCTCCGACATAGGCAGCGTCCGCGTATATTCGACAGATGGAACCATGTTCGCCGGGTACGCCGCCCCCGTATCGCAAGAAGATGCGGACGCCCGCTGGCCGACCGAGGTGCGCTTTCCTGTCCTCGCTCAAAACGAAAAAGTGGGCGAATTGCGCATGCGCGTCGGCCATCGCAGCCCGCTCGATATTTTGGGCGACACGGCGCCGGCCGCGCTCCTCATCTTCCTGGTCAGCCTGGCCGTCACTCTCACGACGACACGGTGGCTGAATACAATGGCATTTCGGCCCATCGACAGGCTGAGCGCGGCAATGCGACGTATCTCGGAGCTGGGCGACTACTCTGTTCGCCTGGAGCGAGATCCCGATCCGGATTTCGACGGCATCGTCTCAAGCTTCAATAGCATGATCGGTGAGGTGGAATCCCGGAACGCCGAGCTATCCCATACTGCCGAAGAACTGCGGGCAGCGCGCGACGAGGCGGAAAATGCCAACGTCGCGAAATCGCAGTTCCTGGCCAATATGAGCCATGAGCTGCGAACGCCTTTGAATGCGATCATCGGCTATACCGAGGTTCTACAAGAAGAGCTCGTTTTAGCGGACATGCCCCGCTCGGTAGAGGATGTCGAATGGATCTATGGGTCGGCGCGTCAGCTCCTATCGTTAATCAACGGCATTCTCGACCTCTCCAAAATCGAAGCCGGGCGAATGGACGTGGAGTTGCACGAGTTCAACGTGGGGCAACTGGTCCGCGAAGTGGGCGGGATGTTGGAGCCCATCGCGGCACAGAAGGGGAATACCATCCATCTCCAGGTGGAACCGTCGATCCCTACCGCTAGGTCGGACTCCGCCAAGCTGCGACAGTGTCTGCTGAACCTGGCTTCCAACGCGTGCAAGTTCACCGAGAACGGCCACGTCTTTGTCTTGGCTCGGCACGACGGCGAAGATCTGGTCTTCACTGTTTCCGACACGGGCATAGGCATATCGGAAGAAGAACTGTCGCGCCTGTTCCAACCCTTCGTTCAGGCGGATGCCTCCACCACACGCCGCTATGGAGGGACGGGCCTCGGCCTCGCTATCTGCTGGCGCTTTGCGGAAATGCTCGGCGGTTCAGTGGACGTAGAAAGCACGCCGGGCGAAGGCGCCAGCTTCACTCTTAGAGTGAGGCTCGACTTGGGCGAGCGCGAGCAGGCAGACGAAGCCGTTCGAACACTCGCGTCGCCGCTCGATGATGCACGACAATCTCCGTCTGACGCCAGCAGGCCGCCGCTCGCTCTGATCGTTGATGACGAACCAAGCTCGGTCCAGTTGTTGACCAGGATGGTCAGTCAGTGCGGGTATGACGCCATTTGCGCCGGAAATGGACGCCGTGGCCTGGATCTGGCGCTAGAGAGAAAACCAGACCTGATCCTGCTGGATATCGGCATGCCGGAGCTGGATGGCTGGGCCTTCCTGAGGGAAATGGAGGCCAATGATGCGCTCTGCACGATACCCGTCATCGTTGTCACGGTCGATGATTCCTACCGACGGGCCATCAACGCAGGAGCCAGCGACCATTTGCTCAAGCCTGTCAACCGTTTGGAGATGCACGAGATTCTCGGGCAATACGCCAACAAGCAATCGGGAAAAGTGCTGATCGTCGAAGATGACGAAGCCACCGCCAATCTCCACCGACGGGGAATGGAGCAGGTCGGCTACGAGGTCAGTGCTGTCACGGATGGGCAGGCGGCGATCGGCCTTCTGGAGGTTGAAGAGTTCGACCTGGTTCTCACCGACCTGCGCATGCCAAAGGGCGATGGGTTCCAACTGGTCGACCGCATCTTCGGGATGTCACCGGACCGGCGACCGGGCGTGGTAGTGGTCACGGGCAAAGTGCTCGACGAGGACGAAACCCGTAAGCTCGACGGAAAAATCATAAAGCTCGTGTCCAAGAATGGTCTCTCGCCTCGAAGATTGGCCCTCGACGCCCACTCCGCCCTACCGCGGCCGCACGCCACCAGTTCCCCTGTCGTACAGAGCGCATGAAGATGGACGATACTCCCTTCCCCGGCTCCACCGCCGTCCACTCCGTCCTCGTTGTCGATGATATGGAGGCCAACCGGGCGGTCCTATGCCGCCGGCTCGAACGCTATGGCTATCACGTACAGAGCGTGGAGGGCGGCCCCCAAGCGTTGAGCGCAATCGAATTGCAAGCGCCTGACATCATCCTGCTCGATTACATGATGCCGCAAATGAACGGAATCGAAGTTCTACGCGAGCTGCGACGCAATCCGCGCACGCAAGAACTTCCTGTCATCATGGTTACGGCAAGGGCTGAAAGCGGCGCGACGGTTGAGGCGCTAGAGGCCGGCGCGAATGATTATGTGACAAAGCCGATCGACTTCGAGGTGCTGAAAGCGAGGATCGAGGCCCATCTTTCCAAATGCACCGATGCGTCCGACTTGCGCCGCGCGAATGCGGCGCTGGACGAAAGAGTGAGCTTACGTAGCATGACGATCGCCGACCTCGAAGGCGAACTTCACAACGAAATCGCTCAGCGCCGCTTACTGGAGCAGAAACTGGCGGAGCGTATTTCAGTTCATAGCAGAGCAATGGATTGCGGGGCTCTGCGTGAAGAGGTTGAGGCGATCGAAGGAAAGTTCACGATCGTATTCGAAGCGCTCATGGCTGGCCGTTCGCCGAACTTTGCACACATGGCGAGCATCAGGGCCATGCTCAGTTCTCTGAAGGCAAAACTAGACAGTTAGCCGCTAGCCTCGCAGGCATCTCACAGACCTTCGCGCAAGCGGCGTTGCTGACGTCCAATGCCCGGCTGAGCACGTTGCTGCCGGGCGGCCCCGCGTTGAAGGGCTCCAGGTTTCAGGTTGAGGTGCAACGAACCTGCCTAGGGCACCGGCAGTTCCGCCAGCAGCTTGTCAGGCGTCATAGGGAAGCTTCGTACTCGCACGCCACACGCGTGATATATGGCGTTACAGATCGCGCCGGCCGCACCGCAGATCCCCAACTCGCCCACGCCTTTGGCCTGTAGAGGGCTCGCCGCGGGATCGCGTTCCTCCACCAGCACCACGTCCAGGTGCGGCACATCCAGGTTCACGGGAATGTGGTACTCGGCCAGGTCCGGGTTGACGATGTGCCCGTCGCGCGCATCGAAAGTCAGCTCTTCTGTCAGCGCGCTGCCGATGCCCCAAACCATGCCGCCCATGCATTGCGAAGTAGCGGTCTTGCGGTTCAGCACCCGCCCCAACCCGAACGCGCCGGAAAAGCGCCGCATGCGTGTTTCGCCCGTATAGGCGTTCACCGCGACTTCCGCGAAGAACGCGCCATACATGGCCGCTGCATAGGCCTTGGTGATATCGCCAGGCTTAAAATGGCCGTTGCGTTCGATGGCGCTGCCGTTCAGCAGATCGGGCAAGGCGACCCGGCGATTGCCGGCGATTGCAAAGCCGTCCTTCAGCGTCAGCTCCGCCTCTGTGGTGCCAAGCTGCTCGGCGAGATGCTCGCGGATCGCCTCGCATGCTTCGAACACGGCGGAGCCAGTGGAGGCCGCTCCCCAGCTGCCGCCCGATCCGGAGCCGGGCGGGAAGGTCGTATCGCCCAGTTGCACGAGCACGTCCGTCGAATCGAGCCCCAGCATTTCTCCCGCGATCTGACCTAGCACGGCATACGTGCCGGTTCCAATGTCTGTCATGTCGCTGGCGACGACGGCGGTGCCATCGGCTAGCAGGGAAACCCGCGCTTGCGCCTCGTTGATATTGTGGACGCGGCAGGCATTGGCCATGCCGGTGCCGATCCACCACTCCCCTTCCCGGCGCTTGCGAGGCCGCCGGTCTGCCCCGTCCCACCCGAAGCGTTCAGCGCCGATCTTCAAGCATTCGATCAACTTGCGCGAGCTATAGGGGATGTCCTCGCTCGGGTGCCGCTCGGGAATGTTGCGAAGACGTAGCTCCACCGGGTCGATGCCGATGGCGTTTGCCAACTCGTCCATGGCCGCTTCCAGCGCCTGCATGCCCACTGCCTCGCCCGGCGCGCGCACCGAGCCGGCGGTAACGAGATTGATGCGCGCGATTTCGATAGCCAAGCGGCGGTTTTCGCCGGGATAAAGGAACTCGCTCGCCTGCGTTACGGGCTCGCCGAACTTCTCCTCCGGCAGGTTGGAGACGCGGGCCTCATGCCCAAAACCGATAAGCCTGCCCTCGGCATCGGCGGCCAAACGCAGGCGCTGCACCGTCTCTGACCGGCGCATTACGCACTGGAACACCTGCTGGCGCAGCATGACGACGCGCACCGGGCGGTTCAGCTGCATCGCGGCGACGGATGCAGCCACCCCTTCAGGGCTGATCCCCAGTTTCGACCCGAAGCCGCCGCCCACATAAGGCGATACCAGCCGCACCTGTTCAAGTTCGAGATTAAGCGAGTCCGCCAGTTCCTTGCGGTTGAAGGCGAGCATCTGCAGGCTGGAATGAAGCGTCAGTGTCTTCCCGTCCCACTCGGCAATGCTCGCATGGGGCTCCATGGGCGCGCTGTTGTGGCATTCGGTGGTGTAGGTCACGTCCACGGCATGCGCCGCTTGCTTCATCGCGTGTGCCAGATCGCCTTGGTCGATCGGGTCCTGATAAGGGTCGGTCGGGATATCGGGATCGTGGTGGTCGGTGATCGCATCGCCCGCACGGTAGCTCACCTTCAGGTGCTTGGCCGCATCGCGCGCCTGCTCGAACGTCTCCGCGATCACCACTGCAATCGGCTGGCCATAATACTGGACATGCCGCACTTGCTGCACCGGGGCCTTGCCCGCCCCGCCCTGCGCCGCACGGGCGGTCATCCGCTGGTCTGAGATGACGGCGATCACGCCCGGCATGGACAGGACGGACTGCTCGTCGATATCCGTCACCTCGCCCGCACTGATCGTGGCGGTGACAAGGACGCCCTCCGCGCGGTTCGCGATCGAGTATTCGGCGGCATAGGGGGCGACGCCGGTCACTTTCGCCGGGCCGTCCGGCCGATCCAGCGGCTGGCCGATCACCCCTTGCGCCATCGCGTCCAGACGGTTGCGGTCGTCCGGCTTGTCCATGATCAGGGAACGAGTCATGCGGCACCTCCGGTCGCTTCGCGCAGGACCGCCAACAGCGTGCGGCGGGCGAGCGGTATCTTGAAATCGTTGGAGCCTTGGCCCTCTGCGCCCTCAAGCAGCAGGTCTGCCGCCTGGTCGAACAAGGCGTCGGACGGCAGTTGCCCGGCAAGCAGAGCGTCGATGCGCGGATCGTGCCACGGCTTATGCGCCAAGCCGCCGAATGCGAGCGAAGCGGACCCGATGGCCTCGCCCTCCATCCTCACGATGGCCGCGATGGAAACCAATGCGAAAGCGTAAGACGAGCGGTCGCGCACCTTGCGATAGAGCTGCTTTCCGCTCACCGGCGGCGGCAGGACGACGCCAATGATGACTTCGCCATCCTCCAGCACGTTGTCCTTTTCCGGCGTGTCACCCGGCAGGCGGTGGAATTCGCGCACGGGCACAGTGCGGGTGCCCCCCTTCAGCGTCTCGGTCTGCACGGTTGCATCCAGTGCGGCGAGCGCCACCGCCATATCGCCGGGATACGTGGCGATGCAGGCATCGCTCGCACCCAGGATCGCATGGATGCGGTTCTCTCCGCCGATCGCACCACAGCCGCTGCCGGGCTCCCGCTTGTTGCAGGGCTGGTCGATGTTGTAGAAGTAATAGCAGCGGGTCCGCTGGCACAGATTGCCGCCTGTGGTCGCCATGTTGCGCAATTGGAAGGTCGCCCCCGCCAGGATTGCACGCGCGAGCACCGGATAGTCGCGGCGGATGCGCGGATCGGCCGCACAGGCGCTGTTGCTGACAAGCGCGCCGATGCGCAGGCCGCCGGCGTCCGTCTCGTCGATCCCGCCCAGCGGCAACTGGTTGAGGTCAACCAGTTGATCGGGCGTCTCCACCTCTAGCTTCATCAGATCGAGAAGGTTGGTGCCGCCAGCGATCGGCCGGGCACCATCGATCAGTTGCTGCCCCGCATGGTCGAGCCCATCGGGCCGCAGATACTGGAACGGGCGCATCAGCGGGCTTCCTGCTGTTGAGTCATCGCTTCCTTGATGGCATCGATGATGTTGGAATAGGCGCCGCAGCGGCACAGGTTGCCGCTCATGCGCTCACGGATCTCCTCATCCGTCAGCACCACTTCGCCCTCAAGATCATCGGTGACGAAGCTGGCCCAGCCATTCTCCGCTTCCGCCATCATCGCCTTGGCCGAACATATCTGGCCCGGCGTACAATAGCCGCACTGATAGCCATCATGCTTGACGAAGGCAGCCTGCAGCGGGTCCATCGCCTCTAGCGTGCCGATACCTTCAATCGTGGTCACCGCGTGGCCGTCCTGCATGATGGCGAGGGTCAGGCAGCTGTTCACCCGCTGTCCGTTCACCAGCACCGTGCAGGCACCGCATTGGCCATGGTCGCACCCCTTCTTGGTGCCGGTCAGCCCGCAGCCATCGCGCAGGTAGTCGAGCAGGCTGGTGCGCGGATCGCCGTCGAATTCATAAGACTGGCCGTTGATCGTCAGCGACATGAGTGGCTTCCCTTCATGCCACCGTCAACGCACTACCGGCCCGATAGGTCCGAAGCCAACCATGTCGACTTGTCACGCAGTTGGGGCTGCGTAGCGCCGCGTGCAATTGCTGCTGACCGCCGGAATGACCTGCATCAGCGCGGGCACGGGCGCGCTGTTTCTCCTGATCGCCGGGGTCGTGGACGCGATCTCAACGCCCGTGCAGGAGAAGGACGATACCAAGTCCCTTCTCATGCGTTGGCGAGAGATGGTTGCGCCCGAGATCCTTATGCCAGCTCCCATGCTCCCCAGCGTCATTACCGCTTTGCAGGATCGGTTCTTTCTTCATTGCCTATGGGAGCAGGCGGATCCCGATGCTGTCCTGAAACTGGTAGGTACACGTGTTCGCGGCCTGGCGGTAAGCACGCTGGCCGGTCGGATCGACAGTGACTGGCTTGAACGCTTGCCCGCGCTCGAGATCATCGCCAATTTCGGCGTCGGCTATGACAATGTGGA
This sequence comes from Novosphingobium kalidii, assembly GCF_040534015.1. NCBI lineage: Bacteria > Pseudomonadati > Pseudomonadota > Alphaproteobacteria > Sphingomonadales > Sphingomonadaceae > Novosphingobium > Novosphingobium kalidii. Next base: position 292,617 of record NZ_JBEWLY010000019.1, read on the forward strand.
TGCGGAGACCGCTGCCTCTCGCGGGATCGTTGTAACCAATACGCCAGGCGTCCTCGATGAGGAGGTGGCAGATCTGACGATGGGCTTGTTGCTCGCAACCTTGCGCCGCATCCCACAAGCCGATCGCTTCGTCCGCGAAGGGGGCTGGCTGAGCGGCAAGTTCCCACTCTCCCCCACGTTGCGCGGCCGACGCATCGGCATTCTTGGCTTGGGCGCTATCGGCAAGGCGATCGCGCGGCGCCTGGAGGCTTTCGGCGTGCCAATCGCCTATCATGGCCGATCCAGGCAAAGGGACGTGAGCTACGAATATCACGCTACACCGACTGCGCTGGCCGCCGTATCCGACGTGCTCATCGCGATCGTCCCCGGTGGACCCGCTACGAAGCACCTTGTCGACGCTGAAGTCCTTGCGGCGCTCGGGCCGGACGGTGTGCTCATCAACGTGTCGCGCGGCAGCGTCGTTGACGAGGCGGCGTTGATACAAGCGCTGCAAGCGGGCACGATCCTGAGCGCCGGCATCGACGTCTTCGAAGACGAGCCACGCGTCCCTCCGGCGCTGCTCCAGATGCCCAATGTCGTGCTGTTGCCGCACATCGGCTCGGCCTCACATCGCACGCGCGCGGCTATGGGTCAGATGGTGGTGGACAACCTAATTTCCTGGTTCGACAACGGCCGCGCGATTTCGCCCGTGGCAGAAACAGCGGCCCGTTCATAACCTCCCGCGAGCAGACCGGCGCGCTCCCAAACTCGCCGATCCCAGCTATCGCGCAGATTATCCCCCTTCTGCCGTTATTGGCGCAGAGCTGAACCGCTCGATTTCTTGCCAGCTGTATCATCTCCTCCGCTGCCGCCGGTTCTAACGGATCAAAGTTCTCCGCGCATGGCGAGCTCCGCGATCCTGTCGCCTGTGCGGCAGGCAAGCGCCTGAATGGTAAGCGAGGGGTTGGCGCCGCCAACGGTCGGGAACACCGAGCCGTCGCAGATCCACAGGTTGGGGATGTCCCAGCTTCGGCAATCGGCATTCACCACGCTGGTGGCAGGGTCATCGCCCATCCGTGCGGTGCCGTTGAGATGGCAAGTATCGGCGCGGTCAGCCCAGCGCTCTGTTGCGCCGACCACTTCGAGTGCGCGGTCCATGAATCCCAGCGCATGATCGATCATCGCGTGCTCGTTCGCGCCATAGGAGAATGTCACGCGCGGTATCGGCAGGCCATACTGGTCAGTTTCGCCGGAAAGTGTCACGCGGTTATGCTCATAGGGCAGCACTTCTCCTACCATCTTTAGACCGACCGAGTGGTTGGCGCGCTCCATTTCGTTGAGCAGGGGCTGCCCCCAAAGCCCCCGTTTCAGCGCCACGGTCTTGGCCCAGAGGACGGGCAGCGGGCCCTGGCTCATGTAGCACCAGCCGCCGTGGTAATCCTTGCCCACGTCCGTGTAGTTCCAGTGCTCTGTGATCGCCAGGCTCGGCGGCGCCTTGTAAGATCGCACCTCGTCCGCCACTTGCCCCCACACGGCCTGGTTGAGCTGAACCATCAGGTACTTGCCGACAAGGCCCGACGAGTTCGCTAGTCCTTCGGGGAACTCTCCGTTGGCCGAGTTGAGCAGCAGGCGCGGCGTTTCGATTGCATAGCCGGCGACGACGACGTGGCGCGCCTTCTGAAATCGCCATTCGCCGTCGCGGTAGTAGTGTACTCCGGTCGCACGACCGCTGCGGGTCTCTATCCTTCCGACCATCGCGAGATCGCGGATCTCCGCCCCGGCGTTCAGCGCGCGCGGAAGCCAGGTGTTAAGCACTGACTGCTTCGCGTTGGTCGAGCAGCCGACTGCGCAGAAGCCGCGGTAGACGCAAGGCGGGGCCTTGCCGCGCGGCGCCGAGAGCGTGGCGATCGGCGTTTCAGCCCAGTCGATGCCCAGCGCTTCTGCCCCCCGAGCGAGGTAATCGGCCGGCGCGTTGAGCGGGTGGGCGCGATAGGGGTACCGCGGGCGCTTGGGGCCCCAAGGATAGCGGACAGGTCCCGCGATGCACAAAGCCTGCTCGACTTCTGCATAGTAACGCCACATCTCGCGCCAACTTATCGGCCAGTCGGCGCCGTAGCCCAGCAAGGTGCGGCTCTTGAACCATTCAGGCCTGAACCGCAGCGAAACCATTGCGAAATGGACAGTCGAGCCACCCACAGACTTGCCCGAACTGTTCGCGCCTATCTTGAGCGGATCGTCACCATCGACAATCCGTTCGTCGTTCCAGAACAGCTTCGACTGGTGTGTCTCGTCGGAGGCGAAGTCCTCCAGTGGGCGCCAGTAGGGGCCGGCGTCCATTGCCACGACCGAGAAGCCCGCTTCGGCCAGCTTGCAACTGAGCGTCCCCCCGCCGGCGCCAGTGCCGACGATGACGAAGTCGACTTCTTCGGCCTCCCTGTATGCGCGCATCGGCACCCAGCCGCCGCGGCTGAACACGTCGGGCGCGCGGCCGTTGGTTGCGCGCAGCGTCTGCTGAGGATTATCCCGCACGATGGCGCGGTACCCCCTTGTAGGGCTCGCCCTCGGCGACCGCTTCCCACGGGTCGCGCCGGTTGGTGCCGGTACGGACGTAACCGCGAGGGCTGGCGGGCCCGCCGAAGCCCATTGCGCTCCACAGGCTGGGCTGCGACCAGTGCGCCGAAACGAGATCGGGGATGATGCGCCATGTCCAGAAGAGGCGCGCCGGCAGTTTGGCCCATCGCTGCGCCTTGGTGTCCCCATGCTCGACTGCGCGCAGCACCTCGTCCGCCTGCTCGCCGCCGAGCGCGCTGAAGGGAGCGGCAAAGCGCAGCTTCGCCTCCTCCTCGATAGCATCAAGGCCTTGCCTCCAGCATTGGGCGAAAGGCGGCAATCGATGATGGCGCGCACCGTCGCCCTCCTCACCGGCGATTCGATGGACAACCATCGCTACCGTGGTCGTCCGGGCGCGGCCTGGCGGATCGGGGCAGATGCGAGCGACGAGCGCTTCGAGCGTGGCAAGTTGCAACGGCTCGAGGACTCCCGCAGGCACGCTCAGCGCCAACCGCTCGTCGATGACGCGCTGCGTGATCGCATCCCAGCTGGGCGTGCCGTGCTTGGCGAGCACGTCGTAGTTGCGGAAGCGGTCAGTCACGGCGGCCCCTCCCCATCAGCAGCAGCGCACCCAAGCCGGCGATGGCGAGGCCCGTGAAAGCCGGCGGCGCCGGGATGGGTGGCCCCACCACCAGGTTCTGGCGCCAGTTCTTCCATCCCCCCATATTGCGTGAAACACCATATGCGTGGAACGCAGAGCCGATCAGCCCGAGCGCCGCAGTCAGCCCCAGAGCCGCTACAGTGATCGGGTGCCCCCGCCCGGTTATCGCCGCGCCAGCCAGACTCAAGGCGGTGAGCGGCGGAATGGTGACCGCCAAGTACATAGCCGGGTTGTGATAAGCGCCGCGAAAATGAAGCAGCGCTGCTTCCGCCGCACTGCCGGCGATTCCCAGCGCTGCCGTCCCTGCCAAAGCGCGTCCAGAAAGCAGCGGCACCGGACCGAGCGAGCGTCCCCCCGCCTGCAGCGTCATGGCCGCGCTGCCGAGCACACCTGCCAGCACCATTGCCGCGGGCGCGCCGATCGGGGCTTTGTAGAATATCGCCTGCCAAGTCACACCCCCCGGCTGCTTCAGGATGTTGTAGGAATGAAAGCCGAAGCCCACCGCCCCCACGCCTATGGCGGCGACATGGATGGGCGCAGTCAGCCGCCACGATGCGAGCAACTTCGGCACCGCAGGCCGGCCACCGGCCACAACTGCGCCGTTCGTCAGGATCGACAGCGTGGCGGTTACCAACGGCAGCACCATCGTCCTGTTCTCGAAGGAACCGCGGTAATGTTCGATCGAACTGTCCGCCAGCACCGCGCCTGCGACGGTCGCCGCCCCACCAGCGATCAGGCGCGCTGCCTGTCCAGTGGCTGCATCCTGCATCAGTCCTTGCCGAAGACCGAGCTCATCACCTGCTTGGCCGCACCCTTGATCATCCCTGCTTCATCGGTGCCGCCCTTCATGGCGCTGGTCATGAAAGCTTTTGCCTGCTCGAAGTTGATGTGCGGCGGAAGCGGCGGCACTTCGGGATCGGTCTTGACCTCCAGAACGCACGGCCGCCCGGCATTAATCGCCCGCTCCCACGCTGCGCCTAATTGCTCGGGATCACCGACGAAGATGCCCTCCAGCCCGATCATCTGCGCAAACCTGTGATACGGCACGTCTGGGATGCGCTGGGTCATCTCGGCCTTGGGATCGCCCTGCATCACCCGCTGCTCCCAGGTGACCTGGTTCAGGTCCTCGTTGTTCAGCACGCAGACGACAAAGGTCTGGTTGGCCCAGCGCTCGTGATACTTGGCCACCGTGATCAGCTCGGCCATGTTGTTCATCTGCATCGCGCCATCTCCTACCATCGCAATCACTGGCCGGTCGGGATGCGCGAACTTCGCGGCGATGGCGTAAGGCACGCCCGCGCCCATTGAGGCGAGCCCGCCCGACAGCGAGCCCATCATGTCGCGCCGGATCATAACATCGCGCGCATACCAGTTGGCGCAGGATCCGCTGTCACTGGTGAGGATAGCGCGGTCCGGCAGACGTGGCGAAAGTTCGTAGAACACGCGCTGCGGATTGACCGGGTTCGCCTCGACCATCGCCCGGTCGCGCAGAGTCTCTGTCCAGTCCTTCTTCCAATCGGCGATCGTGTCGCGCCATGTGGTGTCGGTCTTCTGCTCAAGCAGCGGCAGCAGCGCCTCAATGGTCGCCGTGACGTCGCCCTGGAGGTTGACTTCGTGCGGGTATCGGATGGACAGCATGCCGGGCTCCAGGTCCACCTGCACGCCGCGCGCCTGCCCTTCCTTGGGCAGGAACTCGGAATAAGGAAAACCGCTGCCCAGCGTCAGCAGCGTGTCGCACTCCATCATCAGGTCCCAACTTGGCCGCGTGCCGAGAAGGCCGATTGAGCCGGTCACCCACGGCAAATCATCGGGCAACACGTCTTTGCCCAGCAGCGCCTTGGCACAGCCTGCGCCCAGCCGGTCGGCGATCGCGATCACCTCGTCCGTCGAGCCCTTGCAGCCAGCGCCCACGAGCATGGCGACCTTTCCGCCGCTGTTCAGCACCTCCGCCGCGCGGGCCAGATCCGAACGCGCTGGCACCACTACAGGGCGGGACCAGCCGATGCCGGAGAACACCGCGCCATGCTTGCGCGGCGGTTCGACCATCTCCTCTTCCTGCAGGTCATTGGGGAACACCAGCGCCGTCACCCGCCGTTCACCCAATGCAATACGCACCGCCCGGTCCACGAGGTGGCGCACCTGTGCAGGCACCATTGCATAGCCGGTAAAAGCCCCGGCGACGTCCTTGAACATCGCCGTCATGTCTAACTCTTGCTGGTAATGCGCGCCCACTGCGGTCCGTGCCTGCTGCCCCACGATGGCCAGCACCGGCATGTGATCGAGCCGCGCATCATACAGGCCCGTCAGAAGGTGAGAGGCGCCCGGCCCGCTGGTAGCGAGACACACGCCCAACTCACCCGTGAACTTGGCATGGGCGCTGGCCATGAAGGCGGCCATCTCCTCGTGCCGCGCCTGCACGAATTCGAATTTGTCGCGGACATCGTCAAGCGCACCAATCAAGCCGTTGATCCCGTCTCCGGGATAACCGAAGATCCGCCGGACCCCCCATTGATGCAATCGCTCCCAAACGAATGCGGAGACGGTCTGCGCCATGCGTGTACTCCCGGTTTGTGCGTGATAGGCCTATGAAAAGCCAACGCGAAGACCGAGACGGGGTTCCGATGAATTGCGCCAGCATACAAATGAGGCGTGGTTCGACCGATGGCTCCTTAAAATAGAGCAGCCTAACAGAACTCCGGAATATGCGGAAAATGGCCCATCCGCACCAGCAGGTCAGGCGATATTGCGTCGAGCGTCGGCGCACCATACTGGCCCAGCTCGTTCATCATCTCTTTTTTAAGCAGATCGATGGCCTTCGTCACTCCATCCCCTCCATGCGCGCAAAGCCCGTACAGGGTCGCGCGCCCGGTCAGCACTGCGTCTGCACCCAGAGCGAGCGCCTTCAGCGCGTCGCTCCCGCGCCGGATACCTCCCGAAAGATAGAGCTCAGCGCGATCGCCAACTGCGTCGCGCACGCGCGGCAGCACATCGAGCGGTGCGACGGCCCAGTCCGCCTGTCGTCCGCCATGGCTGCCGAGCATGATCCCGTCGACTCCCGCGTCGAGGGCCCGCACCGCCTCCTCCGGATGGAGCACGCCCTTCAGGAACAAAGCTCCCTTCCAGCGTGCGCGGATGCGCGCAACGTCCCGCCAGCCAATGTCCTTCCACATTTGCTCGCGTATCCAGAAGGCGCTGTCGAAGAAGCCGCGATGCTCTTTTGGCACGAAGTCGATGACGTTCTCGAAACGCGGCAGCCCCCCGCGGAGCGTGGTTGCCGCCCAGTGCGGGTGGCGCGCGGCGTTGACGATGGTTCGCAGACTGGGGCGGCTCCGGGTAGCGCGGGTGCGGCTGTCCCACTCACGCTGGCCGAATATCTGCGCATTGGTCGTCAGCACCAGCGCCTCGCAGCCTGCCGCGGCGGCGCGATCAACCAGGGTCTGCCAGATTTCATCGGGCCCGAAGACGTAGAGCTGCCACCAGTGGCGCAAGCCAGGCACCTTGGCGATCTCTTCCATCGGTTCATTCGACATGGTGCTCTGGATGAAGGGCACCCCGGCCTCTGTCGCGCCCAGCGCCAGCGCGCTGTCGGCACCGCGCATGAAGATGCCATTGACCCCCGTCGGTGCAACCAGCAGCGGCAGTGGTGCCGGTCGACCGAGTATCGCGCACGCCGTGCTACGTGCACTTTCATCGCGCAAGGTGTGGGGCAGCACGCGCCATGTTGCGAAAGCTTCGCGCTCACGCGCCAGCGTCGCCTCCTCACCTGCGCCACCCTCAAGATACTCGAGCACGAAGCGCGGCATCAGCCTGTGCGTCCGCGCGCGCAGGTCGCCGATCGACTGCACCCGATCGAGATTTCGCCCGGTATAGAACCGGCGGCGCGGCGATTTGTCGAGCTGTGCGACCGAAGACGGTGGAATAAAAGGCAATACTGCTCCTGAATGCTCCTGTTCAAACGCATGCTATCATTGAATAGCTTCGCGCAGCCGATGCGCCCTTCCGGCATCCTCCACAAGAAATGATCGGCGCCTTTGTCCGCGGCCATCAGCAAGCGTTTAAGCAAAAGGGAGCGGCCAAGCCAAGGCCCGTAGCTCCAGATAACTGGTCCACTCTCCGGAGCGGAGAGCAGATCGTTGGACCGAGTATAATCGAAGTGAGCGATGCCGACTGGATCGCCAGATGCGAGGAAATCAACTGCCGCAGGCCGGTCCGGCAGCGCTGCTGTGCGCCTGACGCCACCGAACTGTTCTGCAGCAGCGGCGCTTAACTCTTGGTGAAGCGCCGCTCGCCCCAGCGGACGCCAAGGCCTTCGCTTGTCGTATTCGCCGTCGTGCGGTCGGCGATGGTACCGACGTAGTGCCATTCACCGCGCACGTTGTCGGGCGTGATCTGGAGCGAGACATAGCCGCGCCGACTCGTATCCGCGTAGACGAGATTGGGATTGGTCGCTCGCCACGACTTACTAAGATCATTTGGGCGGACCGACGGCAGGTAGCCTTCGAATCCAGGAGACGTGACCGCGTGTCCGGCGAACTCCACGCCCGCGGGCCTGCCGCCATCGGCGACGAGGTTGTTGCCCCATGCGTTGTGACTGTCGCCCGAGAGAACCACCAGATTGCTTTCGCTGGCCTGCGAGGCGCGCAACAGGCGTTCACGCGCGGCCGGATAGCCATCCCACGCGTCCATGTTGAACGGCAATCCCGCTTTGGTGGCCGCCGCAAGCCCGGCGAGCGCGGCTTTGACCGCATCCGGCGCTCCTGCAGGACTCCACTCGGCAATTTCCGAAGGCGCATGCAAGGAGCCCATCACCAGCTGCTGCGCCAAAATCTGCCAGCGCGTGCCTGCCTTGACGGAACGGGACAGGCCGGCATCAAGCCAAGCCTCCTGCGTTGCCCCCATCAGCGTGCGATCGCCAGAACTCCAAGGACCGTCGCGGAACTCGGCCAAGGCCTTGGCCACGTCGCTGCGCCCAGCAAGCGCGCTTTTGATGTCAAGTTGTTCGCTGCGCCCGGTAATCCGGGTTTCCGGGCGAAACAGCGTGGCAAGCGAGCCGATCTGATAGCTGTCGTAGCGCTTGTCCGAGACCGGCATCCATTCACGATAGACCCGCTCGGCAGCGGCCTTGCGGGTCGCCCAGTCGCCCTCGGTTTCGGGCTGGTGGTTTTCCGCGCCGTGAACCCAGCTGTCGTTGGCGAATTCGTGATCGTCCCACTGCGCTATCATCGGGAACAGCTGGTGCAGTCGCCGCAAGTCCGGGTCTGCGCGATAGGAGGCATAACGGAGGCGGTAGTCTGCCAGAGTAACCATCTCGTGCGCGGGCAGGACGCTACGTCCGGGCGCCGCTTTGGTCGGGTATTTGCCCGGGCCGTACTCGTAAAGATAGTCGCCGACGTGCACCATGAGATCAAGATCTGTGCGGGCAGCGGCGTGTGCATAGGCATTGAAGTAGCCGAATGGCATGTTCGAGCACGAGAACAGGCCCACGCCAAATCGCGCCACGTCATCGTCGGGGAGCGTGCGCGTGCGACCGATATCACTGCGCGTGCCGTCCGGCGCAACGAAGCGATAGTACCACCAACGTCCAGGTGTGAGGCCATCGACGACGATCTTGGCGCAGCTATCGTTCTGCGCACTTGCCGTGACGTCCCCGCCGGCAACAACCTTGGAGAAGCACTCGTCTGCCGCGACTTCGCAGCGCAGACGGGTGTCGCGAGAACCGACGTAGCGGGTCCATAGAAGCACGGACTCCGCTGAGGGCTCGCCGCTCGCGACACCGTGGGTAAAGCCGCGCGCGGTCAGGATCTGGGCTACGCCGGGAGTCGAAAGGGCTGCGAGCCCGAAGGCGCCTGCTTGCAGTAGCAGGCGCCGGTCGATCATTAGGGTCATGATAGAGGTGTCCTCGATCAGAAGCGCGCGGTGAGCTGGACGCCATAGAGGCGCGGCTCGGCCGGGATAAATGTGGGATACCCGAAGGCACCCCCGGTATTGCCCGCATCGAGAAGGTACTCCTCGTTGAACACGTTGCGGGCGAAGGCCGCTATCTCGTACCGGCTGTCCGCAAAGGACAAGCCTCCCCGCACGTTTACCAGCGTGACAGCGTCCTGGCTGATCGCTTCGGTGTTCGGCGTTTCGAAGTAGATCTTGCTCCGATGGGTGACGCTAGGAGTCAGGAACGCGCGAGCGCCTTGACCGACCGGCGCATCGACGGTGAAGCCCGCTGCCCACTGCCACTTGGGCTGCAGGCGGAATTGGTTGCCCGCAAACCGTCCGTTTTCGGGCTTGTCATCGATACCGCCGCCGATGAAGCCTACGTTGCCAAACGCGCTGAGCCACGAGGCAAGCTGAAGGTGGGCTTCCGCCTCTACGCCCAGATTGCTGGCGGAACCGATGCTCTGCGTCACGTTGGTCCCGTCCGGCCGACGTACGCTCACCTGGAAGTTGTCGTACTTTTGATAGTATACGCCTAACGACCCGGAGAGAATTCCCGCCGCGCCTTTGATCCCGCCTTCGTAGTTCCACACGTTCTCAGCCGGAACCAAGTCTATTTTCGCGGTCGTGGCATTGGCGGCACTGACCGCCACTGTCGGCGAGCGCCGGCCCTTGGAGATCGTGGCATACAAGTTCACACGCTCATTCAAGCGATACAACGCGTTGAAGCGCGGCAATAGTGCGTGGAAGGTGTCTTTCGACCAGAAATATTGGCCGTTGGTGTTGATCTGCGTCTGGATCAGCGGACGGCCGGCCAGCACGGCGTTGGGAACGAATGCCGCAAAGCCGGAGCGCCGTCTTTCAGTCAGGACCCGTGCACCGGCGGTCAGTTCCAAAACCGGACTGGGGAGCCAGGTGAGTTCACCAAAAGCCGAAAGGCTCTGGTTGCGGCCGCGATTCTCGAACCAGCTGAAGTACGGCAGCACTGTCGCACGACCTTCGCTCAGGATTGCGGTCGCACGCGAAGCGGTGACGGTGTTGTCGGGAGCAATGCACGGCAGGTTCGGCACTCTACCGGTCGAACACTGGATAAACGTGCCTTCTTCCGAGGAGAATGGCACATACTGGCTATTGTTCTCGTAGAAGTAGTTCCAACCGACGGATGCCCGCAGGGTGTCGCCATCGTAGGCGAAACGGCCTTCGTGGCTTACCTGCCATCCTTTGGCGTCTTCCCCAAATTCAAGGTACCAGGCGCGCGAGCCATCTGCATCGAAAACCTCTAGCGAGTCAAAACGACGGTACCCGTTCACGCTGGTGAAGGACCAGTTGTCGTTGATGTCCCAACGCGCAGTCAGGTTGATGTCGTAGACATCGCGGTCGAGCCCGAGCTTTTCCGCGCCGAGAGTCTCCCTGGAAACCGGCGAGCCTCCGAGCCATACGTCACCGTACAGGTCGCCGGTGACGGAAACAGGCGGAAGGCGCGTGGTGATGAACGGCGTGCCTGAATTGCGCTGGCGATCATACGTCAGCACGAGGTCGGCAGTGAATTCGCTGCTGGGCGTGAAACGCAGTGAACCGCGAACACCCAGCTGGTTCTGCGCATAGAGATCGTCCTGGACGGGATCGAGGTTATTCACGTAGCCGTCGCGCCGTCTCCACTGGAAGGCCAGACGCCCCGCCAAGTGTCGGAACCAGCATTGAGAAAGCCGCCGAGCTGCACTTGCTCGAAGTTGCCGTAGCCGCCGTACACTTCTCCGGAGAAGCCTGACATCGGCTTGGCTGAGATCATGCTGATCGCACCGACCGTGGACGCGGTGCCGAATAGCGTCGCCTGTGGTCCCTTGACCACTTCCACGCGCTCAAGATCGTAGATGCCCTGGTAGGCGCCGCGCGACCGCGAAATGTCGACACCGTTGTAGTACAGGGTAACACGTGCGGACTGCTGCGAAGAGCCGCTGTCGGACGTGATGCCGCGAATGACAATGCCTGGGTTGTTGGCGCTCTGCTCCTGAATGTTCAGGCCAGGCACGTAATTCGCCAGTTCGTCGAGGTCTGATACGCCGAGTTGGCGCATACGCTCGTTCGTCATCACGCTGATGGTGATAGGCACGTCGGTCAGCTTCTGCTCGCTGCGCTGGGCCGTGACGATGATGGACTCGTCCAGATCGGCCGAGGCATCGGCATCGTCGGCGAAAGCCGGAGTTTGGAAAGCGAACAAAGATGCTCCCGCCGCGAGCGACGCGGCGGCTTGTAAAATGCGACCCACTACTATTTTTCCCCATTAAGTCCCCGGTCGAAACCAAGCGCTGGGGCCACTATCAGCGGCTAATGACAGATCGTGGTCGTCGTGGAGTCGGTTTGGTGACACTCCTCCATTGCCCGAATTGCATGGCCAAGAGAGCAGCGGACGTTAGAGATCCTTCAGCAAGAGAACGCCACCATAGCGGCTCGATCCGACGGTCTGCTTCCCCGCTAGATCGCCTAAGCAGCGGCATGGCTACTGCCTGCACCTGCGCTTTCGCGGCGCATGGATCTCCATTCATGAGCATGTAATTCGCCGATGTCAGTGGGCTCAACGGAACAAGGAGAGATATCTTGCTCAAGGTTGCGACGAACATGATCTTGGCCAGTCTATTGACAGTTCTGCCCGTCGAGGCTCCGTCGGCGTTCGCAAAGGGCTCCTATAAAATGCCCAGCGGGCCGGAGGAAATGGCGAGCTGGCAGTCTATCGAGAACTGGCGATCGCCCGACCATAGTGACCCGCAGGCCCCTCGCTATATGTTGGTGGTGCTCGAACCTTTCGAGGCGCGCAACTGGACCGAACTGAAGACATGGCTGACGGTGGAGAAAGGCCTCAAGCCTACCTTGCCGCTAGAGTTCGAGCCACTCGAAGCCTGGAAGCAGGTGAACGGCAGCGATCAGCGGGTGACGATCGCTGCCACGACGCGCGGTGGCAAACCGCACGTCGCTTTTCTGCTGGCAAAGCGTGAAGATGGAAGTCCCTATACATTCCGGCTCATTGGGTTTGAAGTGCCGCGGACCACATACGAGGCTTGGGGCGGTGTCGCCTTTCCGCTGTTTCTACGTGAGATCATCCCGAGCGTCGGCGCCTTTCCTGCCAAGGAGCGCGCAAGGGTGTCGCGGGCACGCTATCCGCGCCAAGTCGCTGTCTATGAAGCGGCACTCAACAAACACACCGACGCACTCGCGGCGGGACTGGCGGTTCAGATGATGCAATCGCAATCACTGCTGCGCATGCAGGAGCTCAATTACGACATGCTGCTGGGTGGCGATATCACTTCGCCGATGATTGCGGACTAGCCCCCCCATTTAAGTGAGCAACGCCGGTCGGCCCTCAAGCGGAGCGATCGCCCGCCCTCTTTTTGATCTATCATGAGCGCTGCCCGACAAACCCGTTTGCGGAGAGTGATGCAGCAGGGCAACTCCGCGCCTCCTCAGCCAGAGCGTAGAAGATCTCGCCGTTCAAGAGCTCATCAGGCATCGAGCCGTTGAGGAACTCGCAGCAATCGTTCTCCCACGCGCCCCCTGGCGTGACGTAGAGGGTTTTCACGCTGATCCTGCGCAGCCATAGTTGAACAGCCGCGATGGATTCCGAGCCATTGTCTGAGCGTCTGTGTGCGCAAGACCCAAGTGTGACGAACAACTCGGAGCGCCGCCAGCATATCCTCGCTCCTGAGGGCGCTACCGCGACCGCAAGCAGGCGAGCGCCTCTTCAAACAGCTATAGCAATTCCACCGTATCTCAACTCGATACGACAGAACCGCCTCGTCCTTTCTCGGCTTCTATCATTCGCCGCTGCGAAGCTCTGACTTAGAGACTATGTCAACAGGATCTAGTCGTTTGGATTATTGGGCGCGCCGCGCATCCGCGTAAGATGGCCTTAGTCAACGAACCCGGAGGCGACGATGCTCGCGGTAAGCTCACTGGCGCAATCGACGTCACAAACGTTCTCCCCCGGCGCCGGCGCCTGGTCGGCGAATGCCGCATCGGTTCTTGGTGAAGCAGGCCAAGCTGCGTTCACACTCGCTCCTTCAGCTGCCAACGATGCTGTCGATGCCGCACTCAATGCCGGCGGTGGCGGGCGCTCTGCTGCCGATACCCTGCGGATTGGCACCGCCTTTAACCAGCAGCTCGAGGATAACAGCGCCGTACTGGCGCTGGGTACGCAGCTCACGATGATCGAACGCACCTATCGCGAGGAGTTCCAGAGCGCGGGCGAGCTAGCGCTGCTCAACATGGACGTCTACCTCGACAGCAGCAATCCGCTGCTGCTGCCCGCCGGCTACACAGCGCTTTCCGACAAGCAGGCCGAGACCGAGTTTCCCGGCTTCACGGCGCAAGACGGCAAGTCGGGTTTCTATTCGCGGATCTACAAGGACGAGAAATCGGGCGATACGATTGTCGTCAATCGCGGCACAAATGACGCCTCCGCGCCGATTGGGATCATTCGCGGCACGCCTGACGGCCAGACCAACGCGGCCCTGCTCGGCGGCAATCGTACGCACCAGGCCGATCTCGCCTTGCGCAATGCTAGCGTTGTGAGCCGGGCGACCGGCGGGCATGTCCGCTTCAGCGGCCACTCGCTCGGCGGCGCGCTGGCATCCCTGCAGGGAGCGGCCACCCAGGCGCCCACGACGGTGTTCAACCCGCTGGGGCTCAACAAGGACCTATTCACCGCTTACAATCTGAAGCAGTCGGATTTCGATCGCAACGTGCGCGCCTACGTTGTGGATGGCGAGCCGGTGGCACTGGCCAACTGGGTGCTCGGGCTCGAGCGGACCGAGGGCACCCAGAAAATCCCCTCGCGTGAGATCGAGGGCGTAGATGGCGGCGACTTTCGCACCAGTGCCAAGAACGACGATCCGCATTCGATGGTTGCGATCCTTGCAGGGCTCTCGTACCGCTTCCATTGGTGAAGCACGTGGGCACGATCAGCCGGATCGCGCTGCTGGCCGCGGTGGCGCCGGTGCTGGTGACTTGTGGCCAGGGCGAGTGGGCGGCAAAGGCGAATATCATGACCTGCCAGAATGCGCAGTCCGATCGTGACGAGATAGAGAACGCGCTAGGGTATTTTCCGGAGGATGTGTCGCCGCTGTCGGCCGCGGTGCTGTGCGATGATCGCGCTGCTGTCGATGCAGCGCTCGTCAATGGCGCCGAACCGAACCGCTCAGAGCCCGGCGGCCTCACGCCGGTGGTGATTGCAGCGGCGTTGTCGCGCGACGAAATCCTGCGCAAGCTGCTGGCGGCGGGCGGCGATGCCAACAGCTACGAAAGCGACACCGGCCAGTTGGCGCTGGCTTATGCGCTTGCGGCAGGAACCCATCGCAGGGACTGGCGTGCCTATAACACGTTGCTAGATCACGGCGCTGACGTGAACTTCGGCGGAGGGAAGGTCACGCCGATCGGTGAGTGGGCCGCATCACTTGGCCAGTTCGATAAGATCAGCGAACTGCTCGATCGCGGTTACCGCAAGGACTTGCCTGGGCTGACCTGGTCGGTCGAGCGCCGCTCCGCTGGTGATGCCACCGCCGCACGCGATCGCGCACTGGCGAAGCTGCGTGCACTCATCGCGGCCGAGAGGGAGCGGCCCTGAGACTATGACATAGGCGCCTTCCCCGGGTTATCGCACCCCGATCGTGACCCGACTGGCTCCCGTACTCCTCACAGTTCTAGCAGCGTCTCCAGCGCGGCATGGGCCGTCACAAGCAACGGTTTCGCCGCGGGCAAAAACACGCACCGCTCTTTTCTCGCGGTGTGAGCGAAAACGCGGCGAGGTGAGCCTGCATCGAGCGACCTCTTCCGCCGGCGCTCTCGCGTGCGCGCCGGATGGTTTCATCACATCTGTCCAGCTTCCGCCGCGAGGGCGCGCTCTACGTGAAGCGGGACGGCGAGATGGCACACCTGTGGCGGGCAGTCACCCAGAGAGGCGAGGTGCAGGGAGGGCGACGTAACGAAGACCCGAGACAAGAAGGCGGCGCTCAATTTCATGAGGAGGCGCTAAAGCGGCATGGCTCGCTTGAAGCGACCATCACTGATGGTCCGCTAGTTATCGTGCCGCGATGGACTAGCTGGAAATGGCAAAAAGCAGGAGGTTGGCCGCTGGAGCAATCGGGTCGAAACTCGCACCTGCCGTTCCGACAAGGAGAGCGGGCGATGTTGCGTTTCCGACAGGTGAAGACCTTACAAAGTTTGCCTCTGTTCACGCCAACTCAGACAATCATTTCGGCCTGGAGAGCGATCTCGTCGCTCGGCAGATTTACAGGGAGCCCCGCTCAGCCGCGTTGGCTGAGTGGCAGGTTCTCGGGACCTAGGCTGCTTTCCTTAAGTCCGAAGCGCCCTCTTGTGGAGAGCGGTTCGCATTGAACTGGTTCGCTATAATTCGAACAGGAGCCGTTCTTCGGCACCTTCTATACTTGCGCATGTTATCTCCTAGCCGCCGTGGACAAATTAGCGATGCTTGGCGAACAGGCCTCGCTGGACGTAGTTGACAGAGCCGCTGTCCCAAGCGCTGTCGTCCGGCCTTGGCGGGGATTGCCCGTAAGCCATCTCCCCTTCAGCTTCCAAAGCGCCAGCGTAGTGCTGCTCCCAAACTACGTGGCTGACTTACGCCCCAGACGTTTGCTGGGGTGAGATCTCCACCGTTCTCGGCGCCACGAAAGTAGACCCTATCCAGCAGGTTCTCCACGTAGACGATCGCCTCTACTCCTGCATCGGTGCGGTAACCAAACCTGAGGTTCACCTCTGTCGCACTTGGCCTCCGCGTAATCCCTCGCCAGTCGAAGGACTCGCGACGAAGTCCCTGATGGCTCCATTCTGCTGAGAGGTACGCCTCGGACGCTGCAAGGGGATAGCGCGCGGTTGCCACCCCGCTCGACGCCCATGTGGGGTTGAGCAATCCTCCGCAGTCGCTCGCAAGACATTCGCGGTCCCCGCTCTTCTTCGTGTGCGTGTAAGTGACGTTGCCCGCGATATCGAAATAGCGGCTAGGTCGGATGGTGGCTGCCGCCTCAATGCCGTAGCCGCGAACTCGACCCACATTGATGACCTGCTGGGTGCGCGTGTCGGTGTCGAAGAACACGGTCTGCAAGTTTTTGTAGACGTAATGGAACGCGGTCAGGTCGAAGCTCAGGCGCCGCTCGAACAGGTTTGCCTTGACGCCGATCTCCTTGCTCCAGATCGTCTCGGGTGCAAAATCATCGGGTCGCGTCCCGTCCGGCACAACGCTGTAGTCCTCGATCGGAGCAGGCGCGCTTACGGTGAATGAACCGAAGCCACCGGCTTTGTAGCCACGTGTGAGGCTTGCGTAGATGCTGAGATTGGGATTGGCCTCGTAGCGCGCAAAAAAGCGCGGCGTCAGCCCCTGCCAAGACTTTGCCGCATCGATAACGCCGTCAGTGTGGTACGAAAAGGTCCATAGATTGCCGAGGCTTGATGCGCCGGGCAGAATATCAAGCGCGAACTTCTTGCGGTCCCAGGTGTAACGAAGACCTGCTCCGACCTGCAGCTTAGAAAGCAACCAGTAGTTCGCGTCCGCATAGGCCGAGAGGCCGGTATTGATCGACTTGGCATCGTTGATATCGACGAGAATGCCGTCCAGGGCCGGAATATACGGAGCGCCATAGAGATCGGCAGTAAGCTCGGGACAGCCGGTATAGCCATACCCGGCACGGCAAACGATATCCTCATCGACCTCGTTGGTGAAACGGGCACGTACCGTTTCGCGGTAAGCAGACACCCCTGCCGACCAGGTCAGCTTGCCTGCGCCCGGCGATACGATCCGCAATTCCTGGCTGGCGTAGGAGCCACGCTGACGCTGCGTGTAATTTCCGATCCGCAGGGGTGTGCCGTCGTAGTCTTCCGAGTAGAAGAAGCGGTGGGTTCTGTAAGCGCTGATCGATGTCAGCGTTGCGAACGTCAGATCAAGGTCTCCCTGGAGAGCGGCGCCGTAGATCGTCCCGTCGTCTCGCGGATTGACCAGATCGCTGTCGATGTCGCCAGACGAGCCACGGACAACCAGCCTCGTGCCTAGTGCGTCGTCTATCGCGTCGAACACCTCGCGATCTTCGTTTGATGCACGATACGGCGTCCCGTCCAGTCGACGACGCTCGTACTCGCCGACGAGCGTTACCTGCAAAGGGCCGTTCTGATAGCGCAGCGATGGGCGAACTGCGAACTTGCTGCCGCCCATCAGGCGATCGTCGACGTCGGGCGTGTAGGCGTTATCGAGCCAGCCATCGTAGCTGGTGCCGTAGAAGGCAACGCGACCAGCAAGCTTGCCGTTGAGCGGCAGGTTGAAAGCCGCCTCGGCCTCGATCCGGTCGAACTCCCCATAACTCAGGTAAACGTGGGCGTCGCTAGAGCCGATCTCCGGCTTGTTGGTGGTAACGCTGATCGCGCCTGAGATCGCATTGCGGCCGAAGAGAAAGCCCTGGGGCCCGCGTAGCGCTTCAGCGCGTTCGATATCGAACAGCGATGTTACGACACTCCCGGTCCGTCCTTGGTACACGCCATCCTTGAAGATGCCGACCGAAGGGTCTCCGCCGATGCCGTAGTCGTTCGACACGATGCCTCGGATGGCCAATCCATCGATGTAAGAATCCTCCGAGTTACCGGAGAAACCTGGCGTGAAGGTGACGAGATCCTTAATGTCCCTGAGCCTGCGGCCGACGATGTCGGCTTCTTGGAAGGCGGTAATGGCGAGTGGTGTGGAGACGAGCGTCTCACTGCGCCGCTGAGCCGTGACGATGATCTCGCTTGGCAACGGCGGGTCGCTTTCCTCAGCGGCCACCGCCGGAGACTGGGGAATGAGGCCGGAGAATGCCAAAAGCAGTAAGCTGCTCCGAGATGGGACTAGAATGCGCATCCGCAGATCTATGGCACGCACCTGTAACTCTTGGATTAACTCCAAGCTGTAAGAGATAGCGAAGCATCCACTCGGCCTTGGATTGCCGGTGTACCATGACTGACACTCACGCCTCTGAAACGGTAATTGGAAACGAGCGTGACCTCGGTTTCGATCAGGTCGGCAGAAAGAGAGTTCGCGTTAGCTGAATACGAGATTCCCAGCAAAGCAGCGCTCTGACAAAGAAGACTTATGAGCAATCAGGCGGAACAGAGACGCACCCGTGCATGAGGAGCCGAAGACATCCAACAAACAGCTCACACGCGATTTTCTACTTCGGTTTTCTCGACCAGACTGCAATCCGATTTTAACGGGACTTGGGCGATGATGTATCCATGCAAGTCCGCCTGCCCGCTCTGCTCGTGAACGGAAGATCGCGATTCGTCCTGCAGTTCGCCTTGCCTGCATTCGCGGCAGTGTTCGTGATGGCTGTTGTGCTCGCTGGAATGGTTCTGCTGGTTGGCCGAAAAGCCGATCAGCTCGCCATCGAACAACAGCAGCAGCTTCTCGCGACCGTGCTTCAGCAGAAGATCAAAAGCACCGCGCACGACCAGGAAGGCGTCACAGTCTGGGACGATTCTGTCCGCCACGCGACCGCACCGAAGCCGGATCAAGCCTGGCTTGACATGAATGTCGGCTCTTGGATGCACACTTACTACGGGCATGACGAGGCGTACGTTGTGCTTCCTCAAAGCAAGCCGGTCTACGGCATGCGAGGGGGGCGCTTAGTTCCGCCGAGCGAATACGATCGGCATGTCGCCAAGGTCGCCAATCCACTGATCAGCAAGCTGCGTACGTCCATGCTCCGGCGGGTCACGCCTGCCAACGAACGAAGCTTGAGCCCTGGCGCAATCGATTTGGGAGTGGTCGGGACCAGACCAGCCATCGTCAGTGCCAAACCGATCGTCAGCGATAGCGGACAGGTCGTGCAGACGCCCGGCACTGAAGCGGTCCACATCGCCGTTCGCTATCTGGATGGTGACTTCGTAAAGGAGCTTGCACAGTCCTACGCCCTTCAGGCAGCCCACTTCGCGACCGACCGACCGGCCCACGGGCAGAGTTCCGTGCCCCTTCGGAACGCAGGAGGGCAGATACTCGGCTACGTGGGTTGGCAGCCCTTCAGCCCGGGAACGCTGCTGATCAACCGAATACTGCCGCTTTCAGCCCTAGCGCTGCTGCTGGTGTCTTGCGTGCTGATCGTCCTATTGCGCCACATCCGCCGTAGCACCCTCGCGCTTGAGGCCAGCGAGGCGCAGGCGCAGCATCTGGCATTTCACGACACGCTAACGGGACTGCCGAACCGCACCATGTTCGACGACCGGCTTGCGCACGAGTTGGCGAATGCACGCGAAGCAGGCAAGGCGCTCGCGCTCCACTACCTTGATTTGGATGGCTTCAAGAACGTCAATGATACGCTGGGACACCCTGCGGGCGACGAGTTGATCCGCGCCGTCTCAGCTCGACTTCAGAAGGCGGTTCGCAGCAGCGACTTGGTCGCACGCCTCGGAGGCGACGAGTTCGCAATCATTCAGCGGGCGATGAGTTCGCCTGCCGAGGCTGAGATCCTGTGCCTTAGGCTGCTTGAACTCATTAACCAGCCATTCTCCGTCGCGGGCACACAGGCGCGAGTGAGCGTCAGCATCGGCATCGCCTTTGGACCTGGCGATGCTGACGATCGGGCGGAGCTGGCCCGCAAGGCTGACATCGCTCTCTATGAAGCAAAGGCGGCGGGCAAAGGGCGCTTCGTTTTCTTCGCAGAGAGCATGGATGCAACTATCCGCCACCGCAAGCAGATCGAAACGGATCTGCGCGCAGCGCTCCGTACTGGCGAGTTGGAGGTCTACTATCAGCCGCTCTACTCCTCCGATGAAGGCTGCATAACAGGGGCCGAGGCGCTGCTTCGGTGGCACCATCCCGAGCAGGGAATGATCTCGCCTGCGCTGTTCGTACCCATCGCTGAGCAAAGCGGGCTGATCGTAAAGATCGGTGAGTGGGTGCTTGAACAAGTTTGCCGAGATGCACGCACGTGGGCAATCGGATCGGTATCGGTGAACGTGTCTGCCGTACAGCTTCGCAGACCTGATTTTGCGGATCGAGCGCTTATGATCCTGGAGCGGAACGGCTTTCCCGCGGAGAGGCTCGAGATCGAGGTTACGGAGACCAGTTTCATCGAGAACGCCGCCGGTTGTGAAGACAACCTTGCACGCCTGCGGGCATCGGGCGTGAAGGTCGCGCTGGACGATTTCGGTACCGGCTATTCCTCCTTCAGTCATCTTCGAGCGCTGAGCGTCGACCGACTGAAGATTGATCGTTCGTTTGTCAGCGGGATCGGCTCGGCGAAAGACGGCAGCCCGATTATCAGCGCGATCATGGAACTAGCGAGGGCCAGTGGCCTCAAGGTCACTGCCGAAGGTGTCGAGACCATCGAACAGCGGCGTTTCCTTGCAGGAATCGGCTGCAATTCACTTCAAGGCTTCCTGATGGCGATGCCCATGCCTATCGGCGAGATGAACGAAGCACTTCGCCGCGGAGTTCAGCCGGCATAGCGTTTGGCTTCGCGGGCCAATCCACTTTCGCTCCCGGAGGCGAACGCCCGCTTTGGCGAGGTCGCGGCGGGGCACCGGCGCGAAGATCAGAGCGTTTGCCAGATCGGTGCACAGCACCGCCGCCAGCCGCCCCCGGTGGCGTGCCCGACAACGACGCTGCCATCACGTCCATTTCGCCGAACAGCAGGAAGCTGTTCATCGCACGCGACACCGCGACGTTGAGCAGGCCCGCCGACTGCTCGATGAGGTTGCCGTCGGCGTGTTTGGAATAGACTGCTGATGAGCGGACGTTGTGCGCCCTGGAGGGCGTAGACGGTGCCTACGGTCAGCCAGTCGTCGCCGGTCCCGCCGGCTACGATCCCGATTGCCGCGCAAGTGGAGACGATTTCCGCCTGCTACGCACTGAACGGCTCGGATCTACGGCCTACCTTATAACTATATGATAGATAGACACTATAACCTATCCCTGCCGCATCAATGCCCCCACCGATGCTCCCGATTTTAGCGGTTATTTGCGCCTCCTGCGATGCAAGTAGCAATCCCAGCTTCAATGTCGGATTCCAGCCACCCCACGGCCCGCCGGCTCAACTGATGTGGCCGCGGAAAGTCGGCACTTTGAATCTTGCGGTAGATCGTCGCTCGGCTCAATCCGGTGCGCGCTTTGACGGCCGGAAGGCGAAGGATTGCCATCGGGGCACGTCCGCCGAAAACGTACATCTCGCACGTGGGCTGTTGTTTGGCATCATGTATGCTATTTGGCGTCTGAGCCATAGGTTCCTCCAGGATCGATAGTGGTAGGGCCGGGACGATGTTGGCGCATCGCCCGGCCCGTTTTCGTCGCAGTCCCCAGTTAGGGATTCCAAAGCGGCTTGATGATCAGAGACAGATTAATAGTGATGTAGCTTCGCAAATTCTCCGGATTGATTGACTCAAGCGGAAGATCTTCCGGCACCGCGATCAGGTCGTCGCCTGAGTGGGTAAATATCCAGCGTGTGTCGAGCTCGTGGAAAATGGCTTCGCTGAAAAGATCGAGGTAGAGCGCAAAAGACAGGTCCGCCATTTCGTCGAACCAAGGCGCGATCTCGCGTGCCTTGTCGCTGATCGGGCCACGATCTTCGAGCCAGTCTTCAAAGCAGCTGTAGTCAGACGCTGGCGCCTTCGCGTCCGCCGCAAGCGAAGAACGGGATGGATAGCGCGCCTTCGCCCGATGCAATGCCGCTGCGCTATGCCGCACGCTCTCGGTCACGTCCGGATGAAGCGAACAAAATCTCACGACTGACCAGAGCAAGGTTGCCATCTGCTTGAGGCCGCTGGTTTGCACGCCATAGCGTCCCAGCTCCTTCAGCACCGCCGCAATGTGAATTGCCTCGAAGCCGAACAGCCGGTGCTTGCCTTTGCCAAGGCCCTCACCCTCTGCGGCTACGAGCAGACCTTCCTTGCTCCAGTACGCCAGCAGATCGCTTGGGATACCGACGATATCAGCGATCTGCTGGCGGGTGTAACGTGCTTGGACAAAAGAGGCTGCGAGAGGCATCACCAAGGCGTAGGGAACGATTCCCTACAAACAAAGAGAAAAATTACCTGTCCCAGAATTCCGAACACTCAAGGGCTTGATGCCGCCGCACTCCGGTTCATCACGGACGAGGCGAGCCCCAAGTCCGCCGCGATATCCAGTCGACGCTTGTGAAGGAAATCGGGCACCGTAAGGTGTACGATATCTTCCAAGACAGGAAGCCCGCGGGCCGCAAACGGTAGCTATGGGGAAAGTGGTTTTCGCCCCGATCTCGAGCGCGTGCGAGGATCGGCGGTCCAGTTGCCGAAGGCTGGAAGGCGAGTAGGTACAGCCGTCATTTCGCCCGGTCGCACACGGCGGAGCTGGCGAGCAGGCCGTAATGACGGATGCCGTGAAAGCCCGTGGGCAGGACGTGCAGTAGGAAGCGGCGAATGAACTCGTCGGCACTTAACGTCATGACCTGCTGCCGGTCGGCACCGTGGAGACGATAGTTCTTGTAGCGGAAAGTGATCCCGGCGTCGTCGATGCGCAGGAAGCGACTGTTCGAGATCGCAACCCGGTGCGTGTAGCGCGACAGATAGGCGAGGACGGCCTCAGGTCCGGCAAACGGCGGCTTGGCATAGACGACCCAGCTCTTCTTCCTCACCGGGGAGAGATGGCGCAGGAAGGCGCGTCGATCGGCAAGGTGCTCCATGCTGCCGTAGAAGCCGAGACGGCCGGCACCGTATAGTGCAGCAGTCCGGCCAGGAACAGACGGCGGAATAGCTTGCCCAGGACCCGCACCGGCAGCAGGAACGCCGGACGCGACGATATCCAACGCGAGCCATCGCGGGCGATGCCGCCGCCCGGCACGATCATGTGGATGTGCGGATGATGCATCATCGCCGAGCCCCACGTGTGAAGCACGGCGGTGATGCCGATGCGGGCACCCAGGTGCTTGGGGTTCGCCGCGATCGTCATCATCGTATCGGAGGCAGCCTTGAACAGCAGGCCATAGAGCGCGGCCTTGTTGTGGTAGGCGATTGCCGGCAACCGCGGCGGGTAGCGTGAATACGACGTGGAAGTAGCCGACCGGCAGCAGATCGGCTTCGCGCGCCTCGAGCCAGGTGCGCGCGGCGGCGCCCTGGCACCGCGGACAATGCCGGTTGCGACAGGAGTTATAAGGCAACCCGCCAGTGGCCGCAGTCGGAGCAGGCCTCGGCGTGGCCGCCGAGCGCAGCGGTGCGACAATGCTCGATCGCCGACATGACCTTGAGCTGGTGTAGGCTCAGATGCCCTGCGTGGGACGCCCGGTAGGCAGGACCGGCTCTGCGGAAGATGTCGGCGACCTCGAGTGAGGTGCGCACCGCCCTCAGCCGGCGGCCCTGGTCATGCTTGGCCTTGCATCAGTGCCATCAGCCGGTCGAGCGGACCGGTTACCGCATGGATCGTGCAGGTCGCGACCTTGGTGTAGAGCGCCGTCGTCTCGAGCTTGCTGTGGCCGAGCAGGACCTGAATCACGCGGATGTCGACATCCTGCTCGAGCAGGTGCGTGGCAAAACTGTGCCGCAGCGTGTGCGGGCTGACGCGCTTGCGGATGCCTGCCGCCTCGGCCGCTTCGCAGACGGCTCGATGCAACTGTCGGGTCGAGATCGGGTCGGTGTAACTGCGTCCAGGAACAGCCAGCCATGTGGCAACAGGCCGCTACGCCGCTTGCCCTCACGCCACCACAGTCGCAGCAACTCGAGCAGCTGGGGCGAGAGCATTGCATTGCGGTCCTTGCGCCCCTTACCCTCCTCGATGCGGATCAGCATCCGCTTGCTGTCGATATCGTCGGCCTTGAGGTGCGCCACTTCCGACACACGCAACCCCGCACCATAGGCGACGCCGAGCGCCGCCCGGTACTTGATGCCCGGTGCCGCCTTGAGCAGCTTTGCCACCTCCTCGACGCTCAGCACGTCAGGCAACTTCCTGGGTCGATGCGCCAGCACCAGGCGCCGCGAGAGGTCGGGTCGCGCAAGCGTCACATCGAACAGTAAGCGCAACGCCGATACGGAGCCGTTGATGACGGACTCCCCAACACCGTGCTCGCGCTGGTGAAGCTGAAACCGCCGGACGTCCTCCGCCGTCGCGGTGTCGGGCTACCGTCGCAGGAAGGCCGCGAAGGCGCGAACGTGGCGGACATAGTCGTGCGCGACCTCATCGCGCGCGTCGTCATGTCTCGAGCATGCGCTGACGCAGTGGGGAAACAGGCCGTTCGATCGGGAGAGTCGCCATGATGGAGTTCCTCTTGCTGAAGGATCTCCATCGTCCGCTGATATCTCAGCCCTGCCAAACCTCTTCGCAGAAGCGCTACCTCACCACCAACACCAATGCCGCGCGGCGGCTTCGTGCTCTGCAGCATTTAGGAGCTCGGTTGCGAACGGTGAGCCCGTGCGCCCATAGATCAACATCATCCCACTGGCTTGCGTGTATAATGCGTAGCAGAAGCTCGTTTTCCCATCGCTCCTGTAACCAGTGTTCGTTTACAGGTGAATGGACAGTATGATCGGCCAGCCTTGGGACATCTCGGTCTTTCCGGCCGCAAGCAGGGAACGACCGCTCCTGCCGAGAGCGGCCATTGCGGACGAACTCGATGCGGGCTGGTGTAGGGGAAGGCTTGTGGATTGCGGACGGGCGGCTTTCAGGAGCCTCGAGGGCAAGTGACATTTGCAGCAAAGCGGCGCACCAGAGTAGCGGGAGCGGCGATCTCGATCGGACCGTCTGGATCGTTGATACGAACGAAGCCAGGCGCTTTGTACCGATCAGAGCGGATCATGCGGGAAGGCACTTCGAAGGAGATGCCGTTCAATGCGAACCGAACGAGCTCGGTCTCTTCCGCGCTCTTACTGCAGCCAATGCAGCTGATCAGGAGCAGCGGCATGATTGCCGCTCGTGGCGGGATGCGCTTCTCCAGGCGTATGCTCAACTCCATTCCTTCCGATCGGGAGCGTCTATTCCGCTCGGACACTCTTCCAGGGAAGCCATTTTGAGGCGCCCGGCCACCCAGTTGATGCTCGGCCCCTGGATGGTACTTGATATCAATACGACGAAGAAGACGATGTTGAAAATGGTGAACGCTCCGGGAACACCGGCAACCATGGGGAATGTCGCTAGCACGATCGGTACTGCGCCTCGAAGCCCCGCCCAAGAGACGAACAGCTTCGCTCGCCAGTTGAAGCGGCGAAACGGGGCAAGGCAGATGAAGACGCTCAGGGGCCGTGCGATGAATATCAGGACAAACGCGATGGCGAGACCTGGTCCGATCACGTCTACCAGGTTCGAAGGCGCCACCAGCAGGCCGAGGGTGAGGAACATGGCTACTTGCGCGAGCCACGCCATGCCGTCCTGAAAAGTCGAGACGATCTTCTTGGCGGAATAGGCTCGGTTCCCCGCCACCAGACCGGCGATGTAGACAGCAAGAAAGCCATTGCCTCCGAATAGTTCGGCGAGACCATAGGCAATCAGCGCGCCGGCGATCGAGATCACGAACGCTAGCCCACCGTGGCGGAAACTGGAGCGCTTCAGAACTTCCGGCAGCGAGTATCCCGCTGCTGCTCCGACCAGCAGGCCCATCGTCATCTGGACAGCGAAGTCTGGCACAAGTGCGAGAGGCGATGAGCTGGGCGTAGCTATGAACAGCAAGGCGGCACCAACAAGGAAGATGGCCATCGGATCGTTGGATCCCGACTCCACCTCGATGAGTGCTGGCACCTCCCCGTGAAGGTCCAGGCCGCTCGATCGCAGAATGGCAAAAACTGCCGCTGCGTCCGTCGAGGCAACCACCGCGCCCAGCAAAAACGCCTGAAATGGTTCTAAGCCGATGATGAGATGCGAGGCGACGCCCATCATCCCCGCGCTCAGCATTACGCCGAACGTAGCAAGCACCAGTGCTGGAGCTGCAACCCGGCGCGCATCTCGCCCGTCGGTGTCCAGTCCCCCCGAGAAGAGGATGAAGATCAGGCAGGCAACGCCGATCCCTTGCGTCAGAGCGTAATCATCAAAACCAATGCCCCCTGGCCCGTCCACGCCGACAAGCATTCCAAGCCCGAGAAAACCGATAAGGGCTGGTAGGCCAAATCGGCTCGACAGTGATCCTGCGAATACGGTGGCAAGCAGCAGGACGCCCAGGACAAGGAGCGCAATATCAAGGGTAACGGGGGGCATGTGCTCTTAAGACCCGCCCATCCGATGCATGGCAAGGATGAAAGCACGAATTCCGCTCCCGCCCATGCAAGCGACTGCGCGGCCTCATCTTTGCCCAAGAGCAAGCAGCGACGTATGTCCCGTTGCACGCGAGTGCCTTTGAACGACGAACGGCAAAGAATCGCGCTTGCTGACGAGCAAATTCAGCAATCCCGAACGGCTGCTCATGTCAGCAGCGGACGTTTTGGTTAACACACGCGAACGTCGTTCTCTGAGTCGGCATGAGTCCCAAGGACACTCCGCCAACTCCTCGTCGGCAAGCGTTCTGCAGATGCCCAACATGGCCACTGGAGAAGGATCATGGAGATGCCCGAAACCGAACCCACTGCTGCCAAGCGTCAGGTCTGAATGCTGGAAGGACCGCCGGCGCAAAGCGCGCGCTGACACCGAAGCAAATATGGGAGATCCGATTTTACCTTAGTCAGCGCCGCCGCTTGCGGGATCGGGCGCTGTTCGATCTCGCGATCGACAGCAAGTTGCGTGGCTGCAACGTCGTCCGGATGAAAATTGGCGACCTGGTCAGCGGCGGCCAGATCCGAACACGCGCAATCGTGATGCAACAGAAAACAGGTCGACCGGTTCAGTTCGAACTGCTTCCTGACGCACGGACCAGCCTGTTGGCATGGCTTGAATGCCGGGGTGGTACGGTGAACGATTACGTCTTTCCGAGCCGCATTGATCACAACGGGCATATCAGCGCCCGCCAGTATGCCCGGCTTGTCGATGAATGGGTGACGGGGGTCGTCTGATGCGCAGCGAGTATGGCACTCACTCGCTCCGTCGGACAAAGGCATCAATCATCTACAGGGCAACCGGTAACCTACGCGCCGTCCAAATCCTTCTCGGTCACAGCAAGATCGAAAATACGGTGCGCTATCTCGGGATCGATGTGGAAGGTGCGCTCGCCCTCGCCGAGAACACCGAAATCTGAACCCATCTTGCAGCGCGTGGGACAGAGCCGTCGTTCCCGCGTGAACCATCAAGTGCCTTATGTTGGAAGAAGCGGTCATCCGCAATCAACTCTCAGCTTCCGGCAGGCACGGTGCAGTTGATAAAGTAGCCGATTAGAGAGATCTGCTCCAATGCAACGCCCCGCTTCTGCGACAACGCCCGTTTGGGTCGCCTGAAATCGGCCATCCTATGCGGCTGTGATGGGCATGGGAGCCAAATCGTCTATGGGTTACGAATGACGAGCGGGAATCAAGATAGATGAGCGATGCCTCGCTCCGGGTCGGTTTCGTGGTTTCGCACGCGCGAAGTTCGTCGGATGAGGCGCTCTTGGAGCTGGCGCGGCAGCTTGTTCGGGATGTCCAGCCTCGGCTGGAGGAGGCGACCCGCCGGCCATGGCAATTTGAGTTCGGCGAACCCATCCGGCTGAGTTCAAATGAGCGGCGTCATTCTGGCGATTTCGTCGGAGAAGCAAGTCTGCGGGTGGTCGAGGGATCATTCGACCTCGTCATCATCTTGACCGACGTGGCGCTCATTTCTCGCCGAGAACGGATCGTGTTCGGACTTGTCTCACCTCTCGCCAGGACGGTGGTCCTTTCCACCGATCGGTTGCGCGGTCGAGAAGGTGCAGGGCATATGCCGTTGGCCTCACCTGCAATCCGCTGGAACGCTGCCGCGCTCCTCCTCCACCTTATCGGGCAGGGGTTGGGCGCTGATCCTGATCCCGCACCGTCCGGAGCGCTGGCGCCGTTCAAATACGATCCGGACCGCGTTTCGGCACCGGCCTTTCATGAACCGGCCGCCCTGGAGCGCCTCGCTGCGGGCTTTCTCGAGCGCGAACATACAGCTTCGGGCCCGCTTCACGACCTGTGGATCCATGGGTGCGCCGCCCTGCGCCACCCCAGGCTGATCAGCAATGCTCTGGGTCGCAATCGTGCACCGCTCCTGCCGCTCAGAATGCCCGGCCTTGCCACTGCGGCCGTAGCGCCGGTCTTTATCCTGGTCTTCAGTGCAGAGTTCTGGGACGCCGGACTCGGGATGACAGACGCGACTGCATGGGCGTACGCCGCCATCAGCATTCTAGTGGCCGCCTGCTACCTCTGCTTTGCGCAAAAACTGTTCCTTCCTCGCAAGGAAAGCCGGGTCATCCCGGAGCACCTTGCGGTTGCCAATGTGGTGATCTTTTCCAGTATGCTGCTCGCGGTTCTTGGGCTGTTTGCAATGGTCGCTCTGCTGTCGCTGGCGATCGAGCTTTGGGTCTTCCCGTCAGATCTCATCTCCACCTGGCCAACTCTAGATGAACAGCAGGTCGGATTCCTGGACCTCCTGCGAATCTCCGTTTTCATCAGCACGGTCGGGGTTACGACCGGTGCCCTTGCGGGAGGCCTGCAGCGTCGCCGTGTGCTCCGGCACATGGCGCTCTTCCAGGCCGAAGTGTAGCTCATAGTGCGCCCCGATCGGCGATATGCCCAAGCATAGGGCACCTGAGCGGCGCGACCTATCGCCCCAACTCTCGCCCTGCGAGCAGAAAGCACCTGCTCTGGGTTGGGCAGGAGTAGCCAGTCGGCATGCGGCGGGGGGCTCCAGCGGGTAACCCACACCCTCGTAAAGGATCGGAACCCACCGTTTATTCATCTGTTGGGAAAGGTAAGCTCGGCGCGAGGAGCGCCTCAAAAAAGGGAAAACCTTTATGAAGAAGATCATTATGCTAGCCGCCATTCCTGCGTTTGCACTCACTGCTTGCGGCGAGGATAGCGCAGTCGAGGAGACCGGAGATGCACTTGAAGAGCGCGCCGACGCTGTAGAACCCTATGGGGATAAGCGCGCGGCTGCTCTTGAAGAACTTGCAGATGAAGCACCGACTGATGCCCGGGAGGACGCCCTCAATGCGCGGGCGGAGCGTATCGACGACATTGGCGATGAACGGGCCGATGCCATCAACGAAGTAGCCGACGAGATGGAGTGATGATCGTCGGAAAACCCAGTCGGCATTCCTCCTGATTCAGCAGAGAGGCCCTTGCAATCACAGCAGGAGCCTCTCGTGATCCGGCGGCAAACTATACAAGTTTCTCCGAACACCCTTTCTGGAACCGAAGCATAACGAGCCAAGGACAACTTGTGAAAAAATTCGCCGTTGGTCTGTTCGGCACAGCAGCACTGCTGCTCATCATCGTTCTTATCTCGCTCATTCCGAACGACAAATGGTTTGTGAGAACGGTGGACCTCGTGCGGGAGCCGCTGGCTTACGCGGCTGCGCTCCTTCTGCTCGTAGCCATTTTCGTTGGTTCGCGTTGGCGCTGGGCTACGGTCGCCATGTTCGCCCTCGTGATTGGCATCAGTATCTGGCGTATATGGCCCTATTCGGCGGCCGCGGCGACAGAGATAGAGCTTGTCGAAGCTCCGCAGTCCCCCAGCGAGCCCGGATGCTTTTCAGCCATGTCCGTCAATGTGAAGGTCGCGAACAAGCAATATGCGAAGCTGGCAGACCAGCTGCGCCGCTACGATCCCGATCTGCTGTTTATGATGGAGACAGATCAGCCCTGGATCGACTCTCTCAAGCCAGTCTTGGCCGAATATGATCATGTGCAGACCCATTCACAGCCCGAGGCCTTCGGGCTTGTCTTTGCGACGCGCCTGCCGGTGCTCAAGTCGAATGTCGTCGAGAATACCTATCGCGACACGCCGACGCTGTATGCCACGCTGCAACCGAAAGGCTCGCTGCCAATTGAATTTATCGGTCTCCACCCGAAGCCGCCATTACCCGATTGGAACACCGAGTTGCGGGACGAAAACATCGTCAATGCGGGCGTCCAGACGCCGGACCGGCTCCCTCATGCGTTCGTGATGGGCGACTTCAACGATGTGCCCTGGTCCCGTACGACTACTAAGTTTCGGGATATGGGGGACTGGCGCGATCCGCGGATCGGCCGGGGAACCTATCCGACTTTTCCCGCCGACTTGCGTCTTCTTGGATGGCCTCTGGACCAGCTCATGCTGAAGGGACAACTTCAGCTTACGTCATTCGAAATCTTGCCCGACAACGGCTCGGACCATCGCGCCGTTTTGGCCAATTTCTGCAGCCCATCGCCCCTGCCCTGAACGGCAACTTTCTCAACTTCTCGACGCGTGCCGAGCAGTCAGTGATCGCCGGCTGCTTGCAATTTCCCGTTCATTGATCTTTCAAATGTTGGCCGCATATATGACGGTGAGCTACTCAGAAATCGGTCGATTGACTCACGCTCTCCCGGCTTGAACAGTAGGCGTGAAGCGCTTCAGCCGGCCGAACCAGCAGCGACTGACCGACATTTTTCGGAGAGGCAGCGTCTCTCTCCGTAGTCCACACCGCGTGAACTTGGATGCATCATCCCGGGCCCCGCGTAGCAGACGACCGGCGCTTGGCGAGTTCTCGCGCATACTCCTGCAAGTCCGTCACCTCGTCCAGTTCATCGACGATCTCGAAGCCGAAAATAGTCTCCAGGACATCTTCGAGGCTTACCAACCCGACAAACGTCCCATACTCGTCCACCACCGCAACGATCTGGTGTCGGTCGGAAATCATACGACGGAATAGCTTGTCGACGGACAGGCCCGCAGACACCTGCGCATAAATTTCGCAAGATCTTCGTCTGCATGCGAACGGGCAAGCACTTCATGCTTCACGACGAAACCCTGAATGTTGTCCCGCTTGCCGTCGAAGAGCGGTATTCGCGTGTAGGGCACGTCCCCAATGGCCCGAGCGAACTCGGCCAGCGGCGATTGCAGAGGCAGGCTAAAGACAACTGTTCGCGGCGTCATAATGTCCGAAGCCCTGACTGCGTAAAGTTGCAGCATGTTCTTCATGAAGCGCGCTTCGCTATTCTCAAGTTGCCCAGAGGCCTGGCCCGGGCTTGTGAGCGCGAGCAATTCCTCACGATGGTGAGGGAGATCAGCAGGCTTGCCCAGTGTGATCAGCTTGGTAAATTGCCGCGACGCCCAGACGATCGGCCCGAGCGCGGTGATCAATATGGGCAGCAAGCCAGCGACGAAGGGCGCGAGGCTCGGCAGCATACCGAGCGCCGATCGTTTTCGGGATGATCTCGGTCCCGACGAGAACCGCGACAGTCAGAAAAGCTGCGAACACCGCCTCACTACCATCGCCTTACAGCCTGGCGTATTGGGCACCAGCTCCGGCCGCACCCATGTTGTGGGCCACTGTGTTGAACGTCAGGATCGCGGCGAGCGGCCGCTCCACATCATTCTTGAGGTTCTTGAGCCTGGCTGCTCAAGAGGCGCCTCTCTCCTCAGCGGACCGGATCGCAGCGGGAGTGATTGTTAAAAGCGCAGCTTCAAGCAGCGAGCACAAGAAGGACTGAGGGTCCCCCGGTTTCTCATCCAGCCTAAGCTTGGGTATCCGGCATTCATTCGGCCGCCTGGGCAGCCGTAGCAGCAGCATATTCTACCGGGGTCAGCCAGCCAAGCGATGTGTGAGGACGGCTCTCATTGTAGTCTCTCCGCCAAGCCTCAATTTTGGTCCGGGCGTCGGCGAGCGACAAGAACCA